>DASSVD010000074.1:0-25539 GCA_035706365.1 Nocardioidaceae bacterium
CGTGGGACTGCTCGCGCGCGCACGGCGGGGTGCGCGTGCTGCCGAGCACCGGGTCGCGCGGCCTGTCCGGCGCCCGGAACACGGGACTGGACGCGGCCACCGGCACGATCGTCGCATTCCTCGACGACGACGCGGTGCCGGAGCCGGACTGGCTGGCCCAGCTCACCGCGCCGTTCGGAGACCCGCGCGTCGCCGCCGTCGGGGGTACGGCGCTTCCGTGCTGGGCTGCCCGCGGCCCCCGCCGACCGGGCAGTCGGCCGCGCTGGTGGCCCGCGGAGTTCGACTGGGTGGTCGGCTGCAGCCATCTCGGCCTTCCGCCCGACGGCGGCGAGGTGCGCAACGTGCTGGGCGCCACCATGGCCTTCCGGGCCGCCGCGCTGGGCGGGGAGCGGTTCAGCGACCGGGTCGGGCGGGTCGGCGGCGGCACGGCCGGCTGCGAGGAGACCGAGCTGTGCATCCGGCTGCGGCAGCGCGACCCGCACGCGCTGATCGTGCTCGAGCCTCGCGCCCGGGTGCGGCACCGGGTTCCCGCGGAGCGGCAGCGCTTGGGCTACTTCGTGTCCCGCTGCTTCGCCGAGGGCCGGTCCAAGGCGACCGTCACCCGGCTCGTCGGTAGCAGGGACGGGCTCAGCACCGAGCGGGGGTACGCCGCGTCGACCCTGCCGGCCGGCGTGCTGCACGGCATGGGGGCGGCCCTGCGCGGGGACCCGGCCGGACTCGCCCGGGCCGGCGCCATCGGTCTGGGCCTGGCCGTGACCGCGGCCGGGTACCTGCGCGGGCGCAGCGCGCCCGCGCCCGACTTCGAGCCGGTGCAGCTGCTCCAGCTCGAGCTGAGCGGCCCGGGTCTCGTCGGGCTCGCCCCTTCCGGGGTGGCGGGACTCCCCTACCGGCGGGCCCGGGTCCTCGTCCGCGACCGTGGCCGGCCGGTGGGGGCGGCCGAGATTCCGTTGGTGGACGGACGGCCGGCGCCGGGAAGCCTCGAGCAGGTGCGCGCCGACTTCGCGACGACGCCGAGTCGCAACGCCCAGCCCGACGGGGACGAGTCCGCCGGCAGACCGATGCCGGGCGGGCTCCGGGCCACCGTGGTGGTCGCCACGCACAACCGCCCCGATGCGTTGGCGCGGTGCCTGCGCTCGCTGCGGGCCACCGGCTATCCGGACCTGCAGGTGCTCGTGGTCGACAACGCACCCGCCGACGAGGCCACCGCGCAGCTGGTCTCCCGCGACTTCCCGGAGGTCCGCTACGTCCGCGAGGACGTCCCGGGGCTGGCCCGCGCGCACAACGCCGCGTTGCCGCACGTGGACACTCCGGTGGTGGCGTTCACCGACGACGACGTGGTGGTCGACCCGGACTGGGTCCGCGCCCTGGTCGCCCAGTTCGCCACCTCGCCGCGGATCGCGTGCGTCACGGGACTGATCTGGCCCGCCGAGCTGGAGACTCCGGGCCAGCTCGCGGTCGACGGGCACGGGGGCTTCGGCAAGGGGTTCGAGTGGCGGATGTTCAACCTCAACGGGTCCCGCCCCGACGACCCGCTGTTCCCCTACACCGCAGGAAGCCTGGGCTCGGGGGCGAACATGGCCTTCCGCACCGACGTGCTGCGCGGGCTGGGCGGCTTCGACCCGGCCCTCGGCGCCGGAAGCCCGGGACGAGGCGGCGACGACCTCGCCGCCTTCTACGACGTGGTCACCGCCGGCTGGTCGCTGGTCTACGAGCCGGCCGCGATCGTGCACCACCACCACCGCAAGGACCTGGAGGCGGTCAAGATGCAGGCGGCCAACTACGGCGCAGGACTCGGGGCCTACCTGACCCGGGTGGTGGTGCGGCGCCCGGCGGCGCTCGCGGACTTCGTGCGGCTGGCCCCGCGCGCACTTGCCCACCTGATCGCCGGGAACGACCGGCCCGGTCCGACAGCGCCGTCCGAGCCTGCGACGGGCTCGGACACGCCGCTGCTGGCCCGTCAGGTGATCGGCATGGCCAAGGGGCCCCTCGGCTACGCCCGCGGCAGCCGCAGCGCCCGGAGGCGGGCGTCGTGATCACGGTGCCGATCCTGCTCTACCACGCGGTCAGCGCCGAGGCGACTGCCGCGTTCCGGCGCTGGGCGGTGCACCCGCAGCGCTTCGGCGAGCACCTGGCTGTGCTGGCCGAGAGCGGCTACCAGCCGATCACGGTCAGCCGACTGGCGGCCGCACTGTCGGGCGGCGAGCCCGCCGCGACCCTGCCCCCGCGGCCGGTGGTCCTCACCTTCGACGACGGGTTCGCCGACTTCGCCTCGGCGGCACTGCCCCGCCTGGAGCAACACGGCTTTCCCAGCACCCTCTACGTCACCACCGGCTACGTCGGCCGCGGCGCCGGGTGGCTGGCGGCTGAGGGCGAGGACCGGCGTCCGCTGCTCACCTGGCCGCAGCTCGCCGAGGTGGCCAGCCGCGGCGTCGAGATCGGCGCGCACAGCCACACCCACCCGCGGCTCGACGAGCTGCCCACCCGCGAGGTGCGCGAGGAGGTGCTGCGCAGCCGCCGCACCCTGGAGGACCACCTGCAGCAGCCGGTGCCGAGCTTCGCCTACCCGCACGGCTACCACGGGCCGAGGGTCCGGCGGGTGGTCGTCGAGGCGGGGTTCGACTCCGCCGTCGCGGTCAAGCACGCGATGAGCTCGACCGAGGACGACCGCTTCGCCCTGGCCCGGATCATCGTCGACGCCGACACCGGGACGAGCCGGCTCTCCCACCTGGTGCGCGGGGAGGGGCTGCGGCAGGCGCCGTACCGCCCGCAGCTGCGCACCACGGTGTGGCGGGTGGCCCGTCGCGGTCGCGCCGGACTGACCCGAGGAGCGCGATGACCAGCACCCAGCTGCACGACCGTCCGCCCCGCGCCCGGCTGGCGGAGGTGGCCACGACGGTGCCGGGCCCGACCTGGCACGCCCTGCTGGAGGCCGACCCCGACGCGATGCCCACCCAGTCTCCGCAGTGGCTGGCCGCGGTGTGCGCCTCGGGCGAGTGGGAGGACGCGAGCCGTCTCTACCGCGCCGCCGACGGGCGCACCGCCCTGCTGCCGCTGGTCGCCCGCACCCGCCGGCCCGGCTGGGCGCAGGCGCTGGCCTCCCCCCCGGTGGCGTGGGGGTACGGCGGGCTGCTCTGCGACGGCGCGGTGACCGCCGACCTGGTCGCCGCGGTGCTCGACGACGTGACGGCCACGCACCCGCTGCGGCTGCACGTCCGGCCCAACCCGCTGCACGCCGAGGCCTGGCGCGAGGCGCTGCGCGGACGCGGCGGGCTCAGCGTCCGGGACGGCTGCGCGCACGTGCTGGACCTGACCGGCGGGTTCGAGACCGTGTGGTCGCAGCGGTTCAAGCAGATGACCCGCACCCAGGTGCGCCGCGCCGAGCGGATGGGCGTCGAGGTGGAGACCGACACCGGCGGCCGGCTGGTCGGTGTGCTCGACCAGCTGCTGGCGTCCTCCACCGACCGGTGGGCCGAGCATCAGCACGAGCCGCGGGCGTTGGCGCGATGGCGACGGACCCGCCGCGACCCGGTGAGCAAGCTGCGCACCATCGCGGACGCGCTCGGCGAGGCGTGCCGGGTCTCCGTGGCGTGGTACGACGGCCGGCCGGCCGCGGCGATCCTGGTGCTGCGCGGGCGCAACGCGCACTACACGCGCGGGGCGATGGACGAGGAGCTGGCCGGCCGGACCCAGGCGAACCGGCTGCTCCACAAGGTGGCCATCGAGGAGGCGTGCGCGGCCGGCTGCTCGGCGTACCACATGGGCGAGACCGGCGGCAGCGAGGGGCTCGCGCAGTTCAAGTCCCGGTTCGGCGCCGTCGCACACCCCTACCCCGAGCTGTGGCTGGAGCGCCTGCCCCTGCACGGCGCCGACCAGGGGCTGCGCGGGGCGGTCAAGCGCGTGATCGGCTTCCGCGATGTCTAGCCGCGTGCGCCGGCCGCGGCCGCTCACCCGTGCCGCGCTGCTCCGACGGGCCGCGGTGGTGATGCTGTGCCTGCTCGTGCTGCTGCCCCTGCACGGCTGCGTGCTCGGCTCCGGGCCCGGTCGGACCGAGGCCCAGGTGAAGAAGTCCCCATGGAAGCTGGTGTTCGCCGACGAGTTCCGCGGCGGCAAGCTCAACCGGGACAAGTGGACCGACTGCTACTGGTGGGACGACCGCGGCTGCACCAACGGGTCCAACGAGGAGCTGCAGTGGTACCGCCCCGGCAACGTCTCGGTCTCCGGCGGCGCGCTGCACCTGGAGGCGCGCCGGCAGACCTACCACGCCTCGGACGGCAAGACCTACCCCTTCACCTCCGGCATGGTCTCCACCGGGCGCGCCACCGACAACCTCAAGCGCAAACCGCGCTTCGCGTTCGAGTACGGCCGCGTCGTGGCCCGGATGCGGATGCCGGCCGGCGCCGGACTGTGGTCGGCGTTCTGGATGATGCCGATCACCCACAAGTCCCGGCCCGAGGTCGACATCATGGAGATCCTGGGCCACCAGCCGTCCCGGCTGATCATGCACGCGCACTGGCGCGAGGACGGCGAGAAGCGGCAGAAGGGCAAGAAGGCCGACGGCCCGGACACCTCCGCCGGATGGCACCGCTACGGGCTGCGCTGGACGCCCGACCAGCTGACCTGGTGGGTCGACGGCAAGCAGGTCTGGAAGGTCGAGCGCGACCGGATCGTCCCCGACCAGCCGATGTACCTGCTGATCAACCTCGCCGTCGGCGGCGACTACCCGGGCGCCCCGGGGCTGGCGACGACGTTCCCGTCCCGCTTCGACATCGACTACGTGCGCGTCTACCAGCACCGGTGACCGATGCCGACCGCACCCGTGCTCGCCCTCCTCTCCCGCGCCGCCCGCCAGCCGCTGCTGCGCAACGGCTACGCGCTCGTCGCCAGCGCCGGCACCTCCGCGGTGCTCGGCATGGCGTTCTGGGTGGTGGCCGCCCGGGCCTGGCCGGCCGAGACGGTGGGCGTCGGCTCGGCGCTCGTCGCCGCGATGACACTGCTGTCCACCCTGGCCCAGCTCAACCTGTCCAACGTGCTCAACCGGTTCCTGCCGGTCGCGGGCGCGCGCAGCGGACGCCTGGTGCTCACCTGCTACGCGGTCAGCTTCGGCGTGGCGCTGCTGGTCGGGGCCGGCTTCGTGGTCGGCACACGATGGTGGGCACCGTCCCTCGCCTTCCTGGCCGACGACCGGGCGCTCGGACTCTGGTTCGTCGCCGCGGTCGCCCTGTGGGGGCTCTTCGTGCTCCAGGACGGCGCCTTGGCCGGGCTGCGCCACTCGGGCTGGGTGCTGGGCAAGAACGCGGTGTTCGGTGCGGTCAAGCTCGGGGTGCTCCTGGTGCCGCTGGTCCTCCTCTCCGACCAGGGCATCTTCCTGGCCTGGACGCTGCCGCTGCTGCCGATGCTCCTCGCCGTACACCTGGTGATGGCACGCCGGCTCCTGCCGGGCCATGTCGTCCGTACCCGCGTCCATCCCGCGCGGACGCGGGTCACGCCCCGCAGCGTCGCCCGGTTCGCCTCCGCGGACTACCTGGTCGCCCTCGCCGGGACCGGCCTGACCAGCGTGCTGCCGATCCTGGTGCTGGAGGTCTCCGGCGCCGAGCAGGCGGCCTACTTCGCGGTGGCCTGGAACATCTTCTACTCGCTCTACCTGGTCAGCCGCAGCATGGCCACCTCGCTGCTGGTCGAGGGAGCCACCGACACCGGCCGGCTGGCCGACCTCAGCTACCGCACGCTGGTACACACGGTCGGCATGCTCGCGCCGGCGGTGGCGCTGATCTGGCTCCTGGCCCCGCAGCTGCTGGCCTTCTTCGGCCCCGACTACGCCGAGGACGGTACGCCGATGCTGCGGCTGCTCGCGCTCTCGGCGATCCCGTCCGCGGTCGTGGTCGTCTACGGGGCGGTGGAGCGGGTGCGCGCACGGATGCGCCGGTTCGTGCTGGTCACCCTGGCGATCAACCTGGCCGCCGTCGTGCTGATCTGGGCCGGGCTGCAGCGCGCCGGCATCACCGGCCTCGGGCTCGGCTGGCTCGCGGCACAGAGCGTCGCGGCGGCAGCGCTGCTGGCCACCGTCCTCGGGCCGCTGTGGGTGAGCCGGGTGCGGCTGTCCGGCCTGGGCTGGTTGGTCCGGCCCGCCCGACGCGTGCGCGCCCGGGTGCACCGGCAGCGCGACCGCCGGCTGCTCTCCCGCGACCTCGGTGAGCTGGCCGGCGTGCTCGGCCTTCCGGCGGGCTGGCGGGTCCAGCAGGTGATGTCGACTGTCGGGGACGTCACCGTCGCGGCCGTCGGCCCGGGCCGCGCCGCAGCGGTGCTCAAGTGCTCCCGCAGCCCACGCGGCGACGCCGCGCTCACCCGGGCCAGCGCCGCGGTCGCGCTGCTGGCCCGCGACGAACGGCTGACCGGGTGGGACCTGCTGCCGGTGGTGCGCGCCGCGGGCCGCTCCGCGGCGGGCCGGGTCGTTCTGGTCGAGGACTTCGTAGCCGGACGCAGCCTGGGTGACCTGCTCGAGGAGCGCCCCGGACCGGGGGCCGCCCCGGGCTCCGACGGCCTCCTCGACGTGGTCACCGACGCGGTCCGGCCGCTGCACGAGCGCACGTCCGTGCCGGTGCTGGTCGACGACGACGTGCTCGCCGGCTGGGTGGACGCACCACTGCGACGGCTGCAGGAGTGGGCCGAGCTGGACGCGGACGGCGCGATCGCGGAGGTTCGCGCCGCGATCGGGCACGGCCTGGCCGGCCGGTCGCTGCGACGCGGCTGGCTGCACGGGGACCTCGCTCCGGGAAACGTGCTGCTGGACCCCACCGGCACCCGGGTGCGGGCGCTGCTGGACTGGGAGCGTGCCACCGCCGACGGCCCGGTCGAGGTCGACCTGTGCCACCTGTGGCTGACCGCGCGGATGCAGGTGGAGCGTCGCGAGCTCGGGGACCTCGTGACGCAGGCGGTCGGCCGCGGTCGGGCGGAGGCGGCGTACGACCCGGCGCTGGTGCTGCTCACCTGGCTGCACCACGTCAGCGGCATCGTCGACAAGACCGGCAGCTATGCGCCGGGCGGCATCTGGGCCATCCGCAACGTGCACGCGGTGCTGCGCCGGCTCGAGCGGCCCACGCTGGCCGCCGGCGACGGGGGGTCCGGATGGCGACGATGAGCACCACCGTTCCGCGCGTGGAGGCCCCGCCGCAGGTACGTCGCCTGCCGCGCGGGCTGGCCTGGCTCGTCGAGCTGGCCGGGATCGGCGTCCTGTGGTGGTTCACGCTGCAGCAGGTCGACTTGTCCGCGATGGGCGACACGGGGCTGGTCTCGGTGCTGCCCTGGACCGGGTACCTCGCGCTCGCCGCGATGGCGGTCAGCTTCGGGCTCACCCTCGCGCATCGCGCCTCCCCGCGATGGCTGCTGATGCTCTACCCCGCGGTGCTGACCGTGCTGCTGTTCGTGACCCCACCGCTGCTGTACGGCGCGGTCCGCTACTCCTGGACCTGGAAGCACGCCGGGATCATCGACTACATCGACCGCACCGGCACCGTCGACCCGACGATCGGCGTGCTGGGGATCTACCACAACTGGCCGGGGTTCTTCGCGTTCAACGCCATGCTCACCGACCTCGCCGGACTGGACTCCGCGCTCAGCTACGCCGCCTGGGCCGAGGTGTTCTTCTACCTGCTCACCGTGGCGGCCGCGATGGTCCTGCTGCGCACCATCACCGACGACGCCCGGACCGTCGCCGTCGGTGGCTGGCTGTTCGTGCTGGCCAACTGGGTCGGTCAGGGCTACTTCTCGCCGCAGGCACTGAACTACGTGTGGTACCTCCTGGTCCTGGCGGTGCTGATCCGCTGGTTCGCCCGCCCGGTGCCCCAGGCAGACCCGGCGCTCGCGGCCGACGCCGACGCCACGCCGGGTCAGCGGGTCGCGCTGATGGGCCTGCTCCTGCTGCTGTCCGCGTGCATCGTGACGACCCACCAGCTCACCCCGCTGATGCTGGTGCTGATGCTCGTCGCCCTGGCCGCGACTCGGCGTACCGTCGGCTGGGCGTTGCCCGTCTTCGTCGCCGTGGCCCTGGGAGCCTGGGTGCTCTACGTGGCCGCGCCGTTCACCCAGTCCAGCCTGGTCGAGGCGCTGGGGGCGGTCGGCGCGGTGCGCGGCAACCTGCAGGACACCCTGATCGGCTACAACCAGGTCAGCTCCGGGCAGGAACTGGTCTCGCTCGTCGCCCGCGTGCACACCGTGCTGATCGGTCTCCTCGGAGTCGCCGGGATGGTGGTGGCCTGGCTGCGCGGGCGGCGCGACTACGTCCCCATGCTGTGGGCGTTCACCCCCGCGACGCTGGTGGTGTTCAGCCCCTACGGCAGCGAGATCCTGTTCCGTGCCTTCATGTTCGCCCTGCCCGGGCTGGTCTACTTCGCGGCCACGCTGCTGTGGCCGCTGGGTGCGGCGGTGACCCGGTGGCGGGCGGCGGTCGTGGTCGTGGTCTCCTGCGCGTTGATGGGCACCTTCCTGCTGGCCGAGTTCGGCAACGACCGGCAGTACCACTTCAGCCCCGGCGAGGTGGCCGCCGCCGACTTCGTCTACTCGGTGGCACCGCCCGGCTCGCTCCTGATCGAGGGCTCGCGCAACTACCCGGCCCAGTTCGACGACTACGAGCGCTTCACCTACGTCCCGATCGCGCGCGAGGACGCCGCGGTACGCCGGGCGATGGTCACCGACCCCGAAGAGAAGCTGTTCGGCTGGATGAGCGACACGCCGTACGCCGCGACGTACCTGATCATCACCCGCTCGCAGAAGGCGGAGACCGAGGCGCTGGGCGAGTTCCCCGGCCGCGGGCTCGCCGGGATCGAGACCGACCTGCTCGCCTCCGACGCCTTCCACCCGCTCTTCCGCAATCGCGACGCCACCGTCTTCGTGCTCGCCGAGACGCTGACCGACCACACGACGAAGCCCGGGAGGCCCTGATGAGCAGAGCGAGCGCCGTCGCGGTGGCGACCGCGGGACTCGGTGCAGCGGCGCTGGTCGCGATGCTGGTGCAACCGGGCCCGCCCGTGCAGCCGCTGCTGGTCTTCGCCTTCGCGCTGGCCGCACCGGGACTGGCCGTGGTGGGGCTCCTGGAGCCGAGCAGCCTGATGTGGCACCTGGTGATGGGGGTCGCGATCAGCATCGCCCTGGGGGTGGCGGTCGCCCAGGTGCTGCTCTTCATGGGGGTCTGGTCCCCGGAGCTGGGGCTCCTGCTGCTCGTCGCGGTCACCTGGGTGGCGGCCGGGATCCAGCTCCTGCGGCCGCGCCTGCCGGCGCTGCCCGGCCTGAGCATCCCGCGGAGGAGCTCGTGATCGCCGGCGTCGCCGTCGTCCTGCTGCTGGGCATGCTGGCCACCCGCGCGCTGCTCGCCGCGCACCATGGACCGCCGGTCCACGCCTGGGAACGCCGGATGAACCTGGCTATCGCCGTGCTCGTGGTCGTGGTGACGGTGCTGTTCGTGCTCCAGCTCCGGGCGCTGACCGGCCTGTGAGAGGTTGGGCGCATGTCGTCCGCGTCCTCCCCGCCGGCCGGCCACTCGGGTGGCGCCTCGGCCGGTCCCCCGGCGGGACTGTGTGCCCGGTGCTGCCACGCCAAGCTGAACCACACGCGACGCGGCACCACCTACCTGCGCTGCCTGCGCGCCTCCTGGGACGAGCGGCTGGTCCGCTACCCGCGCCTGCCCGTGCTGTCGTGCCCGGGCTGGGAGCCGGAGCCGGACCGGGCGGCCGGGTCGGACTCCGGCACGACCGAGTCCTGACCCGGCTCGGCGGTGGCCAGCTCGGGCTCGACTCCGTGGTGCCGTGCGGCGCGGGCGAACAGTCCCACCACGGGCACCAGCAGCAGGGCCCCTGAGGCCAGCGCCGTGCGCACGCCCCAGCGGGTGCCGACGGCTCCCAGCGCGGGCCCCCCGGCCCACTCCCCCAGGCTGCCGAGCACGCTGGTGAAGGACAGGACGGTGGCCCGCACCGACGAGTCGGTGATCGAGGCGTTGATCCAGGTGCGCACCGGCGGTCCGGCGAGCTCCCTGACCACGGCGGTCGCCAGGTACGCCGCCACCGCCAGGGTCAGCGAGCCGGCAACGGCGAACGCCAACGCGAACACCAGCAGCAAGGCGTGCAGCAGGGCGAGCCCGCGGGCCAGGCGGGCACCGGAGAGCCGCTCCACCCGGGAGACCAGCGGGGCCGCCACCGCGAACGACAGCAGCAGCGTCGCCGCTGCCAGCCCGCCGAACCACACCACGGGCGGCGCCGCGTCGGCCCCACCCAGTCCGAGGTCGACCAACAGGTGCGCCTCCCAGAGCCGGTCGAACGACTCCTCGAAGGCGCCCATCACGAAGAAGATGCCGAGCACCAGGACCAGCAACGGTGTGCCCCGCACGAGCCGGCCGCCAGCGCGCACCTGCCTGCCCAGCTCGCGGGCACGGCCCGACACCCGGCCGACAGCGCTTCGGCCGAGCGTGCTGCGGCCGAGCTTCCGGGGGGACCGCGAGCGAGTCTCGGGCATGGCTGCGGCCAGCCACCCCGACAGCGCCAGGGACGTCACGCCGGCCACGGCGAAGGGAAGCCGCAGGTCCACCAGCGCCAGGGCGACGGCCGCGCCGATGCCGAGCAGGCCCGCGATGCGGGAGACCTGGGCGCCGCGCTGGTAGGCCGCACCGAGTCGGTCACTCCCGACCTCGTCGGCGAGCCAGGCGTCCTCGGCACCGCTACGGAAGGTCCAGCCGAAGCCCCACACGGCCATTCCTCCGGCGACGAAACCGAACCCGTTGCCAGCGACCACCAGGAGCATCCCGAGTCCGGACACCGCTGCGGCGATCACCACCGACGCCTTGCGTGAGTACACGTCGGCGATCACCCCGGTCGGGATCTCGCACACGAAGTAGGCCAGCTCCAGCGCCGTGCCCGCCAGCACCAGCTGGAGCGGGGAGAGGCCGAGGTCGCGAACGAAGTAGACCACGGCCGTGGTCCACGACAGGGTCGAGATCAGCCCCCAGGCCCCTTGGTAGGTCAGCCAGGTGCGAAACGCGCGTTGTCGGCGATCCGGCGGGCTCACCGGCACATCGTGTCGACGCCGCGAGGCGGGGGCAACCGACTTTCGGGTTGGCGGGCTCTGTCAGGATGTCCGCCGTGACTCGCCGACCCTCGCGCCGATCCTGGGCGCTGACCGTGCTTCCCGCCACCGCACTCACCGCCACCCTCGCCCTGACCGGCTGCTCTGCGGACGAGCCGAGCGCGGGCGCGTCGACCAGCCCATCCCCCAGTGTCCCCAGTGCCCCCGGTGCCCCCAGTGCTGCAGCGTCGGACGGCGCCTCCTCCTCGGCAGGGCCGTCCCAGGCACCGCCTGACGGCTCGGACCTCCCCGGCCCGAGCATGCCCGAGGACGCGCGGACCCAGAACGACGTCGGGGCGGAGTCCTACATCAGCTACTACATCGCGGTGCTCAACTACGCGACGACGTCGGGCGACACCGAGCGGCTGCGCACGCTGGGCACCGACGACTGCGACTCCTGCGACGCACTCGCGTCGGCGATCGAGGACATCTACGACGCCGGTGGCCGGGTGGAGACCCGGGGGTGGGCGCTGGACAACATCGTCCCGCAGGCCGACACCCCACCGGACCGTCCGCAGTACCAGCTGGTCCTCAAGATCGCTCCCCAGACCGTCATCCCGAAGGCGAACGCGAAGCCGAAGGACTACCCCGGCGGCACCCAGCAGGCGCACGTGATCCTGTCCTGGACCGACCAGGGCTGGCGGACCGAGCGCTTCAGCATCTGACCGGGCCGGCGGCCAGAGGTCAGCGGCTGGGGTGTCAGCGCGCCAGCGGAACGGCGATCTCCTGGCCGACCTGCAGGCTGGCGGTCGGCAGGGCGTTGAGCTCCTGGATCTGGTGCACCATCGCCCGCACGTCGCCCGGAGCTGCCACGGTGGCGGCGATCTCCCACAGGGTGTCGCCGGCGTGCACCTGCACCGTACGCGTCGGCACCGGGGCGCCGGGCTGGTCCGTGGCCGCGGAGTGACCGCTCAGCAGGGAGAGCGCGGCGAAGGCCAGGGCCACGAAGAGGAGCAGGAAGACCAGTCGCCCGCGCCGGGTCAGCCGCATCGCGGGTGCCGTCGACGTGACCCCTGCGGCCGAGCGGGGACGCCTCGCTACGGGGCGGATCGGGGAAACGGCGATGGTGCTCATCTGCGACCTCCTGGGGAAGCTGCCGGCCTGGCGAGCCGGGCGGGCGGTCCTCTCGTCGAACGTCCGGGCGGGTCCCGGGTCCGTCTGCGTGCTCATGTCGACAGGTCTATCGGGGGCCACCGACAATTTCGGTCGTCGAGCCGGTCAGCGACCGCTTCGAAGCCCTGTTCGATCGAACACGTGTACGAACGTAGGTGATCAGGACGCCTCACGCAAGGAACACGCCGAACAGATGTTCGAACCTCGAGAACCTCCGCAGTGTCGCGTCAGCCGCGGGACGAGGCGACCCGGCGCTGCCCGAGGCGCCCCAGTCGCACCACGATCGGCAGCGCATGGACGAAGACCGAGGGCGCCAGCCCCGAGGCGCGCGCGACCGCGCCCCGCCAACCGGGCACGGTGCGCACGACCCGGCGCGCCCCCAACAGCGCCACGGCCTCGGCGGCCACGCGCTCGGGGTGGAGCAGCCCGCCGCCGGAGTGGTTCAGGGCGGTGGCCAGACCGGCGGGGTCCATCGCGGAGACCAGGTCGGTGTCGACCCCGTCGGGACACAGCGCGTGCAACCGCACCCCGGGCGGCGTCTCGGCCTGCACCGAGGCGGTCAGCGACAGCACGGCGGCCTTCGTCGCGCCGTAGACGCTCAACCCCGGCACCGGCCCGAACCCCGACAGGGAGGCGATGTTGACCACGTCCCCCGTGCCATCGTCCGCGAACGCCCGGAGCGCCGCCCGCATCCCCCAGACGGTGCCCAGCAGGTTCACCTCGACCAGCCGACGGACCGCCTCGCCGGACAGCTCTTCGAGCCCGCCGTCGTCCCCCACCCCGGCGTTGTTCACCCAGACCCGAACCTCGCCGAACCGGGCGGCCTCCTGCGCCACCCGTCGGTGCGCGGCCTCGTCACGCACGTCGTGCTCGAGGCCGGCGACAGCGCCGATCTGCTCCGCCGTACCCGCGACCGCCGGGTCGACGTCGGTCAGCACCACCCGGTAGCCGCACTCGACCAGACGCACGCCGATGGCGCGACCGATGCCTCGTGCACCTCCGGTCACGACCGCGACCTCACCGGAGACCGGCGGGCGACTGGTGCTGGACGGGCGAGAGACTCGGGACCGGTGAGGGCGCATGGGCCGAACCTACCGACACGCGGGTTCGAACACATGTTTGATGCTGTCGGTGGATCGGTCTACCTTGTGAACCGAGACGTGGACCGAGGGAGAAGGCGGCGATGGCAGGCAAGCAGCAGGGCGACACGACGAAGACGGGATCCGGCGCAGATGCCGTCGGCGGCGCCACGGTGACCGAGCTGCCCGACGGGCCGCCGGACGCGACCGGCCTCACCCCGCGTCAACAGCGCGTGCTCAACGTGATCCGCGACTCGATCGAGACCCGCGGCTACCCGCCCAGCATGCGCGAGATCGGAGAGAACGTCGGGCTGACCAGCTCCTCCTCGGTCTCCCACCAGCTGCGGATGCTCGAGGAGAAGGGCTACCTCAAGCGCGACCCCAACCGACCGCGGGCGATGCAGGTCTTCACCCCGGGCGAGTCCGTGGTCGACGAGACCGACAGCGGAGACGCGCGTCCGGAGGCCACCTACGTGCCGATGGTCGGCCGGATCGCGGCCGGCGGTCCGATCCTCGCCGAGGAGCGGGTGGAGGAGGTCTTCCCGCTCCCGAAGACGCTCGTCGGCGAGGGCACGCTGTTCCTGCTCGAGGTCCGTGGCGACTCCATGGTCGACGCCGCCATCTGCAGCGGTGACTACGTTGTGGTCCGCCAGCAGCCCACCGCCGAGAACGGCGAGATCGTGGCGGCGATGCTGGACGGCGAAGCCACGGTGAAGACCTTCCAGCGCAAGGACGGTCGTGTCTGGCTGTTGCCGCACAACGACGCCTACGACCCGATCGACGGCACCCACGCCACCATCCTCGGCAAGGTCACCGCGGTGCTGCGCCGGATGTGACCGACTCGCTTACCGCCTGCGTCGGCTACACCAGCTGGACCAGCAGTAGCGGTCCGCCGTCGTAGCGTCCGCCGTCCACCGCGAGCGCCCGACCTCCGGCGTACTCCCACGGCTCGGTGACCTGCGCCGACGGCAGGTCGACCAGGCTGCCGATGATGCTGTGCCCGTGCACGATCTGCTCTCCGCCGTAGGTGTCCAGCATTCGCGCGGCCGCCGCCTCCCCGTCGGGGCCGAGGAACTCGTAGCGGTTGGTCAGGCCCGCCCAGACCTCCCAGGCGTCCTCCTCGGCGGCAGTGCGCAGCAGTGAGCGCACCGTGGCGTTGACCGAGGACAGGTCGGCACCCCAGCGCAGGTACTCCGTGGTGTCGGAGTGCATCAGCAGCCAGCGGCCCGCCCGCGCGATCACCGGCAGCGAGCGTAGCCACTCCAGGTGGTGGGCCCGGAGTCCGCGCTGGTCGCGAGCGCGTCCACCGTTGAGCCGCCAGCTGTCGGCGAAGCGCCCCGCAGGATGCTGGTGCCGGCCCCACGCGAGGGCCTCGTGGTTGCCCATCAACACGTGCACCTGGTCGGGGGCCTGCTCTTGCAGGGACATCACCAGCTCGACGACGCCGAGCCCGTCGGGCCCGCGGTCGAGCAGGTCGCCGAGCACCCACAGGTGCGCGGCGCCCCCTGCCCAGCGCGGACCCGTGCGCCGCCCGGGCGTGACGAGGCCGGCGTCCGCGAGCGCGTCGACCAGGTCGCGACGGTGCCCGTGCACGTCGCTGACCACGTACAGCGGCGGCTCGGATCCCATGCGGTCATCCTGGCAGACGCCCGCGGGCGCCGGCCTGGCCCAGTCAGGAGGCGATGCTGCGCGGTGTCTCACCCCCGGTGGTGACCGAGATCTTGCGGGGCTTGGCGCGCTCGGCGACGGGCACCCGCAAGCGGAGGACGCCGGTCTCGTAGGCGGCCTCGATGTGGTCCAGGTCGAGGTTGTCGCCCAGCACCAGCTGGCGGCTGAACACGCCGGCCGGACGCTCCGAGGCCAGGGTCTCGGAGTCTTCGGGGCGACCCTGCCGCTCGGCCCGCACCGTGAGCACGTTGCGCTCCACGTCGAGGTCGAGCGCGTCCGGCGCGATGCCGGGGATGTCGAACTCGATCATCACGTGGTCGCCCTCTCGCCAGGCGTCCATCGGCATCACCGCAGGCCGGCCGCTGGTTCCCAGCACCTGCTGGGCCAGGCGGTCGACCTCACGGAACGGATCGGTGCGCATCAACATGGTGACCACCTCCACACTCCTCGTCGCTGGTGTCGTGAAGCTCGCGATCTGTTGTCGCGAATACAGATTTCTTATAGCACTGCTAGAGTGGTGAGGCAAGTGACGCACGGACGTCCATCCGGGACCGACGTCCCGGCCGACCCACGCGAGGTGATCAGGTGGATCGCGACCCGACGCTCGGGGTGTACGGCATCTCGGTGATGGCGGAGCTGGTCGGCACCGGCGTGCAGAACCTGCGCGCCTACGAGCGGCGCGGTCTGGTCAGCCCGGCGCGCACCGAAGGCGGGACGCGGCGCTACAGCGAGCAGGACCTGGTGCGGCTGCGACGGATCGCCGAGCTGCTCGGTGCGGGGCTGAACCTGGCCGGTGTCGAGCGGGTGCTGGCACTCGAAGCCGACAACGCGCGCCTGCGAGCCGAGCTGACGCACCGGCGGCAGCCGGACGCGGCGGACACGCCCCCCACCGGCCCGCCTCCGGCGTGACCTCGGGCTACGACGCCAGCCGCTTGAGCGCGGAGAGCACCACGTCGCGATCCGTCGTCGGCCACATCGGCGGCAGCGAGGCCCGCAGGAACGAGCCGTAGCGGGCGGTGACCAGCCGTGGGTCGAGGATCGCCACCACGCCGCGGTCGGTGGTGGTGCGGATCAGCCGCCCGGCCCCCTGGGCCAGCAGCAGCGCGGCGTGCGTCGCGGCCACCTGCATGAACCCGTTGCCCCCGGACCGCTCGACCGCCTTCTGCCGCGCCGACATCAACGGGTCGTCGGGGCGCGGGAACGGGATCCGGTCGATGATCACCAGCTGACAGGTGTCGCCCGGGACGTCGAGGCCCTGCCACAGGCTCAGCGTCCCGAACAAGCAGGTGTGCGGGTCCTCGACGAACAGCCGGGCCAGCTCGGGGAGCTGCGCGTCCCCCTGGGCCAGCACGGTCAGGTGCGGCAGCTTCTCCCGCAACGCCTCGGCCGCCGCCTCGGCCGCACGCCGGCTGGAGAACAGGCCGAGGGTGCGCCCCTCGGCGGCGTCGACCAGGTCGGCGATCTCGTCGATCTGGGCGGGTCCCAGACCGTCGCGTCCCGGCGGGGGCAGCCGGCGGGCGACGTACACGATGCCCTGCCGCGCGTAGTCGAAGGGCGACCCGACGTCGATCCCGCGCCACGGCAGCACGTCCTCGGTGCGCTCGCCCTCCTCCCCGGCCTCCTGGAGCACGTCGGACTCGACCGAGTGGGTGACGCGCTCGGCGGGCTTGAGGCCGATGCTGGTAGCCACCGAGCCGAAGTCGCCCCCCAGCATCAGCGTGGCGCTGGTGAACACGACCGTCTTCTCGCTCAGCAGCTTGTCGCGCAGCGGGCCCCACACCTGCAGCGGCGCGACACAGGCGAAGTTGCCGCCGCGGGAACGGTCTCGCTCGGCGATCCAGAGCACGTCGGAGTCGAGGTGAGCGGCCATCCGCTCGGCGGTCTTGAAGATCTCCTGCACCCAACCGCGCGCCTGGGTCCGCCCCGCGTCGCCCGCCTCCGGGCCGGCGCCGGCCGACGACTCCTTGGGGAAGGCGGAGATCAGCGCCCGCGCCGAGTCACGTACCAGCGCGAGGGCGTCGGCCAGCTCCACCGGGACGGTGTCGACGCGGCCGGGCGGGCAGGCGTCGTAGGCGGCACGGAGGACGTCGGCCGCGTCGTGCAGCTCGTCGGCCTCGTTGCCGTCGACGTGGCGCGCGGAGCGCTTCGCGGCCCGTTCGACCTCCGGCGCGGACAGCTCGTCGGTGGCGGCCTGGGTCACCCGCGCGGACAGCTCGTGCGCCTCGTCGATCACCACCGCGTCGTACTCGGGGATCATCGGCACCCCCTCGATGGCGTCGATGGCCAGCAACGAGTGGTTGGTGACGATCACGTCGGACTGCGCGGCACGCTCGCGGGCGAGCTCGGCGAAGCACTCCGCGGCGTACGGGCACGTGCTCGCGCCCAGGCACTCACGGTGGCTGACCGACACCTGCCGCCACACCTTGTCCGTGTGCTTGGGCGCGGAGTCCCGGTCACCCGGGCCGTCCTGCTCGGCCTGCTCCTCGGCCCAGGTCCGCAGCCGGAGCACCTCGGCGCCCAGCGATCCCTCCGGTACGTCGACCAGCGTCCCCTGGTCGTCCGGGACACCCTCGCGGATCCGATGCAGGCAGGCGTAGTTGGAGCGGCCCTTGAGCACCGCGTAGCTGGGCTCGCGCTCGTCATCGAGGACGTGCTCGGCGGCCTGCAGCAGCGCCGGGATGTCGCGCTCCACCAGCTGGTGCTGCAGCGCCAGGGTCGCGGTGGCGATCACCACGCGCCGGTCGTGCAGCAGCGCCGGAACGAGGTAGCCCAGCGACTTGCCGGTGCCGGTGCCGGCCTGGACCAGCAGGTGCTCCTTGTCCCGCAGAGCCTTCGCGACCGCCTCGGCCATCTGGATCTGGCCGGGACGCTCCTGCCCACCCAGCGCATCGACCGCAGCGGCCAGCACCTCGCGGACCGAGCGGGGAGCGGTACGCAGGTTGGTCTCGGGCACCGCAGCACCCTACCTACTCCCCCGGCCGTCCGGGCCATACCGTCCACAGCTTCCCAGTCGGGCTCGACGGGACGCCGGACCGCTCAGTCGCTGCTGCTGAATGCCGCGTCGAACGCCGCGTCCGGCTTGTCGAAGGCGAGCCGCCGGACGAACTCGAGGGCCTCCGGAGCCCCGACGAGGCGGTCCATTCCGGCGTCCTCCCACTCGATCGAGATGGGGCCGTCGTACCCGATCGTGTTCAGCATCCGGAAGCACGCCTCCCAGGGCACGTCCCCGTGACCGGTGGAGACGAAGTCCCAGCCGCGGCGCGGGTCCGCCCACGGCAGGTGCGAGGCGAGACGGCCGTTGCGTCCGTTGCCGGTCTGCACCTTCGCGTCCTTGCAGTCCACGTGGTAGATCCGGTCCTGGAAGTCCCAGATGAAGCCGACCGGGTCGAGCTCCTGCCAGACGAAGTGGCTGGGGTCCCAGTTGAGGCCGAACGCCTCCCGGTGGCCGATCGCCTCCAGGGTGCGCACCGTCGTCCAGTAGTCGTAGGCGATCTCCGAGG
Source organism: Nocardioidaceae bacterium (assembly GCA_035706365.1). Lineage (GTDB taxonomy): Bacteria > Actinomycetota > Actinomycetes > Propionibacteriales > Nocardioidaceae > Nocardioides_C. The sequence continues at coordinate 18,464 of DASSVD010000074.1, forward strand.
GATGCACCTCGTGGGCGAACCTCACCCCGCACTCGTCGAAGACGTCGAGGATCGGGTTCCAGCGGTCCGCGAAGTCGCGGTAGCCGGCCTCCACCAGCTCGTCGGTGACCGGCGGGAACATCGCGACGTACTTCCACACCGACGAGCCGGTGAACCCGACGACCACGTCGACGCCGAGTCGCTGCGCCGCGCGGGCGGTCATCTTCATCTCCTCGGCCGCGCGCTGCCGGACGCCCTCGGGGTCGCCGTCGCCCCAGATCTTCTCGGGCAGGATCGCCTGGTGGCGCGCGTCGATCGGGTCGTCGCAGACCGCCTGCCCCTTGAGGTGGTTGGAGATCGCGAAGACCTGCAGGTTGTACTTCTCCAGGATGTCCCGTCGGCTCTTCAGGTAGGAGTCGTCCTCGGCGGCCCGCCACACATCGAGGTGGTCGCCCCAGCAGGCGATCTCGAGCCCGTCGTACCCCCACCCCGAAGCCAGCCGGGCCACCTCCTCGAACGGCAGGTCCGCCCACTGGCCGGTGAACAGCGTGATCGGTCGTCCCATCGTCTCGTCCTTTGCCTCGTGCCTTGGTTGGTCAGGTCCTCAACGCGCTCAGCGAGTGCCGAGCAGGTGCTCCATCGCGAGCTGGTCGAGCCGCTCGAAGCCCATCCCGCGCGCAGCCATCGCGTCGAGGTCGTGCTCCTCGGCCCGCAGGTCGGTCAGCGACTCGCCCTCCTCGAGCGTGGGTACGGCGAGCTCGCCGACCCGTGCCGCGGACAGCGCCTGTCGCACCTCGGGGTCGGCGCGGAAGGCGCGGACCTTGCTGCGCAGGATCAGGACGTTGCGCATGCAGGCCCGGGCGCTCTCCCACACGCCGTCCATGTCCTCGGTGCGCGGCGGCTTGTAGTCGAAGTGCACGTAGCCGTCGTAGGACCTGCCGGTCCCCGCGCCCTCGAGGGCGTCGATGGTCCAGAACGCGCCACGGAGGTTGCCGGCGCCGAACCGGAGGTCCTGGTCGTAGCGCGGGCCGTGCTGCCCGTTGAGGTCGATGTGGAACAGCTTGTCGTGCCACAGCGCCTGGGCGATGCCGTGCGCGTAGTTCATCCCGGCCATCTCCTCGTGCCCGACCTCGGGGTTGAGGCCGACCAGCTCGGGCCGGTCCAGCTCGCCGATGAACGCCAGTGCGTGCCCGATCGTGGGCAGCAGGATGTCGCCGCGCGGCTCGTTCGGCTTGGGCTCGATCGCGAAGCGGATGTCGTAGCCCTGCTCGACGACGTAGTCGCACAGCAGGTTCATCGCCTCGCGATAGCGGTCCAGGGCCGCGGCCACGTCCTTGGAGCCGCCGCTCTCCGCGCCCTCCCGTCCGCCCCAGAGCACGTAGGTCTTCGCGCCCAGCTCGGCAGCCAGGTCCAGGTTGCGCAGCACCTTCGCCAGGGCGTAGCGGCGTACGTCCCGATCGTTCGCGGTGAGCGCGCCTTCCTTGAACACTGCGTGCCCGAACAGGTTCGTGGTCGCCATCTCCACGTGCATGCCCGTCTCGGACAGCCCCTTGGTGAACCGGTCCAGGGTCGCCTGTCGCTGGCTGTCGTCGGGGACGAGGTCGTCGTCGTGGAAGCTGACCGCGGCCGCCCCGAGCTCCGCGAGGCGGTGCAGCGCCTCGAGCGGGTCGAGTGGAGCGCGGACAGGGCCGCCGAAGACGTCGACGCCCTGCCAGCCCACGGTCCACAGACCGAACGAGAACCGGTCCTGCGGGGTCGGGGTGAAGTCGCTGCTCATGGGTTGACCTCCAGCCAACTCTGCTTGTGGAAACTCTTCTCGACGGCGGCGAGCACCCGCTGCACCTGCAGCCCGTCGGCGAAGGAGGGAGCCGGGTCGGCACCCTCGGCGATGGCGGTGACCAGGTCGGCGGTCTGGTGGACGAACCCGTGCTCGTAGCCGAGGAGATGGCCCGGCGGCCACCACGCGGCGATGTAGGGGTGGTCGGGCTCGGTGACGACGATCCGACGGAACCCCGCGGTCTCCGCCGGCTCGGTGGCGTCATAGAAGTGCAGCAGGTTCATGTCCTCGAAGTCGAAGGCCAGGCTGCCGCGGGTGCCGTTGATCTCGATCCGGATCGCGTTCTTGCGGCCGGCGGCCATCCGGGTGGCCTCGAAGACCCCGAAGGCGCCACCGTCGAACCGCGCGAGGAACGCGGCCGCGTCGTCGACGGTCACCTCGCCCCGCTCGGTGCCCGCGGTAGCGGACAGGCCTGCGGACTCGGTGGGCACCGGTCGTTCGGTGACGAACGTCTGCAGCATGCCGGTGACCGAGCCGATCCGGTCTCCGGTGATGAACTGGGTGAGGTCGATGATGTGTGCGCCGATGTCGCCCAGCGCCCCGGAGCCGGCGCGTTCCTTCTGCAGCCTCCACGACAGCGGCGCCTCGGGGTCGGCGATCCAGTCCTGGAGGTACTGCGCGCGCACGTGCCGGATGTCGCCGAGACGGCCCTCGCGGACCAGCCGTCGCGCCAGCCCGATCGCGGGCACCCGCCGGTAGGTGAAGCCGACCATGGAGCGGACCCCGTGCGCGGCTGCCCGGACGGCAGCGGCCGCCATCGCCTCGGCCTCGGCGACCGTGTTGGCCAACGGCTTCTCGCAGAGCACGTGCTTGCCGGCCTCGAGGGCGGCGATCGCGATCTCGGCGTGCGTGTCACCCGGGGTGCACACGTCGACCAGGTCGACGTCGTCACGGGCGATCAGCCTCCGCCAGTCCAGCTCGGTGCTCTCCCAGCCGAGCGTGTCCGCCGCCGCCGCGACGCGCGTCTCGTCCCGCCCACACAGTGCCGTCATCCGCGGCGTGAGAGGCAGGTCGAAGAACCGGTGCGCGTTGCGCCACGCCTGGGAGTGCGCCGCGCCCATGAAGGCGTAGCCGATCATCCCCACCCCGAGGGCGGGCTTGTGCTCGGTCATCTGACCTCGATCCTCGTGTCGGTGTGGCCCCCGCACCGCGGAGCGCAGGCGCTCCGCGGCGCGGTGAGCCGATGGCGCAGGCTCAGGACTCGAACGCGGTGGGGAGGAACTCCTCCACGTTCTCCTCGGTCACCACGGGTGCGTAGAGCTGGATCGTGCGGGGCACGGTGCTCTCCACCAGGTCGGACATCGCCTTGTCCTGCACGAGCAGACGCGCGATCTTCACGCCGTCGGCGCCCTGGGTCGAGGGATAGATGACGGTCGCCTTCAAGACGCTGTCCCCGGACTGGATCTCGCGCATGGCGTTGGCCGACCCCGCGCCACCGATCATGGTGAACTCGTCGCGGTTGGCGTTCTGGATCGCGGCGAGGACACCGACGCCCTGGTCGTCGTCGTGGTTCCACAGGAAGTCGATCTCGGGGGCCGCCTGGAGCAGGTTCGCAGCCGCACGCTCGCCACCCTCGGGGGTGAAGTCGGCGGCCACGCGGTTGTCGACGTCGAGCCCGCACTCGGCCAGTGCGTCCTTGAAGCCACGGCTGCGGTCCTGGGTCAGCGGCAGCGAGTCGATGCCGGCGATCTCGGCGACGACCGCGTCGCTGTTGTCGCCGGCCTGCTCGCAGACGTACTCGCCGGCGGAGACGCCCATGCCGTAGTTGTCGCCGAGGATGGTGACGCGCGCGGCGTTCGGGTCGTCGAACTCCCGGTCGACGTTGATGACCGGGATGCCGGCCGACATCGCCTTCATCGCGACCGGAGTCATCGCCGCGCCGTCGAAGGGCAGGAGCACGATGGCGTCGACGTCGTCGTTGATGAACGTCTCCACCTGGCTGATCTGCTGGTTCACGTCGTTGGTTCCGGCGGCGACCCGGAGGTCGATGTCGTCGTACTGCTCGGCGACCTGCTTGGCCGCGTTGGTGATGGCGCCCATCCAGCCGTGGTCGGCGGCCGGCGCGGAGAAGCCGATCACGACCTCCTCGCCGGACTCGTCGTTCGCCCCGACGGCCTGCGCCTTCGTGCTGGTGTCGGCGTTGTCGGTCTCGGCCGGGGTGTTCCCCGTGCACGCGGCCAGAGAGAGGGCGGCGACCCCGGCGACCAGACCTGCGCCGACGCGCCGGCCCGTGCGGCCGCGCAGTGTGGTGGGAAGTGACTTCATGATCGTGCTCCTTGTGTGTGCGCCGTGGGTACGGCCGGTGGGAACGGTCAGGTGGTGTGGGTACGTCTGGCCAACCGCTGCTGCATGAGGACCGCGATGACGATGATCAGTCCCTTGACGACGGCCTGCGCGGAGACGGAGAGGTTGTTCAACGTGAAGACGTTCGAGAGCGTGGTGAAGATCAGGACGCCGAAGACCGTTCCGACGATCGTGCCCCGGCCGCCGGAGAGAAGCGTGCCGCCGATGACCACGGCCGCGATGGCGTCGAGCTCGTAGAGGTTGCCGTTGGTCGAGCTGCCGGTGGTGGTCCGCGCGACCAGCATGATCGCCGCGATGCCGCAGCACACGCCGACCAGGACGTAGAGCATCACGGTGTGCCTGCCCACCGCGATGCCGGCCAGCCGGGCGGCCTCGGGATTGCCACCGACGGCGAGGGTACGGCGCCCGAAGGTGGTCCGGTTCAGCACCACCCAGCCGATCGCCGCCACGACGGCGAAGATCCAGATCAGGACCGGCACGCCGAGCAGCTCGCCGCCGAGGGTCTCCCGGAAGCCGGGAACGCTGACGATCTGTGTCTTGCGGCCGGAGATGATCTCCGCGAGCCCTCGCGCGCTGGCCAGCGTGGCCAGGGTGGCGATGAACGGCACCACCCCGCCGTAGGAGACCAGCAGCCCGTTGATCAGTCCCACGCCGGCGCCGACCGCGACCGAGGTGAAGACCATCACGATCCAGTGGAACTCGTTGGCCATGTTCTGCGTCGCGAGCGTCGTGGCCCAGACCGACGAGAGCGCCACGATCGCGCCGACCGAGAGGTCGATGCCGCCACCGGTGATCACGAAGGTCATCCCGACGCTCACCACGCCGATGACCGCCGCGAGCCGGAGGATGGTCATCACGTTGTCGATGTCCGCGAACCGGTCACCCGCGGTGACCACACCGACCGCGCAGAGCAGGGCGAAGGCCACGAGCAGGCCCAGGTTGTTCCCGGCGCTGCTCCGCAGGAGCGCCATCAGGCGGCTCCGGCCCCCGGGCTGGTCGCCAGGCTCTCGTGACTCGGTTGCAGCGGTCGGCGGTGGCGCCGAGCCGGCCGGATCGCCTGCCGTTCTGGTGCGGGTCACCTCGGACGGGGTGTCACTCATGCGACGGCTCCTTCCATGACGAGGTCGAGAACTCGAGCCTCGTCGAGCTCGGTGGCGGGACCGTCGTGGACCACGACGCCCTCGCGGACGACCAGCACCCGGTCGCACAGACCGAGCACCTCCTCGACCTCGCTCGACACGACGACGACGGCGACGCCCTGGTCGGCGAGTCGCCGGATCAGCTGGTAGACCTCGGTCCGGGCGCCGACGTCCACCCCGCGGGTCGGCTCGTCGAGCAGCAGGACGCGGCAGTCGCGCAGCAGCCATCGGGCGAGGACGACCTTCTGCTGGTTGCCGCCGGACAGGTTGCGGACCGGTCGCTCGACGCCGGCAGGACGGACGTCGAGCGACCGGCCCAGCTCCTCCGCCGCCCGGCGCTCCTTGCCGCCGTCGAGGAAGCCACCCCGCGCGAACCGGCCGAGGGTCGAGACCGTGATGTTGCGGTAGACGGCCTGGTCCAGCAGCAGTCCCTGGCTCTTGCGCTCCTCGGGGGCGAGGCCCACGCCGGCGGCCACGGCGCTGCGGACCGATCCGCGACGCAGTCGTCGACCGGCCACGCTGACGGTGCCTGCCGAGGCCCGGCGCGCGCCGTACACGGTCTCGAGGATCTCCGAGCGACCCGAGCCGACGAGCCCGGCCAGCCCGACGATCTCTCCGGGGTGGACGGTGAGGTCCACGTCGCGGAACCGGCCCTGGCCCGAGAGCCCGCGGACCTCGAGCAGCGGCGTGCCGCGATCGCGCGGTGTCTCGGGCCGTGGGGGGAAGACGTACTCGATCGAACGGCCGGTCATCAGCCGGATCAGCTCGGAGGTCGGCGTCTCCTGGACCGGCAACCCGGTACCGACCGTGCGGCCGTCCTTCAGCACGGTGATGCGGTCGCCGATCTCGCGGATCTCCTCCAGCCGGTGGGAGATGTAGACGATGGCGACGCCCTGTTCGGTGAGGTCCCGGATGACGCGGAAGAGGTTCCTCACCTCCCCCTGGTCGAGCACCGCGGACGGCTCGTCGAGGATGAGCAGCCGGGTGTCGTGCGAGAGCGCGCGCGCCATGCTGACGATCTGCTGGCTGGCCGGTGAGAGGTCGCCGACGAGCCGGTTCGGGTTGATCTCGCTGTGCCCCAGCCGCGAGAGCAGCGAGCGGACCCGCTGTGCGGCCTCACCGCGTCTGGTGAAGCCGCCGCGTGCGAGCTCGTGACCGAGAAACACGTTCTCGGTGACCGTCAGCCCGTGCACGAGGTCGAGCTCCTGGTAGATCGTCGAGATGCCGAGACCCATCGCCACCACCGGGGTGGTGAGCCGCACCGGCTCGCCCTCCCAGGTGATCTCTCCCTCGTCGGGCTGGTACGCCGCGGACAGCACCTTGATCAGCGTCGACTTGCCGGCGCCGTTCTGACCGAGCAGGCAGTGCACCTCGCCGGCGCGTACGTCGAGGTCGACCCCGTCGAGCGCCCGAACACCCGGGAACTGCTTGACGATGCCGTGCATCCGCAGCAGGGCGTCCTGCTGCACGCTGGTGTGTCCGCTCACCTGGTCCCTCCGACTGGCTCGACGACGTCGCCGGTGTTCGTACGGGCGACCACGGTGGGGTCCTGGAAGACGGTGTCGATCGCGACCTGGGCGCCGCCGCGCACGGCGGCCGAGAAGCCGAGGCTGGACAGCTCGACGCGGCAGCCGCCGGCCTGTGGCGCGATCGCACCCTCGACGAGGGTGGTCTCGATCGCCTCGACCATCCAGCGGCCGACTTCGGCGAAGTAGCCGCTCAGCACGAGCGTCGACGGGTTCAGCACGTTGACCAGCGCGGCGGCGCCGAGCCCGATCCAGCGGCCGACCTGGGTCAGCGCGCCCAGCGTCCGGGCA
>DASSVD010000075.1:0-23680 GCA_035706365.1 Nocardioidaceae bacterium
CGGGGCCACCTCGCTGCGCTCGGACCCGTACGCCCGTGGCGCTCGGTTCCGTAGTCCGTCACCTGGCCCGGCGGCGCAGCCGGTCCTCGTCGAGGATGACGACCGACTTGCCCTGCAGCTGGATCCAGCCGCGGTGCACGAAGTCGGCGAGCGCCTTGTTCACCGTCTCTCGGGAGGCGCCGACCAGCTGGGCCAGCTCCTCCTGGGTGAGGTCGTGGTGCACGTGGACGCCGTCGTCGGCGCTGCGGCCGAACCGGTCGGCCAGGTCCAGCAGGGCCTTGGCCACCCGGCCCGGCACGTCGGAGAAGACCAGGTCGGCGTTGACGTCGTTGGCCTTGCGCAGCCGGCCGGCGATCTGGGCGAGCAGCCCGCGTGCCACGCCGGGGCGGCCGTCGAGCCAGCGCAGCAGGTCCTCGTGGGACAGCGAGGAGAAGGTCGAGTCGGTCACCGCGGTCACCGTCGCCGAGCGCGGGCCCGGGTCGAACAGCGACAGCTCGCCGAACATCTGGCCGGGACCGAGCACGGCGAGGAGGTTCTCGCGGCCGTCGGAGGAGGTGCGCCCGAGCTTCACCTTGCCGTCGGTCACGACGTAGAGCCGGTCGCCCTCGTCACCCTCGTGGAACAGCACCTCGCCGCGGCGCAGGCGGGTCTCGGCCATCGACGCGCGCAGGGCGGTGGCCGCCTCGTCGTCGAGCGCACTGAATAGCGGTGCTTGACGCAGCACGTCGTTGTCCACGAGCCTCTTCCTCCTCGTTCGCGCGCACCCGCGGGGCGCGGGTGGCGGGTGGTTCAGGTCACAGTCTGTCGCATCGGGGGTTGGCGATGCCAAGCGGGGCCGTGCGCGGGCGTGGCGCGCGCTGACGGCCCGTAGGCTGGTCGGGTGCCTGAGACGTCGCTGGTCCGCCGCGCCCGCAAGATCAACCGGGTGCTGGCAGAAACCTACCCCGATGCGCGCTGCGAGCTCGACTTCGACAACCCGTTCGAGCTGCTGGTGGTCACCGTGCTGTCCGCGCAGACGACCGACCGCCGGGTCAACGCGGTGCGGCCGCTGCTGTTCGCGGCGTACCCGGACGCGCCCGCGATGGCCGGCGCCGACCGCGCGAAGCTGGAGCAGCTGATCCAGCCGACCGGGTTCTTCCGGGCCAAGACCGAGACCCTGCTCAAGCTCTCCAGCGCCCTGGTCGAGGAGCACGACGGCCAGGTCCCCGCGTCGCTCGACGCGCTCGTCAAGCTGCCGGGCGTCGGCCGCAAGACCGCGAACGTGGTGCTCGGCAACGCGTTCGGGGTCCCCGGCATCACCGTGGACACCCACTTCGGCCGGCTCGCGCGCCGCTTCGGCTGGACCACCGAGACCGACCCGGTGAAGGCCGAGCACGAGGTCGGCGCGCTGTTTCCCAAGCGGGACTGGGTGATGCTCAGTCACCATCTGATCTGGCACGGTCGCCGGATGTGCCACGCCCGCAACCCGGCGTGCGGCGTATGCCCGGTGGCGCGGTGGTGCCCGTCGTACGGCGAGGGCCCGGTCGACCCGGACAAGGCTGCGAAGCTGGTGAAGACCGAGGGCCGGGCATGACCCGAGCCCCCCGATCGCGGCGGCGGCTCCGCGCGGCGACCGCGACCATGACGGGAGCCCTGGCTCTGGCGCTTGCTGCGCTGCTGGCCGGCTGCACCGGCTCGCCGCCGACCTCGGCCTCGGGGGCGACCGCCGGACCACCCCAGGCGGCCGACGTGCACGTGGACGTGGACACCCCGGAGCTGCGCCAGCTCAAGCAGGAGGCCGGCATCGCGCCGTGCCCGGACGTGGACGCCGAGCCGGTCGAGGGCGGCCTGCCGCCGGTGACCCTGCCCTGCCTGGGCGGCGGACCGGACGTCCCGCTGGGCGGGGTGCGCGGCCCGGCGGTGGTCAACCTGTTCGCCCAGTGGTGCGGGCCCTGCCGCGAGGAGCTGCCCTACTACCAGCAGCTGCACGAGCGGGCCGGTGACGCGGTGACGGTACTCGGCGTCGACTACCAGGACACCCAGCCGGGGGCGGCGCTGGCGCTGGCGCGCGAGACCGGGGTGAGCTACCCGCTGGTGGCCGACCCGGCGGCGCAGCTGCGGGCCCCGCTGCGGGTGCGCGGGCTGCCGATGCTGGTGCTGGTGCGCCGTGACGGCACGGTGGCCTTCCGGGCGGCGATGGTGGTCGACTCCTACGCGCAGCTGAAGGACCTGGTCGAGGAGCACCTCGACGTACGCCTCTGAGTCCGGGCGGCACTCGCGCCTGCCACCCGATCGAGCCGCGCACAGGCCGAACCGTCCCCGCCGCTGGGTAGGCTCGAGCGCGTGCCCGATCCCGACCTTCCGAGCCCCGCTCCGGACCCGGCCGCGTCCCGTGCGCGGCGCCGGGCCCTGCCCGGCTGGCTGGAGCCGGTACGCCGCGGAGCCGCGCAGATCACCGTCGAGGAGCTGACCCGGCTGGTTCCGCCGGAGGACGCCGAGCCGCGCCGTGGTGCGGTGCTGATGCTCTTCGGCGAGCAGGCGGCGGGGCCGGACCTGCTGCTCACCGAGCGGGCCCACCACATGCGCTCCCATCCCGGGCAGGTGTCGTTTCCGGGTGGGTCGCTCGACGCGCCGGACGAGTCGCCGCAGGCGGCCGCGCTGCGGGAGGCCGAGGAGGAGACCGGGCTGGACCCGCGGGGGGTGGAGGTGTTCGCGACGCTGCCCGACCTGTGGCTGCCGCCGAGCAACTTCGCGGTGACGCCGGTGCTGGGCTGGTGGGCCGAGCCGGTGCCGGTGGGCGTGGTGGACCCCGACGAGGTGCACGCGATCTACCGCGTGCCGATCAGCGAGCTGCTCGAGCCCGAGCACCGGGTCTCGGTGCGTCACCCGTCCGGCTGGAAGGGTCCGGCCTTCCTCATCGGCGACGACAAGGACCTGATCCTGTGGGGCTTCACGGCGGGCATCATCGCGCGGCTGTTCGACTTCGTCGGCTGGACGCGCCCGTGGGACGCCACCCGGATGCGCGAGCTGCCGGGCCATATGCTGAGGGTGCCCGGCGAGGCGCCGCCGGCCCCCCAGAGCAGACGGCAGTGAGGACCGACGCGTGAACCTCCTCGACTGGCTCCTCGTGCTGGTGGTCCTGGCCTACGCCGTCTCCGGCTACTGGCAGGGCTTCATCGCCGGCGCCAGCGCGACGGCCGGGCTGCTGCTCGGCGGGCTGCTCGGGATCTGGCTGGCGCCGGTGCTGCTCGGTGACGCCGACCCGTCGTTGTGGGTGTCGCTGGGCGCGCTGTTCATCGTGCTGATCTGCGCGTCCGTGGGGCAGGCGCTGTTCCAGTTCGTCGGCGCCCGGATCCGCGCCACCATCCGGTGGCAGCCGGTGCGGGCGCTGGACGCAGTGGGTGGAGCCGCGCTCAGCATCGTCGCCGTACTGATCGTGGCCTGGGCGCTGGGGGTCGCGGTCAGCGGCGCGAGCCTGCCCGGGGTCAGCAAGCAGGTGCGCTCGTCCGCGGTGCTCTCCGAGGTCGACGAGGTGATGCCGGCCCGCGCGGTGGAGACGCTGAACACCTTCAACGACGTGGTCGGCTCCAGCTTCTTCCCGCAGTACCTCGAGCCGTTCGCCCCTGAGCGGATCGTCGAGGTCGGGCCGCCACCGAGCCGCATCGCGCGCGACGGCGACGTGCGGGCGGCCGCCCGCAGCGTGGTGAAGATCCGCGGCGAGAACGACTGCGGCCGCGGCGTCGAGGGCAGCGGGTTCCTCTACTCCCCGCACCGGGTGATGACCAACGCTCACGTGGTGGCCGGTGTCGACGAGCCGCACGTGATCGACGGGTCGCAGGAGCTGCCGGCCACCGTCGTCTACTACAACTCCGACCTCGACGTCGCGGTGCTCGAGGTCGACGGCCTCGACCGCCCGTTCCTGCGCTTCGACAAGGGCGGGCAGGAGCGCGACGCGGCGGCGGTGCTCGGCTTCCCCAACGCCGGGCCCTACAACGTGCAGCCGGCCCGGATCCGGGGCGAGCAGCGGCTGCGCAGCCCCGACATCTACGGCAACGGCAGCGTGGTCCGCGAGGTGTTCTCGCTGCGGGGGCTGGTCCGGCCGGGCAACTCCGGCGGCCCGCTGGTCTCCCGGGACGGTGACGTACTGGGCGTGATCTTCGCGGCGTCGGTGAACGACGCCGACACGGGCTACGCCCTCACCGCCGAGCAGGTCGCCAAGAGCGCCGCGGCCGGGATCACCAGCGAGAGCGCGGTCAGCACCGGCCCCTGCGCGTGATCCGTCCGGCGGTCGACAAGTATCCGGCTGAGCGCCTGGCCGCACCGGACGCGGCCTGGCCGACCCGCTATGCCGAGCTCTGGGCGCGTCTGCGGCGGGCGCTGGGACCGGGATGGGTCATGGAGCATGTCGGCGCGACGTCGGTTCCGGGGCTGATCGCCAAGCCGGTCATCGACATGGCGCTCCGCCTGCCGCCCGACCGGCTTCTCGCCGAGGTCTGCCCGTCGCTCGTGCGGGCCGGCTGGACCGCGCCGGTCGCGGTGGGCGACCACTGGGCGACGTTCTGGCTGACCGGCGAGGTCCGCTCGGCCATCGGGCACATCTTCACCGCCGAGCAGTGGCCCGAGGCGCACGTGCGCCTCTTCGCCGACTGGCTACGCACGCACCCTGCCGACCGGGACCGCTACGCCGACCTGAAGACGGCGCTGGTCGCCCGAGGCACATGGGGCAGCGACTACACCGCCGCGAAGGGGGCCTTCGTCCTCGAGATGGTGAACAAGGCACGGGGAGCCCGGGGGCGGCCGCCGTTGAGTGCACCACTCTGAGGCCTCGGTCGCCCCCCGCTCCCGCCGGGTGCGGCCCGTTATCCGTGCAACGCCGCGCCGGGAGCCGGATCACCGGTACCGTCCCGCTATGGAGACAGACAGGGCTGGTGGAGGGGTCACCGCGTCGTACACCGTCGCGCCGCTGAGTCCCGAGACCTGGCCCGCGTTCGAGGCGCTGGTGCAGCGGCACAACGGGGTCTTCGGCGGCTGCTGGTGCACGTGGTTCCACGACGGCCACCCGCGCTGCGAGGGGCGCGGTGAGACGTTCGAGGGCAACCGCGCGATCAAGAAGCGTCTGGTCGAGGAGGGCGTGGCGCACGCCGCGCTGGTGATGGACGGCGACGAGGCCATCGCGTGGGCGGAGTACGGGACCCCGGTCGAACTGCCCGGCCTGCACCATCGCAAGGAGTACGACGCCACCAAGACCGCCGACCCCGACTACCGGATCACCTGCGTCTTCGTCGACAAGCGCTATCGACGCCGGGGCGTGACCGAGCTGGCGATCACCGGCGCGCTCGACCTGATCGCCCGGGCCGGCGGCGGCCGGGTCGAGAGCTATCCCCACGACCTGACGCACCAGACCAAGAAGCTGTCCTCGTCGTTCCTCTACAACGGCACCCGGCGACTCTACGAGCGGCTCGGCTTCACCTACGACCGGCCGAAGGGGCTGAAGAACTGCGTGATGGTGAAGACGGTCGCACCTGCGTGAGCTCGCCCTGGCGGGGCCTGAGTGGAGCTGGCGGTGCTACAGACCCCGCAGCCACTCCAGCAGCAGCGCGGTGAACTCCTCAGGCCGCTCCTCGTGCGGGAAGTGCCCGACGCCGGAGAGCACGTGCTCCTCGACCGGACCGCTCACGTACGCCGCCGACCGGGTGTCCGGGCCGGCAGGGATGGCCGGGTCGTCGGAGCCGTGCACCAGGCACACCGGCTGGGCGACCGGCTGTTGCATCGTGGCGTTGAACCGGCGGCCGTCGGAGCGCAGCCGGGAGCGCACCAGCCAGCGGTGGTACTCCAGCGCGCAGTGCGAGGACGGCCACAAGGTGAGCGCCTCCTGATAGGCGGCGGCCACCTCCTCCTCCGGGAACCGGGAGCCGGGCCCGCTCCAGGCGGTCAGGTGCCGCGCCACGAAGCCGCCGTCGGGGTCGGCGAGACGGCGCTCGGGGACCATCGGCAGCTGCATCGACAGGACATGTCCGAGCGCACGCCCGCCGCGTCCGCCGCGCAGGGCACGCAGCATCACCAGCGGATGGGGCGCCGCCTCCGCACACAGCGCGCGCACCACACCGGCGTGCAGCACGGATGCGGCCCAGGCGACGTACCCGCCCCAGCCGTGCCCGACCAGCACCGCGCGCCGCTCGCCGAGCGCCTTGACCACGCCGGCGACGTCCTGGGCCAGGGTCGCCGGGTCGTAGCCGCGGGGGGTCTTGTCGGAGCCGCCGTAGCCGCGCAGGTCCATCGCCGCGACCCGGTAGCCGGCCGCGGCCAGCGCCGGCAGCTGGTCACGCCAGGTCCACCAGAACTCCGGGAAGCCGTGCAGCAGCAGCACGAACGGTGCGTCCGCGTCCCCGTCGGGGAGCCCCTGCGCGACGTGGAACCGGGCCCCGTTGGCAGCGACGAAGCGATGCTGCCAGGGGCCCGGTACCTCGACGACACCGCTGGTGTCCCGCGGGATCCGCACGCGCGGTTACCCGCGTTTGAGGAGCTGCTTGGTCTCCTGTGCCTGGGCGATCGCCCGCTCGGGCGCGCGCACCTTCTTCACCTTGCGCACGCCGAGGTAGGCCAGCAGGCCGGCGATCACCAGGTAGACCCCGAACACGATCAGGAAGCACCAGGCCAGATCCAGGCCGGTCATGGCGAGGAAGTAGGCGAACGCCACCGACAGCATGATGATCGCCAGCACAGCGATGAACGCCGCTCCCGCGAACAGCCCGGCGCCGGTGCCGCCGTTCTTGACGCTGATCTTCAGCTCGGACTTGGCCAGCGCGATCTCGTTGTGGATCAGGCTGGACAGGTCGCGGCTGGCGTCGGCGACCAGCTTGCCGATCGTGGGGTCCTCGGACGAGACGCGGGCCGGGCTGCGGCCGGGGTCGCTCGGGACGGCCGGGTCGTTCGGCGCGGTCGGTGCGTTGGTCGTCATTCCCACTCCCTTCGCGGCGGCCTGCCGCGACGATCTCGTGCCCTGGAGCCTAGAGCACTAAACCCGAGGCTCGCAGGGCACGAGACCGACAGCGGCTGGTCGGGCGGCCGGTCCGGCTCCCCGCCGGCCGGGAGCTACTCGTCCTCCGGCTTCGCCTTGCCGATGTTCTGCTGGATCAGGTCCATCACCGAGGAGTCCGCCAGGGTGGTGGAGTCTCCGGGCTCGCGGTTCTCGGCGACGTCGCGCAGCAGGCGCCGCATGATCTTGCCCGAGCGGGTCTTGGGCAGCTCGGGGACGACCATGATCGACTTCGGTCGGGCGATCTTGCCGATCTCCTGGGCCACGTGCTCGCGCAGCTCCTTGACCAGCTCGTCGGACGCCTCGCCGTCCTGCAGGGCGCTCTCGCGCAGGATCACGAAGGCGTTGACCGCCTGCCCGGTGTCCGGGTCGTTGGCGCCGACCACCGCGGCCTCGGCGACCTTCGGGTGGGAGACCAGCGCGGACTCGATCTCGGTGGTCGACATCCGGTGGCCGGACACGTTCATCACGTCGTCGACCCGGCCGAGCAGCCAGACGTCGCCGTCCTCGTCCAGCTTCGCGCCGTCGCCGGCGAAGTACACGCCCGGGAAGCGCGACCAGTAGGTCTCCTTGAACCGCTCGTCGTCGCCCCAGATGGTGCGCAGCATCGCGGGCCATGGCTCGGTGAGCGTCAGGTAGCCGCCGGAGCCCTTCTCCACCGGCGTGCCGGAGTCGTCGACCACCGCGGCCGAGATCCCGGGCAGGGCCTTCATCGCCGAGCCGGGCTTGCCGGAGGTGACGCCGGGCAGCGGGCTGATCATGATCATCCCGGTCTCGGTCTGCCACCACGTGTCCACCACCGGGCAGCGGTCGCCGCCGATGTTCTCGCGGTACCACATGTAGGCCTCGGGGTTGATCGGCTCGCCGACCGACCCGATCACGCGCAGCGTGGACAGGTCGGACTTGGCGGGGATCTCCGCGCCCCACTTCATGAAGGTGCGGATCGCCGTCGGCGCGCAGTAGAGGATGCTCACCTTGTACTGCTCGATGATGTCCCACCAGCGACCCTTGTGCGGATGGTCGGGGGTGCCTTCGTACATCACGGACGTGGTGCCGTTCGCGAGCGGTCCGTAGACGATGTAGGAGTGGCCGGTCACCCAGCCGATGTCGGCGGCGGTCCAGAACACGTCGGTGTCGGCCTTGAGGTCGAAGACGGCCCAGTGCGTGTACGCCGTACCGACCAGGTAGCCGCCGGTGGTGTGCAGGATGCCCTTCGGCTTGCCGGTCGTGCCGGAGGTGTACATCACGTAGAGCGGGTGCTCGGAGTCGAACGCCTCGGGGGTGTGCTCGGTGCTCTGCTTGCCGACCACGTCGTCCCACCACACGTCGCGGCCCTCGGTCCAGTCGACGTCCTGCCCGGTGCGCTTGACCACCAGCACGTGGCGTACGTCGGGGCACTTGGTCACCGCCGTGTCGACTGCGGGCTTGAGTGAGGCCGCCTGTCCGCGCCGGTAACCACCGTCGGCGGTGATCACCACGCGCGCGTCGCAGTCCTTGATCCGGTCCTCGAGCGCCTGCGAGGAGAACCCACCGAAGACCACCGTGTGCGGGGCGCCGATGCGTGCGCAGGCGAGCATCGCGATGACGGTCTCGGGGATCATCGGCATGTAGATGGCCACCCGGTCCCCGGTCTGCACGCCGAGCTCGACCAGCGCGTTGGCGGCCTTGCACACCTCGTCCTTGAGCTCGGCGTAGGTGATGTCGCGGGTGTCGCCCTCGGGCTCGCCGACCCAGTGGTAGGCGACCTTGTCGCCGTGGCCGGCCTCGACGTGGCGGTCGACGCAGTTGTAGGCGGCGTTGAGCTTGCCGCCGACGTACCACTTGGCGAACGGCGGGTTGCTCCAGTCCAGGACGTCGTCGAACGGCTCCGCCCAGGTGATCCGCTCGGCCTGCTTGGCCCAGTACGCCAGCCGGTCCTTGTCGGCCTCCTCGTAGTCGGCGGCGGTGACGTTGGCGTGCGCCGCGAGCTCCTCCGGCGGGTCGAAGTGCCGGGTCTCGTGGAGCAGGTTCGACAGTGAGGGGTTGCTCATCTTCTCTCCTTCATCGATCAGGACTCGAACAGGCGGCGACCAGCAGGGTGACCAGGCTGGCACCGGCCGGTGACCGGCGACCACGCGGGCCGGTGGAGCGGCACGCAACGCTGTGCTGCCACTCCACCAGCCCGTCGTCGTCCTGGCAAGGTCAGCGGGTGCCCGTGGGGAGCACCGGCCGCTTGAAGCTGAACGCGGTCACCCCGGCGAAGGAGGCGTACCACGCGGCGAGCGCGGTGAGGATCCCGAGCCAGCCGCCCAGGTTGTGCCAGCCGGTGGACCCGGCGAACTCGCCGATCGCCAGCACGAAGAACGTGATGGTCAGCAGCACGAACACCACCAGTACGGCCATGCTGACCCGGGTCGCCGCCACCGTCATGTAGAGGGTGAACAGGCCCCAGGCGAGCAGGTAGAGGCCGATCCCGTTGGCCACGTCGCCCTCGGCGAGGCCGGACAGGTCGGTGTGCCCGGTGAGGTACCAGAACGACACCCAGAAGGCGCCGTAGGAGGTGAACGCGGTGGCGCCGAAGGTGTTGCCCTTGGCGAACTCCCACATCCCGGCGGCGAACTGGGCGAGGCCGCCGTAGGCGAGCGCGAGGCCGAACACCACCGGCTCGGCGTCGACCAGGCCGGCGTTGACCACGCTGAGCACGAAGGTGGTCAGCGCGAACGCGGCGAGGCCGAGCGGTGCGGGGTCGGCGAGGTGGGCGCCGGGGGTGATCCCGGTCGAGACCTGGGAGGACGGGCTCCGGGTGTCGGTCTGGGTGCTCATCAGGGCTCCTTGGGTTGCGGTGGGCACGTCGGTCCGGGATCGGACCGGTGGGGCCACTGCTTGACGCTAGGCAGCGCGGGGGAGCCGGTGAAGGGGGTGCGGGGCGCGGTGCGGTGAGCGCGGTCACATCGTCGGTGTGCGCGCGGTCACACGTCGGTGAGCGGTCGCCTGCGGCGACGAGCGGTCACCTGCTCGGGGTGGAACGGGCCCCGGTCGAGGCTGAGGTGCTCGGGCGTGTGCAGCCGCACCATGGTCCGCGCCAGGTGCACCGGCAGCTGCTGCCGGGTCAGCAGCGAGACGCCGACCATGGTGGCGAAGGCCAGCGGCACGGTGCAGGCGGCCGGCTGCGCGAGCACCGCCGCGGTCCACCCGCCGCCGGAGACCCCGAGCATCGCCAGCGCCACGGCACTGATCGAGGTGACGCCCCCGACGACCAGGCCGGCGATCGCGCCTGCCGCGGTCAGCCCGCGCCACCAGATGCCCAGCAGGAGCAGTGGGCAGAACGTCGAGGCCGCGACCGCGAAGGCCAGCTCGACGGCGTGCGCCACGGCCAGCCCCGAGGAGGCGAGGGTGATCCCGAGCGTCACCGCGGCGGCGAGCACGGTGGCCCACCGGAAGGCGCGCACCCCCTCCAGCCGGCCGCCGAGCAGGTCCTGGCTGATCACCCCGGCCACCGAGACCATCAGCCCCGAGGAGGTGGACAGGAACGCCGCGAACGCGCCGGCGCCGACCAGGGCGGTCAGCAGGTCCCCGGCCGGCCCGCCGAGCACCCGCCCGGGCAGCTCGAGCACGACCGAGTCGGTGCGGCCACTGTCCACCAGGTCGGGGGTGTAGGCCCGGCCGAGCACGCCGTACACCGTGGGCAGCAGGTAGAAGCAGCTGAGCAGGGCGAGCACCGCCACCGTCGTACGCCGGGCCGCGCGGCCGTCCCGGTTGGTGTAGAAGCGGACCACCACGTGCGGCAGGCCCATCGTGCCGAGGAAGGTGGCCAGGATCAGCGAGTAGGTCAGGTAGAGGGCGTGCTCCCCGGACAGCGGCTCCACCCAGGCACGGGCGTCGAGCCGACCGACCGCCTGCGCGGTGCGGCCGTGGGTGACCACCAGCAGGAAGAAGGCGGGGACCAGCAGCGCGACCAGCTTGAGCCAGTACTGGAAGGCCTGCGCCAGGGTGATGCTGCGCATCCCGCCGAAGAGCACGTTGACCAGCACCACGACCGCCACCAGTGCGGCGCCCAGCCAGGTCGGTGCGCCGGTGAGGGTGCGCAGGGTGATCCCGGCGCCCTGGAACTGCGGGATCAGGTAGAGCACGCCGATCAGCCCGACCAGCAGACCGGCCACCCGGCGCGCGCGCAGCGACTCGACGCGCAGCTGGGCGAAGTCGGGCAGCGTGTAGGCGCCCGAGCGGCGCAGCGGGGCAGCCACCAGCACCAGCAGCACGAGGTAGCCGGCCGTCCAGCCGACCGGGTACCACAACATGTCCACGCCCCGGGCGAGCACCAGGCCGGCGACGCCGAGGAACGACGCGGCGGAGAGGTACTCACCGCCGATCGCGGAGGCGTTCATCAGCGGCCCGACCGAGCGGGAGGCGACGTAGAAGTCGCTGGTGGTGCGCGAGACCCGCAGCCCGAACGCCCCGATCGCCAGGGTGGCCACCGACACCAGGCCGACCGCGACCACCCCGGCCAGCGGGCTCACGAGTCGACCAGCTCTGCGAACGCCCGCTCGTGCCGCTCGGCCTGCCGCACGTAGAACCAGCCGAGGCCGACCAGCACCGGGTAGACCACCGCTCCGAGCAGCACCCAGGGCAGGGGTACGCCGAGGAGCCGGGTCTCGCGCACCGCGGGCACCAGCACGAACAGCAGCGGCAGCCCGCCGACCACGACCGCGAGCAGGGCGAGCACCAGCCCGGCGAGGCGGAGCTGGCTGCGCACCAGGGAGCGGATGTAGACCGCGCCCAGCTCGGTCTGGGCGTCGATCTCGGAGGTCACCGAGTGCGCACGGGGCCGGCCCGCGTGCACGCGGGGGCTGGTCACCCGCACGCGGTGGGGGGCGGGCGACGGGGCCGGCGAACCCGACCGGCCCGGCTGCTCCGGCTGCTCCGGCTGCTCCGGATCCGTCACGGCCGCTCCGCCCCGGGCCGGGCGCGGCGTACCAGCAGGTCGCGCAGCTGCCGGGTGTGGCGCCGGCTGACCTGCAGCTCCTGGTCGCCGACCACCACGGTGCAGCGGCCGCCCTCCATCCGGACCTCGTCGATGTGGGCCAGCGAGACCAGCAGCGAGCGGTGCACCCGCACGAAGCCGGCCTCGCGCCACTCCTCCTCCAGAGCCGTGAGCGGCACGCGCAGCAGGTGACTGCCGCGCGGGGTGTGCAGCCGCGCGTAGTCGCCCTGCGCCTCGACGTAGCCGACCTCGGACAGCGACACGAAGCGGGTGACGCCGCCGAGCTCCACGGCGATGGTGGGGTCCTCGCGGGCCGGGGCGACCTGGCCGCGCACCTCGGCGACGCGGCGTACCGCCTCCTCGAGCCGCTCGTCGCGCACCGGCTTGAGCACGTAGTCCACGGCGTTCACCTCGAACGCCGCCACGGCGTGCTCGTCGTGGGCGGTCACGAACACCACCGCGGGCGGGTCGCGGAACCGCGCCAGCACCCGAGCCAGCTCGAGGCCGTCCAGGCCGGGCATCGCGATGTCGAGGAAGACCGCGTCGAAGTCGCGGTCGTGCAGCAGCCGCAGCGCCTCGGTGGCCGAGTCGCTGGTGAGCACGTCGCCGATGCGGTCGTCGCGGCGCAGCAGGAAGGCCAGCTCGTCGAGCACAGGGGGCTCGTCGTCGACCACCAGGGTGCTGAGCCGTCGGGGCGGGGTCACGGGTGCACCCCCGGCCTGAACTTGGGGACCCGCACGACCACGCGGGTCCCGGACCCGGGGGCGGTCTCCACGAGGAGACCGTAGTCGTCGCCGTAGACGGTGCGCAGCCGCTCGTCGACGTTGCCGAGTCCGACCGAGTCGGTGGCGGGGTCGCCCGCGAGCGCGCGGCGTACCCGTTCGGGGTCCTCGCCGGCGCCGTCGTCCTCGACCGAGATCAGGCACTCGCGGTCGTGGTCCTCGGCGAGGATCGTGATGTGCCCGATGCCGGGCTGACCCTCGAGGCCGTGGCGTACCGCGTTCTCGACCAGCGGCTGCAGCGACAGGAACGGCACCGTCACCGGCAGCACCTCCGGAGCGACGCGCAGGGTCACCTGGAGCCGGTCGCCGAAGCGGGCGCGCTCGAGGACCAGGTACCGCTCGATCGAGCGCAGCTCCTCGGCCAGCGTGGTGAACTCGCCGTGCCGGCGGAAGGAGTAGCGGGTGAAGTCGGCGAACTCCAGCAGCAGCTCGCGGGCCCGCTCGGGGTCGGTGCGCACGAACGACGCGATCGCCGAGAGCGAGTTGTAGACGAAGTGCGGGCTGATCTGGGCGCGCAGCGCGCGGACCTCGGCCTCCGCCAGCCTGGTGCGCGAGGCGTCCAGCTCGGCCAGCTCCAGCTGGCCGGAGACCCAACGGGCCACCTCCGTCGCGGCCCGGGCCAGGCCCGCCGACGCGGTCGCGGTGTAGGCCTGCAGGGTGCCGACCACCCGGTCCTCGACGGTCAGCGGGCTCACCACCGCCTGCCGGACCGGGCAGGCCGGGTCGGGGCAGGCCAGGTCGCGCTCCACGACCACGGTGGCGCCGTCGCGGACCACCGGCGCGGCCAGCTCCGCCGCCTGGGGGGCGTGGTGGGCGTAGCGGCCCTCCCAGGTGAGCAGCCGCTCGGTGTCGGTGAGGGCGAGGGCCGGCGTGCCGAGCAGCGCGCGGAGGTAGCGTGCGGACCGCTCGGCGGCGACCGGGCCGAGGCCGGCGCGCAGCGGCGGGGCGGCCAGGGACGCGGTGTGCAGGGTGCGGAAGGTGGCGCGGTCGGCGTCGGTGCCGAGGTGCGTTCCCAGGGTGCCGCGCTGCAGCCAGCCGAACCAGGACCCCATGACCGCAGCCTAGGCCCGTGCGGTCAGCGGAAGTCGATCAGCAGGGAGTCGGGGTCGGTGCCGTCCTGCGGCTCCGGGTCGGTACGCCGCGGCGGTGACGGGTCGGTCTGCTGGGGGCCGGTCCGCTGGTGCCGGGCGAACGGGAGCACCTTGGTGCGGTAGGCGAAGGTGTCGTAGGGCAGCAGCATCCCGTCCGGGCCGCGGCCGTAGCTGTCGTAGAGCGCGTCCACCTCCTCGAGGGTGCGCGTCCGCTCCTCCTCGCCGAGGGTGGCCACGGCGGATCTGGACTGCGCCAGGTCGCGCAGCCCGTCCCGGCCCATCGGCTGCCAGAAGCGGAACCGGCGCGACTCGACGACCTCGAACAGTCCGGTGTCGTCGAGCTCCGCGGTCGGGTCGGGCATCTCGTGCGGCCCGCCGAGCAGGGACTCGAGGCGGCGTACCCACGGGATCCGGCGGTCGGTGTCGTTCCAGACCAGCCCGAGCGTGCCGCCCGGGCGCAGCACCCGGGTGATCTCGGGGATCGCCCGCGCGTGGTCGAACCAGTGGTAGGCCTGCGCCGCCACCACGGCATCGACGCTGGCGTCGGCGAGCGGGAGCGCCTCGGCGACCGCGACGACAGGCCGCGCCGGAGGAAGCCCGGTCCGGAGCTGCGCGAGCATGCCGCCAGCGGGGTCGAGCGGGGTGACCCGGTGGCCGAGCGCGATCAGGCCTGCGGTGAGCTTGCCCGTGCCGGCGCCGAGCTCCAGCACGTGGAGCGGGCGCTCGCCGGCCTCGGCGAGGAGCCAGCGCGCGGCCTCCTCGGGATACCCCGGACGCGCGCGCTCGTAGGCCTCCGCGACCCGGTCGAAGGACCGGGCCCGGCGGCTCCCGGGTCCGGCTCCGGATCCCGGGGTCTGCGCGCTCATGGGGCCGAAGACTAGCAAGCGGTCTGCACCGCGCTTGCGCTCCGCCGCAAGGGCGTAATGATGTAATCATGATTACTGCAGAGGGGCTGGAGCGGGTGCGCGGCTGGTTCACCGGCCGCCTCCCCGAGGAGTGGGCGACGACCCCGCCCGAGATCACGGTGGACCGCGAGGAGATCACCGTCGTGCTGTCCCTGTCCGACGTCGACCTGGGCGAGGACGCCACCGACGCCGCCCGCGCCGAAGCGCGCGCGGGGCGTGCCAAGGCGTTTCGCGAGGAGACCCGCGAGCGCCGCATCGAGATCGCCCGGGAGGCCGAGCACCGGTTCGACCGCAAGGTGGCCTGGGGGGTGCGCATCGGCGACCGGCAGGAGCTGTTCACCCACGTGGCGGTCCCGGTGATGACCCGGCTGCGCCAGCCGCAGCGGATGGTGCTCGACACCCTGGTCGAGGCCAGCGTCGCGCGGTCCCGAGCCGAGGCCCTCGCCTGGTGCGTGCGCCTGGTCGGCGACCACGCCGACGACTGGCTCGGTGAGCTCCGCGAGGCGATGGAGCACGTGGAGGAGGTACGCCGCCGTGGCCCCGCCGCCTGAGCCGCGGGGCGGCGACCGCGCCGACTAGCCTTGCGGACCGTGTCCGATCAGCAGCCCGTCCCTGACCCGTTCGCCCGCCTCGCCGAGCTCGAGGGCGTCGCCTCGGCGATGGCCGCCAGCCGGGACGGCATCGACGCCCTGCTGCGCGACCGCGGCCTGCGCCGCACCACGCCGGAGCTGACCGCCGAGTCGCTGCTGCGGGGCGCCCATGCCAGCGGGGTCCTCGCCGGCTCGCAGGCGCCCCTCGACGTGGTGCGCTCCGGGACCGGTGATCCCGCGGCCCAGGCCGCCGTCCGGGTGAGCGCGGAGCTGCTCGGCCTGGTCCCGGTGCTGACCGAGGCGCCGCTGCAGGCGCTGGCCAGGCTGCACACGCTGGCCGGTGCCGGCGAGCTCCCCGAGGAGCAGCTGGGGCGGCCGCGCAGCGAGGCCGCGGCGCAGCGGCTGGCGGACCTCGCTCGGCTGCTCGTGGCCGGCACGCGTGCCCCGGCCCTGGTCGAGGCGGCGGTGGTGCACGCGGAGCTCGCCACGCTGGAGCCGTTCGGTGCCCGGGACGGGCTCGTCGCCCGTGCGGCGGAACGGTTGGTGCTGGTGGCTCGCGGCGTGGATCCGGCCTCCCTGGTCGTCCCCGAGGCGGGTCACCTGCGGCTGCGAGCGGCGTACGAGTCGAACCTGCGGGGCTACCGCGACGGCGGGTCCGCCGGCGTGCACTCCTGGCTGCTGTACGCCGCGGAGGCCTACGCGGCCGGCGCCGAGGCCAGCCCGCTGTCCGACTGACACGTCCGCCGCACATGCGAGCGGCACTTCCGACGTCGAGGTCGAGAAGTGCCGCCGCTGACACGTGATCCGTGGCTACCAAGCGTGCTGCCGATTCGTTGCCCCGGGAAGATCCCGGCGGGTCAACACCCTCTAGGAAGGGTAGGTCGCCGCGTGGGTACCCGGTCCACGTGCGGGTCTTGACTTGTGTTTCCTGTTCTACGCCACAACGGCATAGCGGACAAGGGGTGCACGGCCTGGTCTAGTGGCTGGGGCGTCCTGCTCGGCGTGTCGTCGCGGCGTGTCGCGCTCCCAGATAGATCGCGCCGCCCACCACCACCGCCGTACCGAGGGCGAGCGCGGCCAGCGTCGGCCTGCTCGACGGCAGCCGCATCCGGCGTCGCAGTGCCACCGGGCGGGTGAACTGCAGCACCGGCCACCCCTGCGCGGCGGCGTGCCGGCGTAGCTCCTTGTCCGGGTTGACGGCGTGCGGGTGCCCGACCGCCTCGAGCATGTGCACGTCGGTGGCGGAGTCGCTGTAGGCGTAGGAGCGGGCCAGGTCGTAGCCCTTGGCGTGCGCGATCTCGCGCATCGCCTCGACCTTGTTCTCGGCGTAGGCGTAGAAGTCGATGTCGCCGGTGTAGCGGCCCTCCTGCACGCGCATCCGCGTCGCGATGACGCCGTCGGCGCCGAGCATCTCGCCGATCGGCTCGACCACCTCGGTGCCCGACGCCGACACGATGATCACGTCGCGGCCGGCCAGGTGGTGCTCCTCGATCAGCGAGACCGCCTCGTCGAAGACCAGCGGGTCGACGATGTGGTGCAGCGTGTCGCCCACGATGTCGCGCACGGTCTGCACGTCCCAGCCGGCGCTGAGCTTGGAGAGGAACTCCCGCATCTTCTCCATCTGGTCGTGGTCGGCGCCCCCCACCAGGTAGACGAACTGCGCGTAGGCGCTGCGCAGCACCGATCCCCGCGAGATCAGGCCGCCGGCGTAGAACGGGCGCGAGAAGGCCAGCGTGCTGGACTTGGCGATGATCGTCTTGTCCAGGTCGAAGAACGCGGCCGGGCGGCCGGTGGCGCGTGGCTCCGGCTGCCCTGCCGGAGGTACGTCGCTGCTGCTCGACGTCATCGGTGTCCTTCCCGCTGCGACCGGCCGGGCCGCCGGTCCCCGTCTGTCTGTCCGCCCATACTTCCAGTACGGGTCCGCGCTCCCAACTCGGTTCGGGCCGGCGGAGAGCCGGTTGTCGTCCACAGGCGGGCGACACCCCCGGCTGTCCCCAGGTGTCAGGGCAGGGCTGGCCCGGCCGCCGCCCCGCGCGAAGGCTCGAGCCATGTCCGCCACCGCCTTGCTGATCACCCGTGACGACCTCCTGCTCGAAGAGATGCTCCGGCTGGCCGCGGCCGCCGGGGTGGTGCTCGACGTCGCCCACGACCCCGACTCCGCGGCGCTCGGCTGGTCCGGGCCGGCCACCGTGCTGGTCGGCGCCGACCTGGCCGCCGGGGTGGCCGCCCGCCGGCCGGTGCGCCGCGACCAGGTGCACGTGGTCGCCCACGGGGCCGCCCCCGACGACCTGTTCCGGCACGCGTTGGCGATCGGCGCCACCCAGGTCGTGGAGCTGCCCGACGCGGAGACCTGGATGGTGGAGCTGCTCACCGACACCGCCGACGGCGCGACGAGCGGGAGCGGGCTCACCCTCGGCGTGGTCGGCGGCTGCGGCGGAGCGGGGGCCAGCACCCTGGCGGCGGCCCTGGCCGTCGTGCCCACCTCCCCGGAGCACCCGGTGACCCTGATCGACGCCGACCCGCTCGGCGGCGGGCTCGACCAGATGGTCGGTCTCGACGGGGCCGACGGCGTCCGTTGGGATGCCCTGGTGGACGCCGGTGGGCGGTTCAGCTCGCGCTCGCTGCGCGAGGCGCTGCCCGGCAGGGACGGGCTGTCGGTGCTCACCTGGCCCGTGACGCCGGTCGACCTCGGCGACGGCGCCGCGACGCGGGAGGTGCTGTCCGCCGCGCAGCGCGGCAGCCGGCTGGTGGTCATCGACGTGCCGCGCCACCTCGACCCCGTGACCGAGGACCTCCTCGGACGGTGCGACCACGTGGTGCTGGTGAGCGGGCTGAGCCTGCCGGCGGTGGCCGCTGCCGGGCGGGTCGCGGCCCGGGTCTCGCACGTGTCGCGGCAGGTGCATCTGGTCACCCGCGGTGTGGGGACCGGCCTCGGCCCGGACGAGGTCGCCGCAGCCCTCGGCGTACCCCTCCTCGCCGCGATGGCCGACCAGCGGCGGCTGCACGAGTGGATCGACCTGGGCCTGGGTCCCGTGCACTCCCGGCGCGGCCCGTTGGCCAAGGCGTGCCGACGGGTGCTCGACGCCCTCGACCGGCCGGCGCCGCAGCGGAGCGCGGCATGAGTGTCACCACCTCTGCCGTCGACCCGGTCGTCGAGCGCGTCCGGGACCGCCTCGCCCGTGAGGGGTCCCCGCTGACCGCGGCGACGGTGGCCGGTGCGTTGCGGGCCGAGGGCAGGCCGGTCGGCGACGCCACCGTGCTCGCGGTGCTGGACGCGTTGCGTCGCGACGTGCTCGGCGCGGGTCCGCTGGAGGCGCTGCTGCGTGCCGACGGAGTCACCGACGTGCTGGTGAACGGTCCCCGGCAGGTGTTCGTCGACCGTGGTCAGGGCCTGGAGCTGACCGGGGTGACCTTCCCCGACGACGACGCGGTACGCCGCCTCGCCCAGCGGCTCGCTTCCTCCGGAGGACGCCGCCTCGACGACGCCACGCCGTACGTCGACCTGCGCCTGGCCGACGGCACCCGCTTCCACGCCGTCCTCGCGCCGCTGTCCCGACCCGGAACCGTGCTGTCGCTGCGGGTCCCGCGCAACCGGGTGTTCACCCTCGAGGAGCTGGTCGCCAGCGGCGCCACCAGCCCGGAGGCGGCCGGCCTGCTGCGCGGGATCGTGCAGCAGCGGCTGGCGTTCCTGGTCAGCGGTGGCACCGGGTCGGGAAAGACCACCCTGCTCTCCGCGCTGCTCAGCCTGGTCGACCCCGGCCACCGCCTGGTGCTGGTCGAGGACGCCAGCGAGCTGCGTCCGGACCACCCGCACGTCGTCGGCCTCGAGTCGCGCCCGGCCAACATCGAGGGCGCCGGCGCGATCTCGCTGCAGGTGCTCGTGCGCCAGGCGCTGCGCATGCGGCCGGACCGGCTCGTGGTGGGCGAGGTGCGCGGCGCCGAGGTCACCGACCTGCTCGCGGCGATGAACACCGGCCACGAGGGCGGCTGCGGCACCATCCACGCCAACTCGGCGACCGACGTCCCGGCCCGGATCGAGGCCCTGGCGATGGCGGCAGGGCTCCCGCAGGAGGCCGCGCACAGCCAGATGGCCTCCGCGATCGATCTGGTCATCCACCTGGCGCGCGACGGCACGGGACGCCGACGGGTCGCGGAGATCGCGGTGCTGGATCGCGACACCGACCACCCGGCCGGGCGGGTACGCGCGCTCCCGGCGGTGACGTTCGCCGCGGACGGCTCCGCCACCGAGCACCCGGCCGCGGAGCACCTCGTCGCGAAGCTGCGCCGCGCATGACCCCCCTCGCGATCCTGTGCGCCGCGCTCGCGGCGGCGCTGCTGGTGCCGGGCCCGGCGGTCACCCGACCGCGGGGCATGCCCACCGCCGGGGGCCGAGGTGAGGGGAGTGGCGCGGGTGGTGCGGGCAGTGCCGCCGGTGCCGCCGGTGCCGCCGGCGCCGCGCCTCAGCGGGGGCGAGGCCGGCGCGCCCTCCTCCTCTTGCTGCTCCCGGCCCTGGGGCTGACCTTCGCAACGGTGCTGCACGGCCGCGCGCTGGTGCTCGGACTGATCGGCCTGGTGGCGTTGTTCGCTGGTGCCCGCCTGCTGGCCTCGGCCCGCGGCCGGAAGCGAGCCGCCGAGCGCGAGGAGAAGGTGGTCGAGGTGTGCGAGGTTCTCGTCGCCGAGCTGCGGGCCGGACAGCCACCGTCGCTCGCGGTCGAGCACTGTGCCGAGGTGTGGCCGGACCTGGCGCCTGCGGCCACCGCCGCCCGGCTCGGTGCCGACCTTCCGACCGCGTTCCGCCGGCTCTCCCGGACGCCCGGCTGCGCCGGCCTGCGCCACGTCGCAGCTGCGTTCGAGGTCAGCCAGGGCACCGGCGCCGGCCTGACCGTGGCGCTGGGGCAGGTCGCCACGTCTGCCCGCGAGACGCGCGGGACCCGGCGCCTGGTGGCCAGCGAGCTCGCGTCCGCGCAGGCCACCGCCTGGATGGTATCCGGCCTGCCGGTCCTCACCCTCGTGCTGGGCGTCGGCATCGGCGGTGACCCCGTGGGGTTCCTGGTGGAGAGCTCCGCCGGCATCGGCTGCCTGGCGGTCGGGCTCGGGCTGACCCTGCTCGGCCTGTGGTGGCTCGAACGCATCGCCGCCGGGGTGACCTCCTCGTGAGCGTCGCACCGGCGGCCGCGCTGGCCGCCACCTCGACGCCCCCGCCGGCTGACGCGCTGGGCACGATCGTCGCGGCCTGCTGCGCCGCAGCGGCGGTCGCCCTGGTGCTGTCGCCCAGCGGTGGTCGGGAGTCGCGCCGCCGGGCCGCGTCCGTGATCGCTCGGGTGGCGGCCGTGCGCGAGCACCCGGCGACCGCGCCCGCCGCCGGCGCGAAGCCGGCCGGGGCGGGCCTGACCTCGCCGACGATCCGGTTGCTGCTCGCAGGCTTGGGCGGGACCGGCGCAGCGGTCATGGTCGGAGGCGTTGTCGGCGTGCTGGCAGGGGCGATCGCGGCGGGCGTGCTGTGGCGGGTCGTGGGGCGCCTGGAGTCGCCGGCCGTTCGCCGGAGACGGGAGGCGGTGGCACGCCAGCTGCCGCATGCTGTGGACCTGATGGCCTCCTGCCTCGCGGTGGGGACCTCCCCGACGCGCGCTGTCGAGCTGGTCGCCGACGCCGTCGACCCACCGATGTCCGACGAGCTCGCGCTGATCGCCGGCCGGCTGGCGCTCGGCGTGGACCCGCGCCGGGTCTGGGGCGACGTGGCGACCCACCCTCAGCTGGGCGCGCTCGGCCGCTGCCTGGTGCGCGCGATCGACAGCGGGGCGTCGGTCGCCGAGGCGATGCATCGCCTCGCCGACGAGCTGCGCCGCGACCAGCGGGCCGCGGTCGAGGCGCGTGCCCGCGCGGTCGGCGTGAAGGCCACCGCGCCGCTGGGACTGTGCCTGCTGCCTGCGTTCGTGGTGGTCGGCATCGTCCCGCTGATCGCCGGGTCACTCGGCCTGCTCCTGCTCCCGTGAGCCGCCGGAATTGGTCCACAACGTGCCCGGTCCCGGCTCCGTCCCCAGATCCGCAGATCACTCTCGTGGCGCCGTCCGATCGGGACCAGAGTCGAGCACGTCAACCGCACCGCCCGGCACCGAGCCGGGCCAGCTGATGGAGGTAGTCATGACCAAGTCACCCGTCGCACGCCGTCGCCGCCGCGCCGAGGAGGGGGCGGCCACCGCGGAGTACGCCGTGGTCACCGCAGCCGGAGTCGGCTTCGGCGGCCTGCTCATCAAGTTCCTGACCAGCGACTTCGGGCAGAACCTGCTCAAGACTCTGTTCGAGTTCGTGCTGAGCATGATCGGTCTGGGCTGACGTGACCGCAACGAGCCGGGCCGTCGGGGGGCGCGTGACGCGCCCCCCGGCGGCGCGTGGCCGCAAGGCGCAGACGCGCCCTCGGCGCGGCCAGCGGGGATCGGTCACCGCCGAGGCGGCCGTGGTGCTGCCGGTGCTGGTGGCCGTCGTGCTGGGCCTGGTCTGGCTGGTCAGCCTCGGTGCCACCCAGGTCCGGGTGGTCGACGCCGCCCGGGAGACCGCGCGCGCCATGGCGCGTGACGACCCGCCGGCCCAGGCGATCGCGCTCGGCAAGCAGGTCGCCCCCGACGGCGCCCGCATCGACGTCCAGCGCGGAGAGGGGACCGTGCGCGTCGTCGTCACCGCCGAGGTGCGTGGCCCGGGCGGCATCTTCGGCTTCCTGCCCGGGCTGAGCGTGGACAGTGCCTCGGTGGCCGCCACGGAGCAGCAGACATGAGCGCGCAGTCGCGAAGGCGCCACCAGCGGTGCGGGCACGGCGGGCGCCGCGAGCGCGGCAGCGCGACGGTGCAGGCCGTGGTGCTGGTCGCCGTGCTGACCTGCGTCGCCCTCGGTGTCATGGTGATCGCCCAGGCGCTGATCGCGCGGCGTGCCACCGCGGCCGCCGCCGACCTGGCCGCACTCGCCGCAGCCTCGGCGGTGCAGCACGGTCAGGATGCCTGCGCCGCCGCCGGACAGGTCGCCCGGGCCAACCACGCGCAGCTCAGCGAGTGCAGCGTGCAAGGCGAGGAGGTCCTGGTGACCGCGAGCCGGCCACTGCACAGCCTCGCCGGGTGGGAGACCACCGTCACCGGCACCGCCCGCGCCGGTCCGCAGCGGCTGCAGCCGTGAGTCGGTCAGCTCGGCGGCTGAGCCGGTCGGCCCTGCTCGCGTGTGTCGCTCGGCGTGCCGGTCGTCGGGGTGTCGGTCGTCGGGGTGTCGTGCGCGGTCTCGCCCGCGGTGTCGTGCGCAGGGGTGCCCGTGGCCCGAGTGCCCTCGGTGGTCCCCGAGGCCTCCGGGCCGGCGCTCGACGCAGCGTCGCCGCCCCCTGCCCGGTCGTCCTCGTAGCGCTCGGACAGCCGTCGGTACTCCTTCTTCTCCTTGCGGCGCCGGTTGGCCCGGCGCAGCCCGGAGCGCACCAGCTCCAGCCCGATCACGAAGAGCAGCACGGTGGCGGCGCCGATCAGGAACACGCCCATCGTGTTGGTCTGCACGTCGAAGAGGCCGAGGTCGAAGGTGGCCGCGTCGTTCGAGCCGCCGGTGAGGGCGGCGATCAGAGCGAGGGCCGCGATGATCACCAGGATCAGGCCGAGAGCCAGCATGCCGGTCAGCGTAGCGGGCGACCGGCCAGCAACACGTCGAGCAACGCGATCGCCTCGGCCTTGTCGAGCGGGTTGTTGCCGTTGCCGCACTTGGGCGACTGCACGCATGACGGGCAGCCGTCCTCGCAGCGACAGCCGGCGATGGCTTCACGCGTGGCCGCCAGCCAGTCGGCGGCCGCCTCGAAGCCGCGCTCGGCGAACCCTGCCCCGCCCGGGTGGCCGTCGTAGACGAACACGGTGAGCTGGCCGGTGTCCGGGTGCAGCGCGGTGGACACGCCGCCGATGTCCCACCGGTCGCAGGTGGCGAACAGCGGCAGCAGGCCGATCGACGCATGCTCGGCCGCGTGCGCGGCGCCGGGCAGGTCCTGCGTGGCCATCCCCGCCTCCTCCAGCGCCGCCGGCGGCAGCGTCCACCACACCGCCTTGGTGGTGAGCGTGCGCTCGGGCAGGTCCAGGGGCTCCTCACCGAGCACCTCCCCGGACGGCACCGCGCGGCGCAGGAAGGAGACCACCTGGTGGGTGACGGTGACCTCGCCGAAGCTCACCCGCGCCCGTCCCCAGGGCACGTGCTGGTGCTCGGCCACGATGACGATGTCGGTGACCTCGCGCGCCGAGGTCGAGTAGTCCGGGTCGGCGCGCGCCACCACGGCGACGTGCTCGTCCAGGTCGAGCGACTCGACCAGATAGGTCTCTCCCTGGTGCAGGT
>DASSVD010000076.1:0-11759 GCA_035706365.1 Nocardioidaceae bacterium
GCCCTCTCGGGCGGCGGTGACGTGTTGCAGGACAAGGTATGCCAGATGGCTACCGAGCGGTAGCCATCGGCCGGATCGGTGTGGCGCACTCCACAACACCACCGGCCGGTGGAGCTTGTCAGGCGGTGTCCTGAGCCTGTCGAAGGGACCGCCCGGCCGGTTGAGCTTGTCGAGACCCCGGAGGTTTCGAGACGGTCGCTGCGCTCCCTCCTCAACCACCCGTGAGAGGCGCTCCCTCCGCAACAACCGGGGGGCTACTCCTGCACGGCCTTGGCGATCGTCACCGCGACGGTGATGTAGGCGCGATCCTCGCCGTCCAGCGGGCGCGACACCCGCTCGGCGTCCTCGATCGCCCACAGGATGTTGTGCAGCTCGCGGACCACGACCCAGTCGCGGGCGCGGTCCTCGTCGAGCCCGGCGGCGTCCACGATGCTGTGGAACCGACGGCGCACCGCAGTGCGTACGTCTCCGCACGCCACGGCCTCGTCCCAGCGGTTCCACAGCATCGGGGCCACCTCGTAGTGGGGGTCTCCGGCCACGGGCTTCGGGTCGATCACCAGCCACGGCTCGCGCTCGGCGGCGAGCACGTTCTGGTAGTGCAGGTCGCCGTGGATCACCACCGCGTCGGTGTCGGTATCGGCGACGAAGTCACGCCCCAGCGCGACAGCCTGCTCCACCAGCCGGCGCGGTACCGGTGCGGCCACCGGCAGCGCGGCCAGCCGCATCGTCCACCGGTCCACGAAGCCCGACAGTCGTTGCAGCTGCGGCAGCGCCGGGCGGTGCAGCCGCGGGTAGAAGCCGGCCACCACCGCGCACGCCTCGAGCACCGGCAGCGCGTCGAGGTCGCGGCCCGCGTCGAGCCGCTCCAGCAGCAGCGCCCGGCGCCGCGGGTCGGCACGAAACATCCGGACCGCTCCGTCGCCGTCCCACAGCTGCAGCCCGAGCGCCTCGTGCAGCCCCTCCTCGTCGCCGTCGTACGACGCCTTGAGCACCGAGCAGCGGCCATCCGCTTCGACGACCGGCACGACCAGCGACCCGTAGCCGTGCATCGGTGCGCCGTCGAAGCGCAGCTCCCACTCCGCGGCGAGATCGCAGACCCGCCTGGGCAACCGGTCGAGCCAGTCGGCCCACGACGGCCCCAGGGACGCCTGGCTGGCCAGCCCCGCCGGCAGGTCGAAGGGCAGCAGGGGCACCCCTACTTCTTGCCCTTGTCGTTCTTGCCCTTGTCCCCGCCGCCGGCGTCGGAGGACAGCGCGGCGATGAAGGCCTCCTGGGGAACCTCCACGCGACCCACCATCTTCATCCGCTTCTTGCCCTCCTTCTGCTTCTCCAGCAGCTTGCGCTTGCGGGTGATGTCCCCGCCGTAGCATTTGGAGAGCACGTCCTTGCGGATCGCACGGATCGTCTCGCGCGCGATCACCCGCGAGCCGATCGCCGCCTGGATCGGCACCTCGAACTGCTGGCGCGGGATCAGCTCCTTGAGCTTGCCGGCGAGCGCCACGCCATAGCTGTACGCCGCGTCCTTGTGCACGATCGCGCTGAACGCGTCGACGGTGTCGCCGTGCAGCAGGATGTCGACCTTGACCAGGTCGGCCGTCTGCTGGCCGGTGGGCTCGTAGTCGAGGGAGGCGTACCCCTTGGTCCGGGACTTGAGCTGGTCGAAGAAGTCGAAGACGATCTCTGCCAGCGGCAGCGTGTAGCGCATCTCCACGCGGTCCTCGGACAGGTAGTCCATCCCCTGCAGCTGGCCCCGCTTGGACTGGCACAGCTCCATCACCGCGCCGATGTAGTCGCTGGGGGTGAGCAGCGTCGCGCGCACCATCGGCTCGCGGACCTCGGCGATCTTTCCCGGGGGAAACTCCGAGGGGTTGGTCACCTCGAGCTCGGTGCCGTCCTCCATGGTGACCTGGTAGACCACGTTCGGCGCGGTGGAGATCAGGTCGAGGTTGAACTCCCGCTCCAGCCGGTCGCGGGTGATCTCCATGTGCAGCAGGCCGAGGAAGCCGCAGCGGAAGCCGAAGCCGAGAGCCCCGGAGGTCTCCGGCTCGTAGACCAGGGCGGCGTCGTTGAGCTGCAGCTTGTCCAGCGCGTCGCGCAGCGTCGGGTAGTCGTCCCCGTCGATCGGGTAGAGCCCGGCGAACACCATCGGGTTCGGATGCTTGTAGCCGCCGAGCGGCTGCTCGGCCGGCCTGTGCAGGCTGGTCACCGTGTCCCCGACCCGTGACTGACGGACGTCCTTGACCCCGGTGATCAGGTAGCCGACCTCCCCGACGCCGAGGTCGCCGGTCTTGATGGGCTCCGGCGAGATCACCCCCACCTCGAGCATCTCGTGGGTCGCTCCGGTCGACATCATCTTGATCCGGTCGCGGTGGGTGAGCTTGCCGTCGACGACCCGCACGTAGGTGACCACGCCGCGATAGGTGTCGTAGACCGAGTCGAAGATCAGGGCCCGGGGCGGTGCGTCCGGGTCGCCGACCGGCGGCTCGGTCTGAGCGACGATCTCGTTCAGCACGTGCTCCACGCCGTGCCCGGTCTTGGCGGAGACCTGCAGCACGTCGTCGACGTCGCACCCGATGATGCCGGCCAGCTCCGCGGCGTACTTCTCGGGCTGGGCGGAGGGCAGGTCGATCTTGTTGAGCACCGGGATGATGTGCAGGTCGGCGCCGAGGGCGAGGTAGAGGTTGGCCAGCGTCTGCGCCTCGATCCCCTGGGCGGCGTCGACCAACAGGATCGCCGCCTCGCACGCCTCGAGCGAGCGGGACACCTCGTAGGTGAAGTCGACGTGGCCCGGCGTGTCGATCATGTTCAGCACGAACGTCTCGCCTGCCCGCTCCCCCTCGCTCACCGTCCAGGGCATGCGCACGGCCTGGCTCTTGATGGTGATGCCGCGCTCGCGCTCGATGTCCATCCGGTCGAGGTACTGCGCGCGGGCGCTGCGCTCGTCGACGACGCCGGTCAGCTGCAGCATCCGGTCGGCCAGGGTCGACTTGCCGTGGTCGATGTGCGCGATGATGCAGAAGTTGCGGATGATCGCAGGGTCGGTGTGGCCGGGCTTGGGCACCGACGATGAGGTCTTGGGCACGAACTTCTTCCGGGTCGGGGACGTCCGCGCCATTGTCCCACGGACCCGGCAGACCAGCCGCGCGGTGGGACCGCGGCCGCTCAGGGCCGCTCAGGGCCGCTGGCGACCGGTGACGCTCGGGACGGGCGGTGCCGCCCGCCGGCTACGCCACGAACCGGTCGGGGTCGGCCAGCTCCCAGTCCAGCGCCCAGGTGCGGGGCGGCTCGGCGAGCAGCTGCCCGGCCTCCAGGTGCTCGAACAGCTCGGCGTAGCTCTGCGTGCGGGCATGGTCGATGCGGCGGCGCAGCAGGTGCGGAGCCAGCTCCTCGGGCCCGCGCAGGCCCATCGACGCGATGATCTGCTTGGCCTCGGCCACCACGGCCCGCTGGTACCGGTGGACCCGCTCGGTCTTGTCGCCGACGTCCAGGGCCCGCATCCGCTTGGGGTCCTGGGTGGCGACGCCGACCGGACAGGTGTTGGTGTGGCAGGTCTGCGCCTGGATGCAGCCGACGGCCATCATCATCGCGCGCGCCGCGTTGGTGTAGTCGGCGCCCTGCACCAGCCGCTTGACCAGGTCCACCCCGGTCGCGACCTTGCCGCTCGCGCCGATCCGCACCCGGTCGCGCAGCCCCACCCCGACCAGCGCGTTGTGCACGGTGAGCAGTCCCTCGGTCAGCGGCGTCCCGACGTGATCCTCGTACTCCAGCGGCGCAGCGCCGGTGCCGCCCTCGCCACCGTCGACGATGATGAAGTCCGGCGTGAGGTCCTCCGCGACCATCGCCTTGCAGATGCCGAGCACGTCCGAGCGCGAGCCCACGCAGAGCTTGAACCCGGCCGGCTTGCCGTCGGCGAGCTCGCGCATCCGCGCGATGAAGTGCACCAGCTCCCGAGGCGTGGAGAACACCCGGTGGTAGGCCGGGGACACGCACGTCTGGCCCTGCGGTACGCCGCGGGTGCTGGCGATCTCCGCGCTGACCTTGGAACCGGGCAGCACCCCGCCCAGGCCGGGCTTCGCGCCCTGGCTCAGCTTGAGGGAGACCAGCTTCACCTGGTCGTCCGCGGCCGTGTCACGGAACTGCTCCGGGTCGAAGTCGCCATCCTCGGTCCGGGTGCCGAAGTAGCCGCTCCCGATCTCCCAGACCAGGTCGCCGCCGTTGCGGTGGTAGGGGCTGATGCCGCCCTCGCCGGTGTCGTGCGCGAACCCGCCACGCGAGGCTCCCGCGTTCAGCGCGGTGATCGCGTTGGCGCTCAGCGCGCCGAAGCTCATCGCCGACACGTTCAGCAGCGCCATGTCGTAGGGACGGGTGCAGTCCGGACCGCCGATGCGGACGCGCGGCTCGGCGTCGGGCACCTCCACGGGCCGGGTCGAGTGCACCAGGTACTCGTAGCCGATGGCGTTGACGTCGCGCTCGGTGCCGAAGGGTGACTCCTCGTTCTGCCCCTTGGCGCGCGCGTAGATCGTGGAGCGGGTGTCCCGGTCGTAGGGGCGGCCGTCGAAGTTGCGCTCGATGAAGTACTGCTGCAGCTCGGGCCGGATGCTCTCCAGCACGTAGCGCAGGTGGCCGAGCACCGGGTAGTTGCGCAGGATGGAGTGCCGGGTCTGCACCAGGTCATGCACGCCCAGCG
Organism: Nocardioidaceae bacterium; assembly: GCA_035706365.1. GTDB lineage: Bacteria > Actinomycetota > Actinomycetes > Propionibacteriales > Nocardioidaceae > Nocardioides_C. The sequence goes on from DASSVD010000076.1 coordinate 4,688, forward strand.
CGAGAAGGGCCAGGACCACCACCAGCAGCGCCCACCAGCCGGGCCCGCCGATCACCGCCGCAAGCAGCGTGAGCGCTCCCAGCAGCACCAGCCCGGCCAGCACGAAGAAGCGCAGCATGGACCCCCCTCATCATCGGTTGCGTTCGCGCAACAGTAGCCGGTGGTTGCGCGTGGCATCCCTCGGCGTGCGTCCGCGGCGTACACAATCTCCGGCATGGCCCCCACCGTCCCCCCGGACCTGCGCGAGCTCACCGGAGTCCCGCACGGTGCCACCGCGCGCCGGCTGGACTGGCTGCTGCTTCCGCCGGTGCTGCGCTCGCGGATCGAGCGTCAGCTCGGCAGCCGGGTCGTGGACGCGGAGTCGGCGGGAAGCGGGTTCACGCCCGGGTTCGCCTCCGTGCTCACCGGCGCCGACGGGCGACGCCAGTTCGTGAAGGCGGCGAGCACGAAGGCCCAGCGGCCCTTCGCCGACGCGTACCGCGAGGAGATCCGCAAGCTGCAGGCGCTCCCCTCCGGGCTGCCGGTGCCGCGGCTGCTGTGGACCTACGAGGACGACCTGTGGGTGGTGCTCGGCCTGGACTACGTCGAGGGCCGCGCCCCCGAGCGGCCCTGGCAGGTCGACGACCTCCACCGCTGCCTGGACACCCTCGAGGAGCTGGCCGAGGCACTCACCCCCGCCCCGCTGTCCCTGCGCTCCTTCGCCGACGACTTCGCCGAGTGCCTGGACGGCTGGAAGCACCTGCGCCGGGTCGCGCCCCATCACCCGCACCTCGACGAGGCCGAAGCCCTGGCCCAGGGGTACGCCGAGGCGACCGCAGGGCGGACCCTGGTGCACACCGACGCCCGCGACGACAACTTCCTGCTCCCCGACCCGCGCGCCGGCGGCGCCGTGCTGTGCGACTGGAACTGGCCCGTGGTCGGTGCCGCGTGGATCGACAGCGTGCTGCTGCTGATCTCCGCCTACGGTGACGGCGTGGACGTCGAGACGGTCCTGGCCGGGCGCACGCTGACCCGGGACCTGGACCCGGCGCACGTGGACACGCTGCTGGCGCTGATCTGCGGCTACTTCATGGAGACCCGGGACCGGCCGGTCCCGACCTCGTCCCCCTACCTGCGGGTGCACGCCCGCTGGTACTCCGAGGTGACCTGGTCCTGGCTGGCCCGCCGTCAGGGTTGGACGTGAGCGGTGCGCCGCGGGCCGCGGGTGTCCGGCTGCCCTGGCGGCAGGTGCCGACCCGAGTGCACGACTGGGTGTGCGAGCAGCTCGGCGCACCGGTGACCGAGGCGGTCGACCAGGTCGGCGGCATGTCACCGGGCTGTGCGACCCGGGTGGCCACGCGGGAGGGCCGGCGCGCGTTCGTCAAGGCGGTCGGACCCGAGCTCAATCCGCTGACGCCGGACCTGTTCCGGCACGAGGCCCGGGTGCTGGACCACCTCGGGGAGGATCCGTTGTGGGCGGGCCGGCGGGGGATGCTCGACGAGCCGAGCGGCTGGGTGGCGCTGCTGCTCGAGGACGTCCCCGGCGTGCACCCCGACCCGGACGACCCCACGCACCAGGAGCTCGTGCTGACCGCCACCGACCGCCTGGCGTCCCGGCTGACCGGCCGCGCCGACGGCCTGGAGATCACCGCCGCCGGGGACGGGCTGCGTCGATGGGGCACCGTCTGGGACCAGCTCGAGGAGCTTCCGAGCGACCTGCTGCCCCGGGTGGTGCGCGACCACGCGCCCGCGTTGCGCGCCGGCTACGACCGGGTGGTCGAGGCTGCCGACGGCGACTCGGTGGTCCACCACGACCTCCGCAACGACAACCTGCTGCTGCGCCCCGACGGCACGGTGGTGTTCGTCGACTGGGGGATGTCGCGGCGCGGCCCGCGCTGGCTGGACCCGCTGGTGGCGCGGTTGGAGTGGGTCGACCAGCCCGACTTCGACGTACTCGTGCTCCGCTCCGACGCCCTCCGGGAGCTCGGCGACGACCTGATCACCGCCTTCCTGGCCGGCTTCGGCGCGTGGCTTGCGCTGCGCAGCCTGGACCCGCCCGCCCCCGGGCTGCCCACCCTGGGCGCCTTCCGCCGGCGGGAGTCGGCGCGGGCCCTCGCCGGAGTGGCGCGGCGCCTGGGCTGAGCGACCGCTCCCCGACTCGCGGCCGGGCCACCAGGGGTGCCACGATTTGGGCGGCGTCGCGCCCCGCTGGTATCGTCGTCGCTTGCGTGTGCGCCGCGGACTGCCCGGACTCCCGAGACGGGAGCCCTCCGGCTCGGCCGGACGCGACGCACCGAGACGCACATCCGAACACCCCCGACCGACATCGAGGCTTGCCCAGTGGCGAACATCAAGTCCCAGATCAAGCGCAACCGACAGAACGAGGCTGCGCACGAGCGCAACAAGGCCGTGAAGTCGGGCCTGCGGACCGCGGTGCGCAAGTTCCGTGAGGCCGCTGAGGCTGGGAACGCCGACGAGGCCAAGAGCCTGGCCGCGGACGCGGGCCGCAAGCTCGACAAGGCCGCCTCCAAGGGCGTGATCCACAAGAACCAGGCCGCGAACAAGAAGTCGGCCATCGCGAAGAAGGTCTCCGCGCTCTGAGCGTGCGCTGACCCCCGGGCCGCGCGCCCGGACCCGCGACATGACGACGCCGCCCCCCGCACGGGAGGCGGCGTCGTCGCGTCAGCGCTGGCGGGCGCCGGCCACCTGGAGCACCATCCGCTCGAGTGAGTACGCCGGGTCGCTCCCCGCCCCCTTCACCTCGGCATCGGCCCGTGCCACGGCCTTGATCGCCGTACCGAGGCCCGGCTCGTCCCACCCGCGGGCCTGGTCGCGCAGGATCTTCACCTTCCACGGCGGCACACCCGCCTCACGCGCCAGGTCGGCGTCGCGCAGACCACGCCCGGCCGCCTTGAACCGGGCCAGACCGCGCAGGCCGCCGGCGAAAGCGCTGGTGACCAGCACCGGGGCGGTGCCGTTGTCCAGCGCCCAGCGCAGCTCCTCCAGGGCGTGGGCGGTGCGGCCGTAGAAGGCGGCGTCGGCGATCGCGAAGGACTTCACCTCCGCCCGGCCACCGAAGTAGCGCTTGACCACCGCCGCGGTGAGCGGCTCTCCCGCGAAGTCGTTGGCCAGCTGGTGGGCCGCACCGGCCAGGGCGCGGAGGTCCTGCCCCACCGAGGCGACCAACAGCTCGGCGGCGTCCTCGGCGATCCGCCCGCCATGGGTACGCACCTCGGCGGCGACCCAGCGCGGGTACTCGTACTGCTTCAGGGCGGCCGACTTGACCTCGGTGACGGGCTCGAGCTTGCGCAGCCTGGTGAGCAGCCCGCTGCCCTTCTGCCCACCGGAGTGCACCAGCACCAGTCCGATGTCCTCGGCCGGCGCCGCCGCGTAGTCCAGCAGCCCCGGATGGGTGTCCTCGGGCAGGTCCTCGAGACGGCGGACGACCACGCAGCGGATCGAGGAGAACAACGACGGGGCGGCCAGCTCTCCCAGCGCGGCCAGCGACAGCTGGTCGGCCGTGGACTCGCTGAGCTCAGACTCAGGGTCGGCGGAGCGCACTGCGGCCACCGCAGCGCTGACGGTGCGCTCGTTGAGGAACTCCTCGGGGCCGGTGACGAGGGTGACCCGGCCCAAGATGTCGCCCGCCTTCGGATTCGCCATGATGCGGCAAGCCTGCCACATGCCGCCGACGGTCGGCCGGCGCGCCACTAGCCGGAGCTGCGCACCGACAGCACACCGTCGCGCACCAGCACGGCGACGTCGCCGCGCAGGTCGGTGCGGCGTACCACGGTGCCGTGCTCCCGGAGCAGGTCGAGCGTCTCCGGAGCCGGATGACCGTAGTCGTTGTCGGCTCCGACCGAGACGACCGCCAACCGGGCGCCGAGGCTGGTGAGGAAGTCGGCGTCCTGATAGCGACTGCCATGGTGCGGCACCTTGAGCACGTCCACCCGCAGCCCCGGCAGGGCGTCGTGGAGCCGCTGCTGGGCCTCGGGCTCCATGTCCCCGCTCAGCAGCAGGCGCACGCCCCGAACCTCCACCAGCAGCGCCAGGCTCGCGTTGTTGGCCACCGCGCCCTCTTCGCCGTGGTCAGCGCCGTCGATGGTGGGACCGGTCGGCGACACGACCTGCCAGGTCAGCGGTCCGAGGCGACCGACTGCTCCGACATCCGGCACCCGCACCGGCACTCCGGCGGCGCGGGCGGCCGCCGAGACGGCGGCCGCTCCCCCAGCCGGCACCCGCGTGCCGGTCACCTCGATCCGGCCGACCGGCCAGCCGTCCAGCACCGCCGGCAGGCCTCCGACGTGGTCGGCATGGAAGTGACTGAGCACCACCTCCGGCAGCCGCGTGACCCCCAGCTCGTCCAGACACCGGGCCACCGCGGCCGGGTCGGGTCCCGCATCGACGAGTACGCCGCGGCCACCGCCCGCGTTCAGGACGAGCGCGTCGCCCTGCCCCACGTCGCAGGCCACCAGGACCCAGCCGTCCGGCGGCCACCCCGGTGTGGGTAGCGGGTGGACCACGGCGACGACCATCAGCGCCGCGGTCGGCAGCGCCCAGCGCCGCCGGGACAGCAGACCGGGCAGCACCAGCACGAGGGCCGTGCAGACCACCGCGAGCGCGGCGACCGCGAACGCCGAGGTCGACCACGGCACGGCCGCGGCCGGCAGCGCGGCACTGTGCCGGGCGACGGAGACGATCCACCAGGCGCACAGGCCGGCGAGCCGCCCGCAGAGCAGCCCGAGCGGCGGGACGAGCAGCACGACCACGCCGCCGACCAGCCCGAGTACGGTCGCCGGTCCGACGGCGGGGGCCACCAGCAGGTTGGCGATGACCGCGACCAGGCTGACCTGCCCGGAGATCGCGGCGACCACGGGCGTGCAGGCGACCTGGGCAGCCAGCGGGACCGCGATCGCCTCGGCGACCCACCGGGGCAGCCACCGACGCAGCGCGTCCCGCCACGGCGGGGCCAGGAAGAGGATGCCGGCGGTGGCGAGCGCCGAGAGAGCGAACCCCACCGACGTCGCCAGCCAGGGGTCGAACAGCAACAACACCAGGACCGCCACGCCCAGAGCCCTGGTCCCCCGCTCCCGCCCGTTGCTGCCCATCCCGAGCAGCGCGACCGACCCCATCGCGGCGGCGCGCACCACACTCGGCTCGGTGCGGGCGAGGAGCACGAACCCGACGACGCCGAGTGCGCCGACCACCATCAGCCCCCGGGCGCGCACTCCGGCCCACCGCGCCAGCACCAGCAGGAACCCGACCACCAGGGTGAGGTTGGTGCCCGAGACCGCCGAGAGGTGGGTGAGCCCGGACGCCTGGAAGTCGGCCACGAGCTCGGGGTCCATCCCCTGGTCGTCGCCGGCGACCAGGGCAGGCACCAGTGCCCGCTCGGCAGCGCCGGCCCCGGACACGGCCGTCCGGATACCACCCCGCACCGCGCCCGCGGCATCGAGCCACGGGCCCGGCGCGGTGAGCAGCCGGGGAGGTCGGTGCACGCTCATCACGGCGGCGAGATCATCGCCGTCCGCCCGGTCCACCCGACCCTCCGCGCGCACGACGGAGCCGAGCCGCACCGACTCCCAGGCCGGGTCGGCGAGCAGCAGCACCGGCACGTCGGTGCGTGCGGTGTGTCCCCGGCCGGTGACCCGCCGTACGTCGGCGCGCACCAGCACGTAGTCGTCGAACCGCCCCTCCCGGAGTACCGGGTCGGAGCGGATCTCGACCACCGCGTGCACGAACGCGTGCTCGGCGGCCAGCGCGGCGACCGGGTTGTGCGTGGTGGCCTGCGCCCGCAGCATCGCCGCGCAGGCGACCGCGCCACCGGCAGCCACGCAGGCCACGCCGACCAGGACGGGGTGCCCTCGCCGGTGTCGCCACACCAGCAGCACGCACGCGGCTCCCAGGAAGGCGAGCACGATCGCTGGCGGCAGCAGGAACCCGCCGAGTGCTCCCGTCCACGCCACGCCGGCCAGCAGGACGACCCGCAAGTCCGCGGGCCGGCGCTCGCACGGGCCCGGCTTCGCCACGACTCAGAGGGTCACGAACGGGGCCATCTCCGACAGGGTCGCCTCCCCGATGCCGGAGACTTCGAGCAGCTCGTCGACCGAGCTGAACGCGCCGTGCTCGGTCCGCCACTGCGCAATCGCCTGCGCGGTCACCGGACCGACCCCCGGCAGCTCCTCGAGCTGCGTGAGCGAGGCGGTGTTGATGTTGACCATCGGCGTGGTGCCCCCCGCCGCGCCCGGCGCGGTCCCTGTCGCTGAGCCAGGCGCCGAGGCCGCTGGTGCGGCGACGCCGCCGGGCGCGGGGCGGCCCACGACGATCTGCTCGCCGTCGACGAGCACGCGAGCCAGGTTGAGGCCGACGGTGTCCACCCCGCGACGCGGCCCACCGGCGGCCTCCAGCGCATCGACGACCCGTGATCCGACGGGCAGCGTGGCGATGCCGGGATGGCGCACCTTGCCCGCGACGTCGACGACCACGGTCGCGGTCGGGGACGCACCCGTGGTCGGCCCTGCCTCGGGCGTGACGGTCACCAGGGCAGGCGCACTCGCCGACGCGCTGGATGCCGCGGGCGGAGCGCCCGACGAGCCCAGGCCGGGCGCTCCGGCTGGCACCACGGTGCCGGCCCCGCCGGCGCGCACGACCCACCACGCGGTCACGGCGAGGGCGCCGGCCACCAGCAGCGCCACCACGGCGAGATGGCTGGAGCCCAGCTGGACCCGGCCCTGCAGCGTGGCGGGCACCCGGTCCTGCAGCCAGCCCACGACCAGCCCGCGGGCACCGACCGAGCGCCGGGCATGCCTACCGGGCGGCACGCCCGGCGCCGCGGACGGGGCGGAACGCGGCGCATGGCCCGGGCCGTCTTGGCGCACCGCACCCACGGCCGGGCCGTCCTCGGACGCCGCACCCACGGCCGGGTCGCCGGGCCGCACCGCAGCGAGCTCGGCAGCCAGCAGCTCGAGACGGCGACGCGCCACGTGCGCCACCTGCTCGTTGCCTGCCTTCCGCGACCGCATGCCGGCAACGTACGTCCACCGGCGCCTCACCATCAGCCCCGATCCGCCGTCCTGTGGACAACCCCGGGGCA
>DASSVD010000077.1:0-42981 GCA_035706365.1 Nocardioidaceae bacterium
CTCGGACGGTGCGGCGGTGTCGGTGTCGGTGCATGGGCGGGCGCGTGGCGTGGTCGGAGCCGAGGACGGCCCGGGGCGGCGTACCTTCGGTTGATGGTTCCGGCCCGTGATGGGCCGCATTTCCGTGTGGGGCCGCCTGCCCGTCATACTCGACCACGGACATGACTACTGCGACGAACCCCACGACCCGAGAGCCGGCCGAGGACACTGCTCCCCGGACGGTCGCCATGGTGACCCTGGGCTGCGCCCGTAACGAGGTCGACTCCGAGGAGCTCGCCGGCCGGCTCGAGGCCGACGGGTTCCGGCTGGTGGAGGACCCAGGTGCCGCCGAGACGGTGGTGGTGAACACCTGCGGGTTCGTCGAGGCCGCGAAGAAGGACTCGGTCGACACGCTGCTGGAGGCCGCGGACCTCAAGGACGACGGCACCACGCGCGCGGTCGTCGCCGTGGGTTGCCTGGCCGAGCGGTACGGCAAGGACCTGGCCGGGTCGCTGCCCGAGGCCGACGCGGTGCTCGGCTTCGACGACTACCCCGACATCGCCGACCGGTTGCGGTCCATCCTCGCCGGTGACACCCCGCACCCGCACACGCCGCAGGACCGTCGCCGGCTGCTGCCGATCTCGCCCGCGCAGCGCCCGGACGCCGAAGGCGCGGTCGTCGTGCCCGGACACGGCCTGCCGGTCGTGTCCGAGCCGGACCTGCCCGCCGGCATCGCGCCACAGGCGGGCCCCCGCGCCGTACGCCGCCGCCTGGACGGGGGGCCGATGGCGCCGCTGAAGCTCGCCTCGGGCTGCGACCGCCGGTGCGCCTTCTGCGCCATCCCGAGCTTCCGCGGCTCGTTCGTCTCCCGCCGCCCCTCCGATGTGCTCGGAGAGGCGCGCTGGTTGGCCGATCAGGGGGTCAGGGAGTTGTTCCTGGTCAGCGAGAACTCCACCTCCTACGGCAAGGACCTCGGCGACCTGCGCCTGCTCGAGACGCTGCTGCCCGAGCTGGCCGCGGTGGACGGCGTCGCTCGGGTGCGCGTCTCCTACCTCCAGCCCGCCGAGACCCGGCCCGGGTTGATCGAGGCCATCGCGGGAACACCCGGGGTGGCGCCCTACTTCGACCTCTCCTTCCAGCACGCCTCGCACCCGGTGCTGCGGCGGATGCGCCGCTTCGGTGACCCGGAGAGCTTCCTGGCGCTGCTCGAGCAGATCCGGCAGCGGGCGCCGGGGGCCGGGGTGCGCTCGAACGTGATCGTCGGCTTCCCGGGGGAGACCGAGGAGGACCTCGAGGTGCTCTGCCGGTTCCTCACCGACGCCCGCCTCGACGCGGTCGGCGTGTTCGGCTACTCCGACGAGGACGGCACCGAGGCGGCCGGGTACGACGGGAAGCTCGACGAGGACGAGATCCGGGCGCGCACCGAGCAGGTCGCCGCCCTGGCCGACGAGCTCACCGCCCAGCGCGCCGAGGAGCGCCATGGCGAGCGGGTCGAGGTGCTGGTGGAGTCCGTGCTCCCCGACGGCACCCTGGAGGGACGTGCCGCGCACCAGGGCCCCGAGGTCGACGGGAGCACCACGGTGAGCGGCGTTGCCCCCGGCGCGCGCGTGGGTGACGTGGTGCCGGCCACGGTGGTCGGCAACGACGGCGTCGACCTGCACGCACGAAGCGAAGCCGGCCATGGCTGAGAGCTCTCCCACCGGCCAGCAGCCGCCCGCCGCCAGCGGGGCCCCCAGCGAGGCCCCCAGCGTGTGGAACGTCCCCACCGCGCTGACCACGTTGCGCATCGTGATGGTGCCCTTCTTCGGCTGGGCGCTGCTGACCGACGGCGGTGACTCGGTGCTGTGGCGGCTGGTCGCGTGGGCGATCTTCGCGGTGGCCATGATCACCGACAAGATCGACGGCGACCTGGCGCGCAAGCACGGCCTGGTCACCGACTTCGGCAAGATCGCCGACCCGATCGCGGACAAGGCGATCACCGGAATGGCCTTCATCGGCCTGTCCCTGGTCGGCGACCTGTGGTGGTGGGTGACGGTGCTGGTGCTGCTGCGCGAGTGGAGCGTCACCGGGATGCGCCTGCTGATGGCGCGACACGCGGTGATCCCGGCCGCCCGCGGCGGCAAGATCAAGACCGTGCTGCAGACCTTCGCGCTGGGACTGCTCGTGCTTCCGCTGCGTCAGGTGGGTGACACCAGCGGCGGTGTCTCCGGTGCGCTGGCCGTGGCGGGGTCCGTGCTCTGGTGGGGCGCGGTGCTGCTGATGGCGGCCGCCGTGGTGATGACCGTGTGGACCGGGGTGGAGTTCTTCCGCGACGCCGTCGTGCAGCGTCGCGAGCACAAGCGGGCGTCGGTCTAGCAGCGAGGTCAGTGACCGGCGCCGCTGGGGTCGGAGCTGCTCACCGAGCGCGACGTGTCGCCCGACGCCTGCGCCTGCTCCAAGGCGACCGCTGCACCCACCAGCGTCAGGTGCGAGAACGCTTGCGGGAAGTTCCCCACGAAGTGCTGGTGCACCGGGTCGTACTCCTCCGAGAGCAGTCCGACGTCGTTGGGCAGCTCGAGCAGGCGCCTCATCAGCGCGTGCGCGTCGTCGTGCCGGCCCGCCAGGGCGTAGGCGGTCACCATCCAGAACGAGCAGGCCAGGAACGGGTGCTCGGTGCCGTCCAGGCCGTCCACCCCGGTCTCGGTGCGGTAGCGCAGCAGCAGGCCGTGGTGGTCGAGGTCCTTCTCGATGGCCGCGATCGTCCCGAGCATCCGGGGGTCGTCGCCCTCGATGAAGCCCACCTGGGGCAGGACGAGCAGCGAGGCATCGACGGCGTCGGTCTGGTAGTGCTGGGTGAAGGTGTTGCGGTCGCGGTCGAAGCCGTGCTCCAGCACCTCGGCGCGCACCTTCTCGCGCAGCTCGCGCCAGCGTTCGACGGGGCCGTCCAGGCCGTGCCGCTCGACGGCGGCGATGGCCCGGTCCAGCGCCACCCACACCATCACCTGCGAGTGGGTGAACCGCTGCTTGGGGCCACGGATCTCCCACAGGCCGTGGTCCGGCTCGTCCCAGTGTTCGGCCAGGTGGTTGACCAGCGCCTGCTGCAGCCGCCAGGAGTCGTCGGTCTCCTCCAGGCCACGCTCCCGGGCCATCTCGAGCGAGATCATCACCTCGCCCAGCACGTCCTTCTGCTGCTGGTGGACGGCGCCGTTGCCGACCCGGACCGGGCGGGAGTCGGCGTACCCGGACAGGTGGTCCAGCTCCCGCTCGGTGAGCTCGCGGTTCCCGTCGACGGCGTACATGATCTGCAGGTCCTCGGGGTCCCCGGCGACAGACCGCAGCAGCCAGTTGCGCCACAGCCGCGCCTCGTCCTGGTACCCGCAGTCGAGCAGCGCCTCGAGGGTCAACGACGCGTCGCGCAGCCAGCAGAACCGGTAGTCCCAGTTGCGGCTGCCGCCGAAGTCCTCGGGCAGTGACGAGGTTGCTGCGGCGACGATGCCGCCGGTCTCGCCGTGGGTCATCAGCCGCAGGGTGAGCAGCGAGCGGCGCACCGCCTCGGCATAGGGGCCGTCGTAGAGGCACTTGTCCGCCCAGTCCTGGGACTGGGCGATGGTCTCCTCGATCCGCTCGTCGAACTCGAGCAGCTCGGGGATCTCCTTGTGCGAGGCGGTCCAGGTAGTGGAGAAGGTCAGCTCCTGGCCGGCGGTCACCTCGAACTCGTCGACGTGGTGGCCGTCCTCGGCGTGGGGGAGCCTCGGCCCGCGCAGGATCAGCTTGTCGGGGCCGGCGACGGCGGTGATCACCCTCTGGCCGTGGGCGGTACGCCGCCGCACCCAGGGCCGGATCTTGCCGTAGCTGAACCGCACGATCCACTCGTGGCGCAGCCGCACCGTCCCCTCGACCCCGACCACTCGGCGCACGATGTCGGCGCGGCCGTCCCCGACGGGCATCACGTCGAGCACCCGCACCACGCCGGTGTCGGTGCGGAAGGTGGTCTCCAGCGCGGCGCTGTCACCGACGTAGCGGCGCGAGCTGGTGTAGTCGCCCACCGGGCCGAGCAGCCATCGGCCGTTCTCCCGGCTGCCGAGCAGCGCGGCGAAACACGCGGGGGAGTCGAAGCGGGGCAGACACAACCAGTCCACCGACCCATCGGTGCCGACCAGGGCGGCGGTGCAGGTGTCTCCGAGTACGGCGTAGTCCTTGATCGGAAGCGGCATGTTTCCAACCTAACCGTGCAGACCCACTCTCAATCCGGCCACCGGGCGTCGTCATCACCCTGTTACCGGTTTGGCCCGGGCAGCGTGGGGTTACCCTCCCGCGGTGACCGCAGAGCAGCCGAGCCCCCGCGAGCAGGATGCGCGTGACGACGAGGTCGTCACCATGGACCGGACCGTCGCCTTCGAGGACGAGGGCGGTCCGCACGGCCAGACGATCGCCGCCACCCTTCAGGCGGAGCTGTTCGCCCGGGGGCAGATGATCGCGACCGCCGAGTCCCTGACCGGCGGCGAGCTCGGGGTCCTGCTCAGCGCGGCGCCCGGGGCGAGCGACACCTACAAGGGCGGCGTGATCGCCTACGACACGTCGGTGAAGACCGGTGTGCTCGGGGTGGAGGAGGCGGTGGTCGAGCGACACGGTGTGGTCTCGGCCGAGTGTGCAGAGGCGATGGCACGCGGGGTGCGCGCGCTGCTGCGCACCGACCTGGGGGTCAGCACCACCGGGGTGGCCGGCCCGACCGAGCAGGAGGGCAAGCCGGTCGGCCTGGTGTTCGTCGGCCTGGCCGGCCCGCGAGGCGTCAGGTCGGTGCGCCTCGAGCTCGACGGAGAGCGGGGCGACATCCGCGCTCGCGCCTGCCTGGAGGCGATGACCGCGGCGATCCACGAGGTCCGGGCGCGGGAAGTTTCGGGGGAAGGGTAGCGTTGGCACCAGCGGACAGGCAGGACACGAGCCCGGCGCCGATCAGGGCCGGGACCAGACGACGGGCCGCCAGGGCGGGCACGGGAAGGGGGCAGCGACATGGTGTTGTTTCGTCGGCTGCTCGGTGAGGTGCTCCGGGCGCAGCGGATGCGCCAGGGGCGGACCCTCCGCCAGCTCTCCGCGGACGCCCGGGTGAGCCTCGGCTACATCTCCGAGATCGAGCGCGGACACAAGGAGGCCTCCTCGGAGCTCCTCGCCTCGCTGTGCGCGGCTCTCGACGTGCCGCTCTCGGAGATCCTGGCCGAGGTGAGCGACGCGGTCGCGATGGAGGAGGCCACGCTCGCGGTCGCCCTCGAGGACGTCGTGCTCGACGAGGTGGCGGTTCCTGCTCGTCGTGCGCCGAGCGAGCCGGTGGAGCCGACGGCGCCCGAGGCCGACGCGCACGCGCCGCGTTCCGGCGACGTGGTGGCCTCAGCAGCCTGAGCGGGGGCCGGGGGTTCCGGCACGCTGGATCAGTTCGCTGCCGGCTGGCAACGCGGGCACCAGTACGTCGCCCGCTCGCGGCCGGGTGGGCCTTCCATGTCGACCTGCACCGTCGCGCCGCAGCGCCGGCAGGGCTGTCCGTCCCGCCGGTAGACCCACAGCTGCCGGCCCCGTCGCAGGTCGCCGGTGGTGCTCTGCGCGGTCCGGTCCTTGTTGGCCTCCAGGACAGCCTTGGCGCGGCGTACCAACCGGGGCAGCTGCTCGACGCGCCCCACCGGCTGTCGGGGATGGGTCCCGGTCAGGAAGCACAGCTCGGACTGGTACATGTTGCCGATCCCGGCGAGGTTGCGCTGGTCCAGCAGAGCCTCGGCGACCGGGCGCGCCGGGTCGGCACGCAGCCGGCGCAGTGCCTCCTCCTCGTCCCAGTCGGGACCGAGCAGGTCGGGGCCCAGGTGCCCCACCGCTGAGCCCTCCTCGCTCCGGTCGAGGAGCTCGACGACGCCGAGGGAGAAGCCCACCGCGACCCAGTCGTCGGTGCGCAGCACCACGCGCGCCTGGTGGGCGGGCCGCCGCCAGCGGGTGCCGGGGTGGTAGAGGTGCCAGGAGCCCTCCATCTTCAGGTGGGTGTGCAGCGTGACCGAGTCGCCGATCCGGGTGAGCAGGTGCTTGCCGCGCGAGCGCGTGCCGGTCACCGTCCGACCGGCCAGATCGGTGGTGGCCAGCGCCGGGACCCGGAGGTCGGTCGCCTCGAGCACCCGGCCGGTGAGGGCCTGGTCGAGGTGTCGCGCGGTGCGCCAGACGGTGTCTCCTTCAGGCACGCAGTCTCAGCCCCCGCGGGGTCGCGATGAACCCGGCCTCCTCCAGCGCCTGGCGCAGCGCGCTGCGCCGCTCTCCGCGGCCGAGGATGGCCTCGCCGTCGGCGCGCTCGACGGTGATCTTGCCCAGCGCGCCCTGACGCACCGCCGTGGCCAGCGCGCGCACGCCGGGACCCAGCAGGTCCGGGTCCTGGGTGAAGGTGAGCAGGGTGCGCCCGCCACGCTCGACGTACACCGCGGGTGCGCCGTCGACCAGCACCACGAGGGCGCCCGCCTTGCGTCCCGGGCGGTGTCCTGCGCCGTCCTCGCCTCCCACCCGCTCCGGCCAGGGAAGCGCCGCGCCGTAGGGGTTGGCGGGGTCGGTGGCGGCCAGGGTGACCGCGGTCCTCTCCGCACCGGGAGCGGACCCCAGGTCCGGTGCCAGGCTGCGCAGCCGGTCCACGGCGCCGGGGATGCCGAACTGTGCGGCGCCGAGCGTGGCCACGAAGTACCCGCGCCGGCACCGGCCGGAGTCCTCGAAGGCGGCCAGCACCTTGTAGACCCCGGCGAACCCGCCGGGCACCCGCTCGCTGGTGACCGCCCCCCGGGTGACGATTCCATGCCGCTCCAGCAGCCCCTCCGCCGAGGCGTGCGCACGCCGGGTGGCGTCGGGCTCGCGCTCGGGCAGCAGCGACCAGCGGCCGGCCGCGCTGGGCGGGCCGGTGCGGCTCGGCATCGTGGGGCGAGCACCGGTGCGCCGGGCCATCCGGCCGCGCGGCGGGGTCCGGCGCCCACCGCCGGTGGCGCGATGACTGGAGCGGCCGCCGCCGACGAGCGCGCGCACCGGGGCGAGAGTGTCGTTGGTGATCCGGCCGGCCCAGGCGAGATCCCACAAGGCGGCGTGCAGGGCGGTGTCGTCGGTGCTGCCCGCGGCGTCTGAGAGCTGCCGGAAGAAGTAGGCGCCGCCGCCGGCGAGCGCCTCGAGCACCTTGTCGTGCAGGGGGGTGCCCTCCAGCTCGACCGGGTCGGGGAGGGTGAGCGGCGCGGTGTCCGCCGGGTGCAGCGAGACCCAGCCGTCGGTGCCGGGCAGCGTGCCGTGCCCGGCCCAGATCACCTCCCCGGACGCGGTGAGCTCGTCGAGCAGGGCGGGGGAGTAGTCGGCCACCCGGCTGGCCAGCACGAGCGGCTCGAGCGCGGAAGCCGGTACGGCGCAGCCGGCGAGCTGGTCGACCGCCGCGAGCACCCCGTCCACGCCGCGTAGTCCTCGGCGGCCCCGGGGCCCGTCGTGGGTGACGTTCTGCCAGACCGGCAGGAACCGGCCCAGCGCGACCGGGTCGACCGGCTCCACCTCCTTGCGCAGCGCAGCCAGGGAGCGCCGCCGCAGCCGCCGCAGCACCTCGGCGTCACACCACTCCGACCCGCTGCCGCCGGGCCGGAACTCCCCCTCGAGCACCCGGCCTGCCGCGGCGAGACGGGACAGCGTCTGCTGCACGACGGCGACTCCGAGACCCAGCCGGGCGGCGGCGTCGGCGCCGGTGAACGGACCGTGCGTGCGTGCGTGCCGGGCGATCAGGTCGCCCAGCGGGTCCTGCACCGGCTCGGTGAAGGGCTGCGGAGTGCCGGGGGGGACCGGCACCCCGAGGCCGTCGCGCAGGCGGGGGACGTCCTCGACGGCCGCCCAGCGGGCCACGCCGGCGACGCGAACCTCCACGACCCGGCGGGCGGCGGCCAACGTGTCGAGCCAGGCGGTGACGTCGGCGCCGTCCACGCTGCGAGCCGTGATCTCGCTGGTCTCCAGGGGGCCGAGCAGGCGCAGCAGGTCGGCGAGACCCTCGGCGCCGCGGGCCCGGCGGTCGGGTGCCAGACGCTGCAGCTCCTGCTCGACCTCGGCCAGCACGTCCTCGTCGAGCAGCTCACGCAGCTCCACCCGGCCCAGCAGCTCGGCGAGTAGCCCCTGGTCCAGGGACAGCGCCGCGGCACGCCGCTCGGCGATCGGGCTGTCGCCCTCGTAGACGAACGCCGCCACGTAGCCGAACAGCAGCGACCGGGCGAACGGCGAGGGCTGGGTGGTCTCCACCTCGACGACCCGGACGCGGCGGGCGGCCAGGTCCTTCATCAGCCCCAGCAGCGCGGGCACGTCGTACACGTCCTGCAGGCACTCGCGAACCGCTTCGAGGACGATAGGGAAGGAGGGGTACTTCACCGCCACCTCGAGCAGTTGCGCGGCGCGCTGGCGCTGCTGCCACAGCGGCGAGCGCCGGCCCGGGTCGCGACGGGGAAGGAGCAGCGCCCGCGCGGCGCACTCGCGGAACCGCGAGGCGAACAGGGCCGAGCCGCCGACCTCGGTGGTGACCAGGTCCTCGATCTCTTCGGGCTCGAAGACCACCACGTCCGCGCCGGGCGGATCCTGGTCGGTCTCCGGGACCCGGAGGACGATGCCGTCGTCGGAGGCCATCGACTGCGCGTCGATGCCGTAGCGCTCGCGCAGGCGCACGCCGATCGCCAGCGCCCACGGCCCGTGCACCTGGGCCCCGTAGGGGGAGTGCACCACGATGCGCCAGTCGCCGAGCTCGTCGCGGAACCGCTCGACCAGCAGGGTGCGGTCGCTGGGCAGCGTGGTGGTGGCCTCCCGCTGCTCGTCGAGGAACGCGACCAGGTTGTCGGCCGCCCACGGGTCGAGCCCGGCGTCGCGCCCGCGCTTGACCGCCGCGTCCCGGTCGAGCGCGGACAGCTCCCGGGTGAAGGCGCCGATCGCCCTGCCCAGCTCGGCGGGGCGACCGAGCTGGTCCCCCTTCCAGAACGGCAGCCGTCCGGGCTGGCCCGGGGCGGGGGAGACCAGCACCCGGTCGTGGGTGATGTCCTCGATCCGCCAGCTGGTCGCTCCCAGCGCGAACACGTCGCCGACCCGGGACTCGTAGACCATCTCCTCGTCCAGCTCGCCGACCCGGCTGGCGCGCTCCCCGACCAGGTACACGCCGAACAGCCCGCGGTCGGGGATCGTGCCACCGCTGGTCACGGCCAGCCGCTGGGCGCCGGGACGACCGGTGATCGTGCCGGCCACGCGGTCCCAGACGATGCGCGGCCGCAGTTCGGCGAACTCGTCGGACGGGTAGCGGCCGGAGAGCAGGTCGAGCGTGGCGTCGAACGCGCTGCGCGGGAGGCCGGTGAACGAGGCGGCGCGGCGTACCAGGGCGTAGAGCTCGTCGACCTGCCACTCGTCGACCGCGGCGGACGCGACCACCTGCTGGGCGAGCACGTCGAGCGGGTTCGCCGGGACCCGCAGAGCCTCGATGGCGCCCTCGCGCATCCGCTCCACCGCGACCGCGGTGTGCACCAGGTCGCTGCGGTGTTTGGGGAAGAGCACCCCGCGCGAGACCTCGCCGACCTGGTGCCCGGACCGCCCGACCCGCTGCAGCGCGCTGGCCACGGACGGTGGCGACTCGATCTGCACCACGAGGTCGACCGTGCCCATGTCGATGCCCAGCTCGAGACTGGAGGTGGCGACCACGCATCGCAGCGAACCGGTCTTGAGGTCCTCCTCGATCAGGGCACGCTGGTCCTTCGAGACCGAGCCGTGGTGTGCGCGGGCGATGACCGCAGCGGCGCCGTGGGACTGGCCGGACTGGGCCATGATCTGGGCCGGCGGGGAACCGTCGCCGTTCGCGGGCGGGCCGTCGGCGCCGCCGGTGGCCTCGCCCTGGTCGGCACGCGCCAGGCGATCGGCCGCGATCTCGTTGAAGCGCGCGGTCAACCGCTCGGCGAGCCGGCGCGAGTTGGCGAACACGATGGTCGAGCGATGCTGCTCGATCAGGTCGACGACTCGCTCCTCGACGTGCGGCCAGATGGAGGCGCGCTGGTCGGCTCCGGCGGCGGACCCCTCCGCCGGCCCGGCGTCGGCGTCGGCCCCGCTGCCCGAGGCCGGGCCGTTGTCGTGGGCGAGAGCCAGCTCGGTCATGTCCTCGACCGGGACGACGACCTGCAGGTCCCACTCCTTGTGCGCCTCGGGCGCGACCACCTCCACCGGCTGCGCACCGCCGAGGTAGCGCGCGACCTCCTCGACGGGCCGCACGGTGGCCGACAGCCCGATCCGCTGAGCGGGTCGCTCCAGCAGGGCGTCGAGACGCTCGAGGGAGAGGCCGAGGTGGGCGCCGCGCTTGGTGCCCGCGACCGCGTGCACCTCGTCCACGATCACGGTCTCCACGCCGTGCAGCGCCTCGCGGGCCTGGGAGGTGAGCATCAGGAACAGCGACTCGGGGGTGGTGATCAGGATGTCCGGGGGGCGGGTCTGCAGCCGGCGTCGCTCCGCGGCCGGTGTGTCGCCGGAGCGGACGCCGACGGTGATGTCGCGGATCTCCCCGCCGAGCCGGCGCGCCGTGTGCCCGATGCCGGTCAGCGGGGCGCGCAGGTTCCGCTCGACGTCGACGGCCAGCGCCTTGAGCGGGGAGACGTAGAGCACCCGGCAGCGGTGCTGCGGGTCGTCTGGGAGCGGCTCGGCGGCCAGCCGGTCGATCGACCACAGGAAGGCGGACAGCGTCTTGCCGGAGCCGGTCGGCGCCACGACCAGGGCGTTGCGGCGCGCGGAGATCGCCCGCCAGGCCCCCTCCTGGGCCGCGGTCGGTGCGGCGAACGACGCCTCGAACCACCCGCGGGTGGGCGCGCTGAACCCGGCGAGCGCCTCCCGCGCCGACGGGGAGGCGTCCGCAGCGGCCTGCGGCGTACGCCGTTCATCGTCCACGGCACCATCCTCGCCTACGCCACCGACAACCGGACGTCCGCGCGGCCGGACTCATCCGCGCACCGAGACCAGCAGCCGGCCGCGCACACCGCCGGCCTCGATCCGTCGATGGGCGTCCGCGGTCGCCTCCAGCGGGAGCACCTCCGCGATCCTGGCGGTGAGTCGACCGGCGGGCAGCAGCTGGTTGATCCGCCCGGCCGCGGCCGCCAGGTCGTGCACGGACGCCCTGCTGATCACGAAGCCGAGCAGCGACACGTCGCGGGTGTAGAGCCGGCCCCAAGGCACCGGGGTGGGGGCGTCGGGCGAGGGCAGCCGGGCCGCGGTGACCAGGTACCTCGCGCCCGGCGACAGCAGCGGCGCCGCGGTGTCCATGTCGTGGAGCCCCGGAGTGTCCCAGTAGACGTCGACGCCGGGGCGTCCACGGTCGCGCAGGTACGCCGCAGCCTGCGCCGGCCAGGTCGCGTCCCGGTAGTCCCAGACCGCCTGCGCCCCGCTCGTCCGGCAGCGGTCGTGGTCCTCGGGACGAGCCGTGGCCAGCACGTCGGCCCCCGCCGCGGCGGCCAGCTCGACCGCGGCCGTGCCGACGTTGCCGCCGGCTCCTGTGACCAGCACCGTCTCGCCGGCGCGCAGCCTGGCGTGCACGAACCAGCCCAGGTACGCCGTCGCCGCGGGATGGGCCACCGCCACCGTCGTGAGCGGGTCGGCCCCGTCCGGGACGCGGTAGAGCCGCCCGGCCGGTACCACGGCGTACTCCGCGAACGAGCCCTGCCGGCCGTCGTGACCGAGACTGTCGCACCAGACCGGCTCACCAGAACGGAAGCCGGAAGCAGGGTGCGCGTGGGCGACCGTGCCGACCAGGTCGCGGCCCACCACGAACGGCATCGGGAGCGGTGTGGGGTAGCGCCCGGACCGCACGTACGTGTCGACCGGGTTGACCGCCACGGTGTCCACCGCGACCAGCACGTCGCCCGGCCCGGGGGACGGCCGGGGCAGGTCGCCGACCCGGATGCTGTCGGCCGGGCCGAGGGCGGTGACGTGAGCGGCACGCATCGTCGAGGACATGACCGCATTCTTCCCGGTGCGCCCCGGATATCCGCGTGTCATCTGTCGGTGCCTGCCTCTAGGGTCTGGTTCGTGCCTGACTCCATGATCCGCGCCCGGGACCTGCGCAAGCGCTACGGCGACTTCGAGGCGGTGCGCGGCATCGACGTCGACGTCGCCCGCGGCGAGTCGTTCGGCTTCCTCGGTCCCAACGGCGCCGGCAAGTCCTCCACCATGCGGATGATCGCCGCCGTGTCGGCGCCCAGCGGCGGCGAGCTGAGCATCCTCGGTCTCGACCCGACCGTCGACGGGTCGCAGGTGCGCGCCCGGATCGGCGTCTGCCCGCAGGAGGACACGCTCGACAACGAGCTCAACGTCCGCGACAACCTCACCGTCTACGGACGCTACTTCGGGATGTCGCGCGCCGCGGTCAACGCGCGCGCCGACGAGCTGCTGGAGTTCGTCCAGCTCACGGACAGGGCGCGCGCGAAGGTGGAGGATCTCTCCGGCGGGATGAAGCGGCGGCTGACGATCGCCCGCTCGCTGGTGAACGACCCGGAGCTGCTGCTGCTCGACGAGCCGACCACTGGGCTCGACCCGCAGGCGCGCCACCTGCTGTGGGACCGGCTGTTCCGGCTCAAGCAGCAGGGCGTCACCCTGGTGCTGACCACGCACTACATGGACGAGGCCGAGCAGCTGTGCGACCGGCTGGTCGTGATGGACGGCGGGCGCATCGTCGCCGAGGGGTCGCCGCTGGCGCTGATCCGGGAGCACTCCACCCGCGAGGTCGCCGAGCTCCGCTTCGAGGTCGGACAGCACGAGGCGCTCGCCGAGAAGATCGCCGACCTCGCCGAGCGCGTCGAGGTGCTTCCCGACCGGCTGCTGCTCTACACGCCCGACGGTGAGCAGGCACTGGCCGCCGTGCACGAGCGTGGACTGCAGCCGCTGGCCGTGCTGGTGCGCCGCTCCACGCTGGAGGACGTGTTCCTCCGGCTGACCGGCCGGACGTTGGTGGACTGATGAGCCTGACCTCCACGCCCCTGCCGCGCTGGGAGATGGTGCTGCGCCAGGCCGACTACTGGATCACCGCCTACAAGCGCACCTGGAAGGGCACCGCGATCACCTCGTTCGTGATGCCGCTGTTCTACGTCGGCGCGATGGGCGTCCTGCTCGGTGGCTTCATCGACGCCGGCGGTGCCCGGCTCGAGGGGGCGCCCAGCTACCTGGCCTTCGTGGGCCCCGGGCTGGTCGCCGCGCACGCCATGCAGATCGCCACCGGCGAGGTGACCTGGCCGGTGATGGGCATGGTCAAGTGGCACCGGACCTACTACGCGATGATCGCCACGCCGCTCGGCGTCGCCGACGTCGTGGTGGCGCACCTGCTGTTCACGTTGTTCCGCGTCGGCACGAGCTGCGGCGTGTTCCTTCTCGTGCTGGCGCTGTTCGGCGTTTTCGCCTCGCCGATCGGCGTGGTGGCGGCGTTCTTCGTGCAGATGCTGATCGGGCTGGCGTTCGCCGGGCCGTTCTTCGCCTACTCGGCGACGCTGAAGAGCGAGTCCGGTTTCGCGATCATCTTCCGGCTGCTGGTGATGCCGCTGTTCCTGTTCTCGGGGGCGTTCTTCCCGATCTCGAACCTGTCGGAGCCGCTGGAGTGGGTCGCCCGCGCCACGCCGTTGTGGCACGGGGTCGACCTGACCCGGATGTTGGTGCTCGGGACCGTGGACGGCTCGCTGGCGCTGGTGCACCTGCTCTACCTGCTGGTCCTGTCCGCCGTCGGCGTGTGGCTGGCTGTGTGGCGGCTCGACAAGCGGTTGGAGGTCTGATGGCGCTCGCCGGTCTCGCAGCCGCCCGCACGCACCCGGCGCCGCGGCGTACGTATGCCTCGGCGTGGGTGCTGGTGCAACGCAACTTCATCGTCTACCGGTCGGCGTGGCTGATCTTCCTGACCGGCTTCCTCGAGCCGGTGTTCTACCTCTTCTCGATCGGCGTCGGCGTCGGGCAGCTGATCGACGGCTTCCAGTTCCACGGCCAGACGGTGGAGTACGCCGCGTTCGTCGCTCCCGGGATGCTGGCCGCGGCGGCGATGAACGGCGCGGTGCTCGACTCGACGTTCGGGATCTTCTTCAAGCTCAAGTACGACAAGGTCTACGACGGGGTGCTCGCCACGCCGATGCGGACGGTCGACGTGTGTCGCGGCGAGCTGACCTGGTCGCTGTTGCGCTCGGCGGCCTACTCCGGTGGCTTCCTGCTGGTGATGGCCGCGATGGGCCTGGTCAGCTCGTGGTGGGCGGTGCTGGCCTGGCCGGCGACCTGGCTGATCGGCTTCGCCTTCGGTGGGCTGGGGATGGCGCTGACCACGTTCATGAAGTCGTGGCAGGACTTCGAGTACGTCCAGCTCGCGATCATGCCGATGTTCCTGTTCTCGGCCACCTTCTTCCCGATCACCACGTTCGATGGTCCACTGCGCTGGGTGGTGCAGGCGACGCCGCTCTACCGCGGGGTGGCGCTGTGCCGGGAGCTCACCACCGGCGCGCTCAGCCTCGGCGCGCTTGTCTCGGTGGTCTGTCTGCTGGTGATGGGCACGGTCGGTCTGATGGTGGCCACCCGCCGGTTCGACAAGCTGCTGCTGCACTGAGCAGACGGCGCGGACGGGACGTGCTCTGGCGTCACCGGTGGGCGCGACCGGTGCCGATTCGTGCGGGGCGGGGGCGGTACGTTGTGGCTGACCGGACGACCGAGGCAGGTGGACGATGGCGGATTCGACCGAGTGGACCTTCGAGGGCTTCGACGGCGGAGAGCGCGTCGCGCGCAGCTGGGTGCGTGCGGAGCCGCGCTACATCGCTCTGCTGTGCCACGGTTACGGCGAGCACATCGGTCGCTATGAGTACGTCGCGGATCGGCTGGTGCAGCACGGCGCCATTGCTCACGGGGTGGACCACGCGGGCCACGGCAAGAGTGCGGGGGAGCGCGTGCTGATCCCGGACTTCGAGCCGGTCGTGGAGGACTTCCACGTGCTCGATCTCGCCGTCCGGGCTCAGCACCCCGACCTGCCGGTCGTGCTGATCGGGCACTCCATGGGCGGGATGATCGCCGCGCGCTACGCCCAGGTGCACGGTGACTCGCTGGCCGCGCTGGTGCTCTCGGGGCCGGTGCTGGGGTCCTGGGAGGTGCTGCCGCAGCTGCTCGCTCTCCCGGAGATCCCGGACACGCCGATCGACGTGTCCACGCTCTCCCGCGACGAGTCGGTCGGGCGAGCATACGCCGCCGACGAGCTGGTCTGGCACGGACCGTTCAAGCGCCCAACGCTGCAGGGGTTGACGAGGGCGCTGGAGACGATCGCCGAGGGCGGGTCGTTTGGAAAGCTGCCGACCCTGTGGGTGCACGGCGAGGACGACCAGCTGGTGCCGATCGAGCCGAGCCGCGCTGGCATCGAGCAGATCAAGGGGTGGCGGCTGCGGCGTTGCACCTACCCCAAGGCGCGGCACGAGATCTTCAACGAGACCAACAAGGACGAGGTGCTCGACGATGTCACCAGCTTCATCGACGACGCGTTGCCCTGAGGGGCGTCCGAGGCGGCGTCGGTAAGTGGGTCAGGCGGTCACACGGTCAGGCGGTCAGCCGGCGTCGCCCGGGTGACCGGGCCCGTCGAGAGCCTCATCCACGCGGTCATCGATGACGTGGCGCAGGTAGCGCATCGGCTCGGCGAGGTAGCTCCGCCAGTGCCCGACCAGCTCGAGGTCCTCCCACGCCGCGTCGCGGATGCCCCAGGGGCCGAGCTCGAGGATCGTCGCGCCCGGCAGGGCGGCGAGCAGTGGTGAGTGCGTGGCGCAGAGCACCTGGGCTCCGGCGGCGGCGAGGTCGTGCAGGGTGCCGACCAGCGCGATCTGGGCGCTGAACGAGAGCGCCGCCTCCGGCTCGTCGAGGCAGTAAAGGCCCGGGGAGCCGAAGCGGGTGCGCAGCACCTCCAGGAACGACTCGCCATGGCTCATCTCGTGGTAGCCGTAGGTGCCCACCGACTCGAGGCGGGTGAAGTAGCCGTGCATCGTCTCGGCGCGCAGGAAGAACCCCCACCGAGGGGCGCCGGCCGAACGCTCGAGCGTGAGCCACTCGTGCAGCGGGGACTCCGTCGCTCTCGTGCCTTCCTGCACGTTGCGGGTGCCTCCCTCGGGAGCGAGACCGAACGCCATCGCAATCGCTTCCACGAGCGTGGACTTCCCGCTCCCGTTCTCGCCGACCAGAAGCGTGGCCCCCGTTGGGAGGTCGAGGCCTTCCTTGAGCAGCTGGGCTACGGCGGGGACGCTGGCCGGCCAGTGCGGCGGGCTGCCCGTCGGCGCCTGCTCGGAGGCGGCGACGCGCCGCACGGGACGGCGATCGCGCAGCCGGTCCGTGGAATCCATGCCCCGACGCTACCGGTGGTGGTTCAGGCGAGCTCGGCCTCGGACCGCAGCACGCAGAACTCGTTGCCCTCCGGGTCGGCCAGGACCACCCATCCACTGCCGGGACCGTAGATGCCGCGCCGGTCGGCGACCTGGCTGGCACCGTGCTCCAGCAGCCGGGCCACCTCGTCGTCGCGGCTGCCGTGGCGGGGGCGGAGGTCGAGGTGGAGTCGGTTCTTGACCGCCTTGGGCTCCGGCACCTCGATGAACAGCAGCCGGTGGCCGCTGTCGGGGTCGAGGATCAGGCATTCCTCGTGCCCGGGCTCGTTGGGGTCGCCGTCGAGGTCGACGTACCCCAGGACGGGTTTCCACCACTCGGAGAGCGCGTAGGCGTTGCGGCAGTCCAGGGATGTGTGGGAGACGAAACAACTCACAGGGTGAACCCTCGAGCACCGCGCTCGTCGACGCAACCGGACTTTCCGGCTCGGCGACTACAGTGCGCTGTCATGCCGATCGTGGACGTGACCTGTGCTTCGACGGTGGATGAGGAGCGCCTCGTTAGCCTGCTCGAGATGCTGCCGCACGCGGTGTCGCTCGCCGTCGAGTGCCCGGAGGAGCCCTACGACCGCGTGCTGCGGCCCGGAGACGTGGACCTGCGGGTCAGGCACCGGGGAGTGCACGACGTCGGTGGCCTCGACGTCGTGGTCGAGGTGCGCTCCAAGTGGTTCGAGAGCCGCTCCCGCAACCGGCAGGAGCGCTGCGACCGGCTGTGCGCGGCGATCGTGAAGGCGGTCGGGATCGCCAGCGTCGGCGTCTACTTGTCGTTGCCGGTAGCGGCCTGGTCCCAGGGCGACTAGCGAGCCCGGCGCGCGGTGGTGCGGTCGCGGGGTCGAGACCACGCGCGTCGTTGCGTCGTCAGGCGGCGTACTCGATGGGGGTGCCGTGGACGATGTCGGCGCGGATAGGGGCCGGGTGCGGCGTGCGCTGTGGGGTGGCTTGGGGTCGTCGGTTCGGTGGGCTGGTGCCGGGGAGGTGGGGTGCGGTGCTGGTGTAGGTGTGGCCGGTGGGGGTGGTGATGGTGACGGTGTGGGGGTCGGTGCCGGGTGGGCTGGTGGTGTGGTGCCAGCCGGGTGCTTGTTTGGTGTAGTTGCACTGTTCGCAGAGGCCTTGGAGGTTCTGCGCGGTGGTGGGGCCGCCCTGGGCGTGGGGGGTGATGTGGTCGGTGTGGCGGATGGGGGCGTCGCACCAGGGGGTGCGGCAGGTGTCGTCGCGGGTGCGGATGAAGCGGGCCAGGCCGGTGGGGGCGGTGCGGGCGCGGGAGTCCATTGCGGTCAGGGCGCCGGTGTCGGGGTGGGTGTAGAGGCGGCGGATCCAGACCCGGGTGGGGTCGGTGTCGCGGTGGGCCTCGTCGGTGTCGGGGGTGGTGAGGAGGCGGGTGATCAGGTCGCGGGCCCAGCCGGCGGGGACGGGGCCGTAGTCGGTGAGGCGGGCGGCGGTGTTGCTGGTGCCGAACAGGGCGGTGTCGGTGATCACCAGCTGAATCTCGGCCGAGCCGACCCCGCTGCCGGGCGGGCTCGCGGCGCCGGCGCCGGTGCCGTGGCCCGCGGTGCTGCCGGGCTCGCTGGCCCCGACCCCGCTGCCGGGCTTGCTGGCCCCGGCGTCGCTGCTGCCGCTGGTGTTTGTGCTGGTGTTTGTGCTGGTGGTGGTGAGGCGGGTGGTGAGGGTGTCGGCCATGAGTTGGCTGCGGGTGCGGCCGGCGGCGGTGGGGGTGCCGCGGGTGGTGTCGGCGGCGCGTTGCAGGCTGGTGTAGGCGGCGATGGCTTCTTCGGCGGGGAGGAGGGCGGTGAGGTAGGCCATGGTGTCGGGGGCGGGGCGGCAGGTGACGCGGCGTTCGGTGCGGGCGCGGCGGGCGCGGTCGACGACGGCGGTGGGGTCGGCGGCGTAGGTCAGGGCGCGGGCGTGGTTGGTGATGCGGCGGGTGCCCCAGGTGTGCCAGGTGTCACGGGTGTGCGGGTCGGTGAACAGGTCGGTGTCGACCTGGGTGCGGTCCTCGCGGGTGAGGCAGGCGGTTTCGCGGATCAGGAGGGTGGCGCGCCATTCGGACAGGGTGCCGGTGGCCAGGGCGTGGCGGGTGTGGGGCATCTCGGTCAGGGCGTGGGCGAAGCCGAGGTGTTGGTTGCCTGTGCGGGCCGCGTCGCGGCGGGCCAGGGCGATCTGGGCGCCGAGGCCGGCTTCTTGGCGGCGGCGGCTGGTGATCCCGGCGTGGGCGCGGCGTCGTGTGGTGGCTTGTTCCAGGGCCAGGGTGGCGGTGGCTTGGGCGGCGGCCGCGGCGGCCTTGAGGGACTCCAGCCCGGAGATCACCTCGACCAGCTCGGTCTCGGTCCGCACCGGATCGCTGCCGTCGGGACGGCCCGCGCGGCCGGTGCCGTCGGTGCGGTCGGTGTCGTCGGTGGAGTCGTGCAGGGTGGTCCGGGTCAGCCGCTCCAGCCAGGACTCGACCTCACTGGCGTGCAGCAGCGCACCGGCGTCGGTGCCTGCGTCGCCGAGTGAGTCGAACATGTGTTCGAGTCTAGAGGTGGGTGCCGACAGTCGGCAAGACCTCCAGGCGACGCCGACGCAATCTGTGGACAAGACCCGAAGCTGTCGCGAACCGAGCGCGGTCATCCGGCCCCGAAGCGCGACCGCTCCCTGGGAGTCTCTAGTCGAGGAGCTTCTGGAACCAGGCGACGTCGATCCACTGGTCGAACTTGTTGCCCACCTCGTACATCGTGCCGACCTGCTTGAAGCCGCACGCCTCGTGAAGCTTGATGCTCCCTGGGTTGGGCAGGGCCACGAGCGCGACCGCGCTGTGCACCCCGGACTCCTTGAGCGTGTCCAGCAGGGCCGGGTAGAGCAGCCTTCCCACCCCCTGCCCGCGCACCGAGGGGTCGAGGTAGATGGAGGTCTCCCGGGTGGTGTTGTAGGCGGGTCGGGGGCGGTAGGACCAGGAGTAGGCGTACCCCACCACATCGCCATCCGTGTCGACGGCCACGAGTAGGTGGTCGCCGGGGTGGTTGCCGCGCAGCTTCTCCTTCCAGTACCCCCGGGTCGGCGGCTCGAGGTCGAACGTCGCGATGCTGTTGGCGATCTCGTGGGCGTAGATCGCCGCGATGTCGTCGAGGTCGTCGTCGATGGCCGGCCGGATGGTCACGTCGGGAGACATGGCGGCATTCTCCCATCGGCGCGCAGCCGGAGCGACGTACGCTCTTGTCGACGGACAGCGACCGGGGGACAGACCGCCGGGCGACAGGGGAGGTAGCGGTGCGGCACACGGAGTTCTGGGCGCGCATGGAGTCCGCGCTCGGACCGGCGTACGCCCGAGCCTGGTCGCGCCAGCAGGTCATCGGCGCTCTCGGTGGGCGAACCGTGGCCGAGGCGCTCGACGCCGGCGTCAGTCCGAAGTCGGTCTGGCACGCGGTCTGGCAAACGCTCGATCTCCCACCCTCCGAGCGATGAAGGGTTTCGGGGCAGCGCGGGTCGCCGGCTGGGTGCGGTGGCCCGAGCCCGCGCGCAAGCGAGTGCAACGACGCACCATCGAGACGCTGGTCGGTGCGCAGAGCCTGGGTGGTCTGGGCATCACCATTGGCATCGCGGTGGCCGCCCTGCTCGCCGAGGAGATCTCCGGCTCCGAGAAGCTGGCCGGGCTCGCGCAGACGATGCAGGTCCTCGGCGCCGCGGTGGCGTCATTGCTGCTCGCGCACCTGATGGGACGTCGCGGTCGCCGCCCCGGACTGGTGCTCGGCTACCTGCTCGGCGCGTCCGGCGCCGGGCTCTGCGTGGTCGCCGGGGCTGTGAACTCCTTCGCCCTGCTGCTGGTCGGCGCCGTGCTCGTGGGGTCTACGACCGCCGCCAACGGGCTCTCCCGGTACGCCGCCACGGACCTGGCTCCACCCGAACAGCGGGCGCGCGCCCTGTCCTGGGTGCTGTGGGCCACCACGATCGGCGCCGTCGCGGGCCCGAACCTCACCGGACTCGCCGGGGACGCCGCCGCGGGGTTCGGCCTGCCGCGGCTGACCGGCCCGTTCATGTTCGCCCTGGTGGGCATGCTCGCGGCGGCGCTGCTGGTGGCCGTCCGGCTGCGGCCCGACCCGCTGCTCGTCGCGCGCGAGGCGGCGATGACGCGCGGGGGGAGCGGCGTACGACACCGCACGTCGTGGAAGCGGGTCGTCGAGGTGGTCCGTGGCTCGGTGGGTGTCGCCGCCGGAGCCAGCTCGCTGGCGCTGGCGCACTGCGTGATGGTTGCGGTGATGGTGATGACGCCGCTGCACATGCATCACGGCGGCGCTACCTTGCAGATCATCGGCGTGGTGATCAGTGTGCACGTCCTCGGGATGTACGCGTTCGCGCCGCTGGTCGGTATGGCGGCTGACCGGTTCGGCCGACCCGCGGTGCTGACCGCCGGTGCGGTGGTGCTGCTGGTCGCCGTCGTACTGGCCGGCTCCTCCCCGGCCGGCGGCTCGTGGCGTATCGGGATCGGGCTGTTCCTGCTCGGAGTGGGATGGTCCCTGTGCACGGTGGCCGCCTCGACGCTGCTCTCGGAGACAGCTCCGATCGACGCGCGCACCGACGTGCAGGGCGCCGCCGATCTGGTGATGGGCCTGGTGGCAGCGGCCGGGGGAGCGCTGGCCGGGGTGATCGTCGGCGTCCTCGGTTACGCCGCACTGAACGTGTTCGCCGGCCTGCTGGTCACCGGCATCGCCACCGCAGCTGAGCTGGCGCGACGCTCTGCTCACCGTGACCGACGGCTGTCCGGTACGCCGGCGCTCTGAGCGGCCCCGAGCCGGGTGACCACGACACGCCGACTCCGCTGGTCCGATCGAACAGGTGTTCGGGCTAGGGTGGAGCTCGTCAAGCCAGAACTTGCACACAACCAGGCACGTGGGGTCGAGATCCACAGTCCGCGGAAGAGTGCCGAGACTGTCGGAGGTCCGTCCTAGTGTCCTTGTCGATGAAGAAGAACGCAGGTTCCGCCAAGAAGCGGACAGACGGACGGGATGGCTCAATGGCTGGTGGAGATCGCGACAAGGCACTCGACGCCGCTCTGGCGAACATCGAGCGGCAATTCGGCAAGGGCTCCGTGATGCGGCTCGGTGATGAGACGCGCGCGCCCCTGGAGGTGATCCCCACCGGGGCGATCTCCCTCGACATCGCCCTCGGGCTCGGGGGTCTGCCCCGTGGTCGGGTGGTGGAGATCTACGGACCGGAGTCCTCCGGTAAGACCACGGTGGCGCTGCATGCGGTGGCCAGCGCCCAGCGTGCCGGCGGCATCGTGGGGTTCATCGACGCCGAACACGCCCTCGACCCGGAGTACGCCAAGGCGCTCGGGGTCGACACCGACGCGCTGCTGGTCTCCCAGCCGGACTCCGGTGAGCAGGCCCTGGAGATCGCGGACATGCTGATCCGCTCCGGGGCGCTCGACCTTGTCGTCATCGACTCCGTGGCGGCGCTGGTGCCGCGTGCCGAGATCGAGGGCGAGATGGGCGACAGCCACGTCGGTCTGCAGGCGCGACTGATGAGCCAGGCACTGCGGAAGATGACCGGTGCGCTGAACTCCGCCGGCACCACCGCGATCTTCATCAACCAGCTGCGCGAGAAGATCGGCGTGATGTTCGGTTCCCCCGAGACCACGACCGGTGGCCGGGCGCTGAAGTTCTACTCTTCGGTGCGGCTGGACGTGCGTCGCATCGAGACGCTCAAGGACGGCCAGGAGATGGTCGGCAACCGCACCCGCGTCAAGGTGGTGAAGAACAAGGTCGCCCCGCCCTTCAAGCAGGCAGAGTTCGACATCATGTACGGCCAGGGCATCTCCCGTGAGGGCGGCCTGATCGACGTGGGTGTCGAGGCAGGTCTCGTCCGCAAGGCCGGCGCCTGGTACACCTACGAGGGCGACCAGCTCGGCCAAGGTAAGGAGAACGCCCGCACGTTCCTGCGGGACAACCCCGACCTGGCCAACGAGCTGGAGAAGCGGATCCTGGAGAAGCTCGGAGTCGGACCCCAGGTCGACGCCGAGGCCGCTCCGGCCGAGCCGACCGACATCGACTTCTGAGCCGCCCACGGATGCCAGCCGCGTCACCATCGGCTCCAGGGCAGGACCCCAACCCCGACCAGGAGCCGGACCACGAGGCGGTCGCCCGCAAGATCCTGCTCGACCAGCTGACCGGCCAGGCGCGTAGCCGCGCTGACCTGGCCGGCAAGCTGGCCAAGAAGAACGTTCCCGAGCCGGTGGCCGAGCGGCTGCTGGAGCGGTTCGAGGAGGTCGGGCTCGTCGACGACGCCGCCTTCGCGCGCTCGTGGGTCCAGTCGCGTCAGTCCGGCAAGGGCCTGGCCCGCCGCGCCCTTGCGCTGGAGCTGCGGCGCAAGGGTGTCTCCGACGAGGACGCCCGCGCCGCGCTGGACGAGGTCGATTCGGACCAGGAGACCGACGCAGCGCGCCGGCTGGTGCAGCGCAAGCTGCGCACCCTGCGGCGAGTGGACCGGACCACCGCGACACGGCGGCTGGTCGGCATGCTGGGCCGCAAGGGGTATCCACCCGGGATGGCGTTGAGCGTGGTCCGCGAGGAGCTGGATGCGTGCGACGACGAGAGCACCGATGCGCGCGAGCCGGACGACGACTACCTTCCTTGACCGGCCGCACCCGGCGACCTAGCCTCACAGCATCGGCACCCGTTCGGAGGTCCACCTCGGGACGAGCCGATGCTGTGCAGGACCGAGTAGACATGTGACCCGGTGAACGCCGGACATACGCGTAGCACGACGAGACGTCGAGGCGGCCGCAGCGTCGTCGCTTTCGTCGTACCCGGAGCCGACCCGTTTCTCGGTGCTGGGAATCGGCCGGGCTGGCGGGCCGTCGTGCCACGCGTCCATAGGGACAGGAGCCTGGCATGGACCGATGGGCAGCACCGGGGAGTCAGGCAGCAGGCGCGCACCCTCTCGTGGCAGGTCTCGGGTTCCTCGAGATCGTGCTGGTGCTGCTGCTGGTGGTCGCGGTGTTCGCGGGTGCGCTGGCGGTGGTGCTGCTCGGGCGGTACCGAGCGAACCGGCGCGCCCACGACCTGCATCAGGACTTGCAGGAGCAGCGGCTGGACATCGAGCGACGTGAGCACCGACTCGCCGAGCGTGAGGAACGGCTGGACGCCGAGAGCCGTCACCTGGAGGAGCGCGCCCGGGAGCTCAACGAGGGCGAGAGCCGGGTGGAGGCGCGCCGCGTCGAGCTTCTCGACCTGGAGGCCGAGCGCTCCCGCATCCTCGAGCGCGTCGCGGGGCTGACCGCCGAGGACGCGCGCGCCCAGCTCGTCGAGAGCATCGAGGCCGACGCGAAACGCACGGCCGCGATCACCGCCCGCGAGATCGAACGGGCCGCGCAGGACGACGCCGAGGTCAAGGCCAAGCGCATCCTGGCCACCGTGATCCAGCGGCTGGCCGCCGACCAGACGACCGAGTCGGTGGTCTCGATCGTGCACCTGCCCAGTGACGACATGAAGGGGCGGATCATCGGCCGGGAAGGCCGCAACATCCGCTCGTTCGAGCAGGTCACCGGGGTCAACCTGATCATCGACGACACGCCCGAGGCGGTACTGCTCAGCTGCTTCGACCCGGTGCGTCGCGAGATGGCCCGCTTGACCCTGGAGGAGCTGGTCGCCGACGGCCGCATCCACCCCAGCCGGATCGAGGAGGTGCACGAGCGCTCCTGCGCCGAGGTCGAGGAGGTCTGCCGCAAGGCGGGAGAGGACGCCGTCCTCGAGATGGGCATCACCGACCTGCACCCCGAGCTGGTCGCGACGCTGGGCCGCCTGCGCTACCGCACCTCCTACGGTCAGAACGTGCTCAAGCACCTGGTCGAGTCCGGGCACGCGGCCGGGCTGATCGCCGACGAGCTCGGCGTGGACCGCACACTGTGCGTTCGCGGGGCGTTCCTGCACGACATCGGCAAGGCGCTCACCCACGAGGTGGAGGGGTCCCACGCGATCGTCGGCGCCGACCTCGCTCGCAAGTTCGGCGAGGGCGAGGACGTGGTGCACGCGATCGAGGCGCACCACAACGAGGTGGAGCCGCGCACCGTGGAAGCGGTGATCACGCAGGCGGCCGACGCGATCAGCGGCGGCCGGCCCGGGGCGCGCCGGGAGTCGCTCGAGGCCTACGTGGAGCGATTGCACCGGCTCGAGGAGATCGCGATGTCCAAGACCGGTGTGGAGAAGGTCTTCGCGATGCAGGCGGGCCGCGACGTGCGGGTCATGGTGCAGCCCGACGTGGTCGACGACATCGAGGCGCAGGTGCTCGCTCGCGACATCGCCAAGCAGTTCGAGGAGGAGCTCACCTACCCCGGGCAGATCAAGGTGACCGTCGTGCGCGAGTCCCGCGCCACCGAGGTGGCGCGCTGACCGCGCAGCTCCCACGCCGCGGCTGACGCCGGGTCAGGCGCCTGCGTTCGCTCCAGGACCGAAGGTGACGTCGCTCGTGGCGGTGGCGCCTTCCGACGTGCGTCCACGCTGGGACAGGGCCCGCTGCAGGTAGACCGCGAACTTCGACAGCGAGTAGTTGATCGCGATGTAGATCACGGCAGCGATGCACAGCGGGACGATGTTGTGGTGCACGAACTGCGCGATGCCCTGCGACTCCGCCACCAGCTCGCGGTAGGAAACGATCTGGCCCAGCGCGGTGTCCTTCAGCACGATCACGCACTGACTGACGATCGCGGGCAGCATGATCGCCACAGACTGCGGCAGCAGCACGAGCCGCATCACCTGCCCCTTCCGCATGCCGACGGCCTGAGCGGCTTCGGACTGGCCTCGAGGGACGGCGAGGACGCCGGCTCGGAACACCTCTGCGAGGACCGACCCGTTGTAGAGCATCAGCGCGAGCACCAGGCTCCAGTACAGCTGGTGCAGCAACCCGAAGTACACGAACATGATCAGCAGCAGCAACGGCACGGAGCGGAAGAACTCGACGATGATGCGCGCCGGAAGCCTGAAGTAGATCCGGTCCGAGAGCCGGGCGACGGCGAAGACCGCCCCGAAGAGCACGGAGAGGATGATGGCGCTGACCGCCGCCTTCAGCGTGGCCGCGAGTCCCAACCCGTAGGCGTTCCAGATGTTGGGTTGGGCCAGGTCCTCCCAGAGGTCGGCCGAGAACTCGCCTTCCTGCCATAGCTTCCAGATCACCCAGCCGAGGATCGCCAGTGCGATCACCACGGCGACAACGGTCAGGACGTTGTGCCGGGCTCGGGCGCGCGGTCCGGGGCTATCAAAGAGGACGGTGCTCATCGCGCCACCGCCAGTCGCCGCTCCAGCAGACTGGAAGCGGTGGCCAGGATCGCCACGATCGCGACGTAACCCAAGGCGATTCCCCCGAAGATGAACCACACGTCCGTCGTGAACTGGTTGCTCAGCTTGCGCATCACGTAGGCAGCCTCCGGGACCCCGAAGATGGCCACGACGCTGGTGTTCTTCGCGAGGGCGATGTAGGTGCTGGCCAAGGGAGGGATCACCGCCCGGAAGGCTTGGGGCAGCACCACCATCCGGAGGGACTGCAGGAAGCTCATGCCGACCGAGCGGGCCGCCTCGGCTTGGCCCGGGTCGACCGAGTTCACCCCGGAGCGCACCGCCTCGCACACGAAGGCCGAGGTGTAGGCAGCCAGCCCGAGGGCGGCAACGACGAAGAACGTGTTGAAATTGCGGATTCCGATGCTGAATCCGAGGCTGTTGAAGCCCAGCGTCGGGATCACTGCGATCGCGAGCGCGAGGATCAGCACCAGCGGGGTGTTCCGGAAGGTGTTGACGTAGCTAGTACCGATCGCCCGCAGGGAGCGGACCGGCGAGACGCGGAAGCTGGCCAGAACTGTCCCCAGGATCGTGGAGAGGACTCCGGAGAAGATCAGAAGCCAGATCGTGGTCAAGAAGCCGTCGCGGATCTGATCGAAGTTCTCGATCAACGTGTCCATGGTGTCCTGCCTAGTTGTGTCCGGCCGTCAGTGCGGGCCGAATCTCCGAAGGCCGGGGGGCCGGCGGCGCCGGCCCCCCGGTGGTCGTGCACGGAAGTCAGCAGGTGGAGTCCACCGTAGGCGGCTCAGGGGTCTCCACACCGGACTGTCCGAGGGTGCTCTCGAAGGCCTGTGCCCAGGTGCCGTCCTCGAACGACTGCTTGATCGTCTTCTGCAGGAACTGGCACATCGCGGTGTCGCCCTTCTTGAAGCCGATGCCGTAACGCTCCTCGCTGAACGGCTCGCCGACGACCTCCAGCTCGTCAGGGTTCTGCGCTGCGTAACCGAGCAGGATGGCGCCGTCAGTGGTGACCGCGTCGACGGTCCCGTTCTCCAACTGGTCGACACACTCCGAGTACGTCGAGAACGGGACCGGGTTGGCGCCGTACTCATCCTCCATCCGCTGCAGCGATGTGGAGCCGGTCACCGAACACACCTTCTTGCCCTTGGTGTCCTCAGGCGAGGTGATCGTGTCCTTGTCTTCCTCGCGGACCAGCAGCTGCTGACCGGTGACGTAGTACGGGCCGGCCTGACCGACCACCTGGCGTCGCTCGTCGGTGATGGAGTAGGAGGCGATGACGAGGTCGACGGTGCCGTCCTGGATGTAGGGCTCCCGGTTGTCGGAGACCGTCTCCTTCCAGTTGATGTTCTCGTCGCTGATGCCGAGGGCCCCGGCGACGATGCGGCCCATCTCGATGTCGAAACCGGACGGAGCGTCAGCACCGGGCTCCAGGAAGCCGATTCCGGGCTGGTCGAACTTCACGCCGATGGTGACCTTGCCGGAGTCGGCGAGCTTGGCCATTGTCGTGCCCGCCTCGAACTTCGGGTTCTCGGCGACCTTCACGTCGGTTTCGCCGCCTCCCCCGCCGCACGCGGCGAGTGCCAGCGACAGGCCGGCTGCGGCCACGAGGGCCTTGGTGCGCTTGAACTGCATGGATTCCCCTTCTTCTCTGGTCGGGAACAAGCCCCCGACCCAGCTCGGTGAGCCGATCAGTGCTTGAGGATCTTCCCGAGGAAATCCTTGGCGCGATCCGACTGTGGGTTGGTGAAGAACTCTTCGGGGGTGTTCTCCTCGACGATCTGGCCGTCGGCCATGAACACCACCCGGTTCGCCGCG
Organism: Nocardioidaceae bacterium; assembly: GCA_035706365.1. GTDB lineage: Bacteria > Actinomycetota > Actinomycetes > Propionibacteriales > Nocardioidaceae > Nocardioides_C. The sequence continues at coordinate 27,431 of DASSVD010000077.1, forward strand.
GTACGGGCGAAGCCCATCTCGTGGGTGACCACGACCATGGTCATCCCGCCCTCGGCGAGGTCGACCATGACGTCGAGCACCTCCTTGATCATCTCCGGGTCCAGGGCGGAGGTGGGCTCGTCGAAGAGCATCACCTTCGGCTCCATGGCCAGCGCGCGGGCGATCGCGACGCGCTGCTGCTGACCGCCGGAGAGCTGGGCGGGGTACTTGGCGGCCTGGTGTCCCACGCCGACCCGGTCGAGCAGCCGCTTCGCCTGCTCCTCGGCTTGGCCCTTGGGCATCCGGCGGACCTTGATCGGCCCCAGGGTCACGTTCTCGAGGATGGTCTTGTGGGCGAAGAGGTTGAAGCTCTGGAAGACCATGCCCACCTCGGCGCGTAGCTGCGCCAGCTGCTTGCCCTCCGCCGGCAGGGGCTGCCCGTCCAGCGTGATGGCGCCCTGGTCGATGGTCTCCAACCGGTTGATCGCCCGGCACAGCGTCGACTTGCCCGACCCCGAGGGGCCGATCACGACGACGACCTCGCCCCGGTTGATGGTGAGGTTGATGTCCTGCAGGACGTGCAGGTCTCCGAACCACTTGTTCACACCGTCGAGAACCACGAGCGGTTCGCCCACTCCTCGAGCGGATCGCTCCTCCGCGGCTGCTGTCATGGGCGTGAGGCTATCGACTCCGCGACCGGCGTGCCTACAACGCGGCGACATCGCGGCGTTTCAATACGATTAAGACCGCCGTCCGGCCCGGCGATTAGGACCCGCCGCTGCGGGAACTCTGCCGGTTCGGCACCCCGCAGCGCCCGCTCCCGTCGCGGGGTCGGGCGCCGGTGACGAGCCCCAGCAAGGCAAGCATGGGACCGAGGAAAGGGACGACGTGGCACCGAAGAACCCGCTGAGCCGCCTGGTCGGCACGGCCGTGCACACCGCCAAGGACCCGGTCGGCACTGCCGGCAAGGTGGTGGGACAGGCCAAGGAGACCGTGTCGTGGGGCATGACCCTCGCCGAACAGCTCACCCGCAGCGCCGTGGACGTGCTCGAGCGTGCCACCGGGCGTGGACCAGACCGGACCGCCGGTGTGAGTACGCCGCTGCGCCCGGTCCCGGACGTGAACGAGGCGGGCCGCCCCGTCGACGTTCCCGAGCCGACCGAGCCCGCTGGTCCGGTCGAGCCGTCGGAGCCCGCTGAGGCCGCCGCAACGAAGAGCGCGGCGAAGAAGGCGCCGGCGACGAAGGCATCCGCCAAGAGGGCCACGGCCAAGAAGGCACCCGCCAAGAAGGCACCCGGCAAGAAGGCCACGGCCAAGAAGGCACCCGCCAAGAAGGCACCCGCCAAGAAGGCCTCGGGGAGGCAGGCTCCCGCCACGCCGAACGATGTGGCGAAGACCGTCGAGGCCGCCGTGGCCGAGGATCCGTCCAAGACCGCGGCGACCCCGGCGCCGACCGGTGCGGGCGACAAGCTCCCGGTGAGCAAGAGCAAGGACAAGCCCTCGGGCACCGGCAGGACGAGCACCAGGAGCGCGAGCACGGCCGCCGGCGACACGAAGCCGGCCGCGCCCGAGGAGGGCGGCTCGGCCGGCTAGCCGTACCCTGGGACGCGTTATGAGCGTCACCGAGAACCGTCCCGAGCCGCGCACGTACGAGGTGCGCACCTACGGCTGCCAGATGAACGTCCACGACTCCGAGCGGCTCACCGGGCTGCTCGAGGACGCCGGCTACGTCCCCTTCGCGGGTGACGACGACGCGGCCGCCGCGGACGTGGTCGTGTTCAACACCTGCGCGGTCCGCGAGAACGCCGACAACAAGCTCTACGGGAACCTCGGCCACCTGGCCCCGGTGAAGGCGAAGAACCCGGGCATGCAGATTGCGGTCGGTGGATGCCTGGCGCAGAAGGACCGCGGGGAGATCACCCGCAAGGCACCCTGGGTAGATGTGGTCTTCGGGACCCACAACATCGGCTCGCTGCCGGTGCTGCTGGAGCGCGCGCGGGTCGCCGAGGAGGCCCAGGTCGAGATCCTCGAGTCGCTCGAGGTGTTTCCGTCGACGCTGCCGACCAAGCGCGAGTCGGCGTACGCCGCCTGGGTGTCGATCAGCGTGGGGTGCAACAACACCTGCACCTTCTGCATCGTGCCGGCGTTGCGGGGCAAGGAGAAGGACCGACGGCCCGGCGACATCCTCGCCGAGATCCGCGCGCTGGTCGCCGAGGGGGTCACCGAGGTGACCCTGCTGGGCCAGAACGTGAACACCTACGGCGTGGAGTTCGGCGACCGCTACGCGTTCGGCAAGCTGCTGCGCGCCTGCGGTGAGATCGAGGGGTTGGAGCGGGTGCGCTTCACCAGCCCGCACCCCGCCGCGTTCACCGACGACGTGATCGCGGCGATGGCCGAGACGCCGAACGTCATGCCCCAGCTGCACATGCCGCTGCAGTCCGGGTCCGACAAGGTGCTGAAGGACATGCGGCGCTCCTACCGGCAGAGCCGGTTCCTCGGGATCATCGACCGCGTCCGCGCGGCGATGCCCGACGCGGCGATCACCACCGACATCATCGTCGGGTTCCCGGGGGAGACCGAGGAGGACTTCGCCCAGACGCTCAAAGTCGTCGAGGAGGCCCGGTTCTCCGGTGCCTACACGTTCCAGTACTCCAAGCGCCCCGGTACGCCCGCCGCCGTCCTGGAGGACCAGGTGCCGCGCGAGGTGGTCCAGGACCGCTACGAGCGCCTCGTCGCCCGGGTCAACGACATCGCCTGGGAGGAGAACCAGTGCCTGGTGGGCCGCACCGTGGAGCTGATGGTCGCTGAGGGGGAGGGGCGCAAGGACGAGGCCACCCACCGGCTCTCGGGCCGCGGACCGGACAACCGGCTCGTGCACTTCACGCCGGCGGATGCTTCCGGCGCTCGGGTGGCGGTGCGTCCCGGCGACATGGTGGAGGTCGAGATCACCTACGCGGCGCCGCACCACCTGGTCGCGGACCAGGCGGTCCGATCGGTACGCCGGACCCGGGCCGGCGACGCCTGGGAGGCGCGGACCTCCCCGTCGCCCAGCGGTGTCTCCCTCGGGATGCCCACGCTCGGTGCGCCGGCGAGCCGGCCCGAGGCCGCCGGCTGCGGCTGCGACTGACGCCCCGCCGCCGGGCGCCCGCGGATCAGTCCGGGCGCCCGCGGAACAGTCCCGGGCGCACGGCGATCAGTCGGGGAAGCCGTAGGTCACGATCGGCGGGACGCCGTCGGCGGCGACGCCCTCGAGGACCACCTTCTCGTGGGGCACGACCGGATCGGGGAGCGCAGCCAGGTCGAACCAGCGCAGCTCGGCGCACTTGTCGGGCTCGCGGATCTGCGGCGTCCCCGACCACGCCCGGCTGGTGAAGAAGTAGTCGACCCGCTCGTCGATCGCAGCGGCACGGTCGGCCGCGTCGGTGCGGTGCATGGCGCACACCGGCTGCAGGTCCTCGAGCCGCACTCCGACCTCCTCCAGCGCCTCGCGGCGCGCGGCCGCGAAGACCGACTCGCCCTTCTCGACGTGGCCGGCGGCGGCCGCTGCCCAGTGCCCGTCCCGGTAACCGGTGTTCTGCCGCAGCTGCAGCAGCACCTGGTCCGCGCCGTCCTGGCGACGCAGGAACAGCACGTAGGCCGCCGGGACGACCACGAATCGATCGATCATCTCCGAGCCTCCGGCGGCGGGGCTTGGGGCGGGACGCCCCTCACCCGTGGGAGTGACCCGGGTTGCGGGACGGGTCGAAGTCCTGGGAAGGCACGTCGGCGGTGTTCGCCTCCTCGCCCTCCGGGCTGCTGCGTGCGGTCTCGTCGCTGCCCGGCTCGGTCACCACCTCATCGGCGGGACGCCGACTGGTGCTCTGCTCGCCGTCGGTGCCGGTGCGGGCGGTGCCCACCGTGCCGGTGCCGTCGATGCCCTCATCCGTCGGGTCGCTGCCCCCGTCCGGGCCGGTGCGCTCGCTGCTCACGCCCATCTCGCCCTCCAGGCCCTCGGGTCCGGCGGCGTTGGGGTTCGACTCGCGGGGATCTGTCTCGCTCACGGCTCCTCCTCGTCCAGCTCGGCCTCGGCCATCGCGAGGTCGTGCGGGGTGGCGACCGGCTCGCCCTGCTCGTCGTAGGCGACACCGGTCTCCTCCGACTCCCCGCCCGCCTCCCGGGCGTGGTGCTCACCGGGGGTCGGTTCCTCCGCGGCGAGGTCACCCTCGACCGGGTCGTCCTGGGTGCGTTCGGCTCCGAACTCGCTCATGCTGCCTCCTTCGTGGGGCGCGCTCACGGCCCCTGCGGGGCGGGCTCGGTCTCCGGCTTCGCCGGCGAGGGCACCGTGCCGGGGCCCTCGGGCGGGCTGGAGGGAACCACCTCGGGGTCGGGCGGATCGATCGGGCCTCCGGGCAGGCCCGGGTCCTTCGGCTCGCCGGGCTCCACCGGAGCGGTCGTGTTCTGGGTCGGTGCCATGACCGGGGCGTACCCCCGGCGGACGTCCCGAAACCGCCCGTGCCGGCTCGGCCTCAGGGGCGCGGGCGACCGCGCGCACCGCCCTCGTCGCGGTCGGGGATGTCGTCGTTCTTGCGGTCCAGGTTGTCCAGCGCCTCCTCGACCTTGCGCTTGCCGGTCTCGATCTTGTCGGTGTGCTTGTGGCCGGTCTTCTGGTCGATCAGCGCGCCGGCCCGGTCGGTCGCCGCAGCGACCTTGTCCCCGTGCTCGTCGACCGCCTTCTTCGCGGCGTCCTTGGCCTTGTCCAGAAAGCTCATCGTGGCCCCTTCCGGGTGGTCGTCGTGGCCTTTGCCAGACTCTGCCGCATGCCACCCTCGCGTTCAATGGGCGCAACCCGGCCTCCGCAGACCTCGGACCGGCTACCGGTGGTGGCCGTGGTCGGTCCGACCGCGGCCGGGAAGACCGAGCTCAGCCTCGACCTGGCCGAGCGGGTCGGCGGCGAGGTGGTCAACACCGACTCGATGCAGCTCTACCAGGGGATGGACATCGGGACGGCCAAGCTGCCGGCGGCGCAGCGCCGCGGCGTACCCCACCACCTGCTCGACGTCCTCGACGTGACCGAGTCTGCGTCCGTCGCGGAGTTCCAGCGGTGGGCGCGGGCGGTCGTCGCCGACTGTCACCGCCGCGGCGTTGTGCCCGTGCTCGTCGGCGGCTCGGCGCTCTACACGCGGGCCGTGCTCGACCGCTTCGAGTTCCCCGGCACCGACCCGGACCTGCGCGCCCGGCTCGAGGCAGAGCTCGCCGAGCACGGAGCCGAGGCGCTGCACGGCCGACTGCGGGAGCGGGACCCGGACGCCGCCGCACGGATCATCCCCAGCAACGGGCGGCGGATCGTGCGCGCCCTGGAGGTCGTCGAGCTCACCGGCCGGCCGTTCCGTGCCTCGCTGCCGCAGCAGCGCTACGTCTACGACTACGCCGTGCAGGTCGGCGTCGACATCCCGCGTCCGGTGCTCGACGAGCGGATCGCCGCCCGGGTGCAGTCGATGTGGGACGCCGGCCTGGTCGAGGAGGTACGCCGCCTGGCCGGGCGCGGACTGCGCGAGGGGCGTACCGCCTCCCGCGCCCTGGGCTACCAGCAGGTGCTCGCCTTCCTCGACGGGCAGCTCACCGAGGAGCAGGCGCACGAGCGCACCGTCACGGGGACCCGGCGGTTCGCGCGACGCCAGGACAGCTGGTTCCGCAAGGACCCACGGATCACCTGGGTCGGTTGGGACAACCCGGAGCGCGTCGAGGTGGCAGAGCGAGCGGTGCGTGCAGTGGTGCAGGTGTGACCCTGCTCACTTCGGGTAGGGGGATCCGGACACTGTGTCACTTCTCGGGAGGTACCCCATGCCACCACTCACGCGCGGACCCTCTGCGCTGCGCGCCGCCGCCGTCCTGACGGCAGGCGCCACCGTGCTCGCGCTGACCACCGCAGCCCCGGCCCTGGCCGGCGAACACGGCCGTCAGGATCACGGGCGCCACCACCACGGGCATGACCACGGGCGGCACGACCGCAACCACGACCGCAACCACGACCGGGGCCATGACCGGGGCCATGACCGAGGCCGCTACAACGTGAAGACGCCGACCAGCGTCGGTTACGGCGGCGCGGTCAGCTCGGTCGACCCGGAGGCGTCCCGCATCGGCATCGAGGTGCTCAAGCGCGGCGGCAACGCCGTGGACGCGGCCGTGGCGACCGCTGCCGCGCTGGGCGTGACCGAGCCGTTCAGCTCCGGCATCGGGGGCGGTGGCTACTTCGTCTACTACGACGCCGACTCGGGCGAGGTGCAGACCATCGACGGCCGCGAGACCGCACCGGCGGCGATGCCGCACGATGCGTTCATGGATCCCGACAATCCGGGGCAGCCCTACAACTTCTACCCCGAGCGGGTGACCAGCGGCGTGTCGGTCGGCGTGCCCGGGACGCTGGCGACGTGGGAGACCGCGCTCGAGGAATGGGGCACCCGCGACCTCGACGACGCGCTCCGGCCCGCGACGCGGCTGGCCCAGCGGGGCTTCCTGGTGGACGAGACGTTCCACCAGCAGGTGGAGGACAACCGGGAGCGGTTCGAGGCGTTCACACCCACCTCCCGGCTGTACCTGCCCGGCGGTGAGGCGCCGGAGACCGGCTCGGTCTTCCGCAACCGCGACCTGGCCCACACCTACCGGCTCATCGCCCACCGCGGCACCGACGCCTTCTACGAGGGCCGGATCGCCGAGCAGATCGCCGACGCGGTGACCGACCCACCGACCTCCGACACCACGCACGGCCTGCCGATCCCGCCCGGGTTCATGACGACCGAGGACCTGGCCGACTACGAGGCGCTCGTCCAGGACCCGACCCGCTCGGACTTCCGCGGCTACGACGTCTACGGCATGGCGCCGTCGTCGTCCGGCGGCTCGACGGTGGGGGAGTCGTTGAACATCCTGGAGCAGGTCGAGCCCGAGCCGGCTTCGAGCGACCTGCAGGGGCTGCACGACTACTTCGAGTCGACCGCCCTGGCCTACGCCGACCGGGCCAAGTACCTCGGCGACGAGGCGTTCGTCGACGTGCCGCTCGACGAGCTGCTCTCCGACGACTTCGCCGCAGAGCGCGCCTGCGCCGTCGACCAGGACGCCTCGATGACGCGTCCCGTCGCCGCCGGTGAGGCCGACGGCGACTACGACACCTCGTGCCAGGGCGACGTCACGCAGGACGGCACCGAAGCCAGTGACACCGAGAGCATCTCCACCACGAACCTGACCGTCTCCGACCGGTGGGGCAACGTCGTGGAGTACACCTTGACCATCGAGCAGATCGGCGGCTCGGGCATCGTCGTGCCCGGGCGAGGCTTCCTGCTGAACAACGAGCTGACCGACTTCTCCGCGGTGTACGACGAGAGCGACCCCAACCGCATCGAGGGCGGGAAGCGCCCGCGCTCCTCGATGTCGCCGACCATCGTCCTCGAGGACGGCGAGCCGTTCGTCGCACTCGGCTCTCCAGGTGGGTCGACGATCATCACCACGGTCTCGCAGATGCTGTTCAACCGGATCGACCGGAACATGTCGATCGAGCAGGCGATCGCCGCCCCGCGCGCGTCGGAGCGCAACGCCGAGAGCGGCATCACCGCGGAGCCGGAGTTCCTCGCCACCTACGGACAGGCCCTCCGCGACGCCTACGGGCAGAAGTTCGGTGAGCCCATGGACGAGATCGGTGCCGCCACGGCGATCGAGTTCGGCCGGCACGGCTCGGTGACCGCCGTGTCCGAGCCGGAGCGTCGCGGCGGAGGCTCGGCCCTGGTGGTGGCCTCCCGCGGGCGGCACCACGGGCACGATCACGATGGCCGGGGGCACCACCACGGTGGCCACGGGCACCACCACGGTGGCCGCGGCCACGACGGTCACCACGGCGGCGGTCAGCACCGCTGAACAGCGCGGGGTGACTTCGCATCACCGCACGGCCGGGTCGCTCAGGCGACCCGGCCGTGTCGTTGTGCGCCTCCGGTGTTGTCCAGCACCTCGAGCAGGAACACCGCCGCGTCGCAGGAGGTGCAGCAGAACTCGCAGCCCTCGAGGTCACAGCCCTCGACGGGCACGAAGATCCGCTCGCCACCGCAGTCGCCGCAGTGCGCGGTCACCCCGCTGAGCATCAAGATCTCGGATCCGTCCATGGACACCACGCTGCCAGAGCGCACCGACAGTTCCGGGTCGCCACGCGGGCGGCAGGGCAGTGGTGGCCAGGCGCAGCGTCCCAGCCCCGCCGTGACGGGGCAGCCGGGTCAGTCCCGGGCGAGCAGGATCGCGGCGATCACGGCGGCCAGGCCCAGCGCCACCTCCACCCCGCGGACCGTGGGGGCCACCAGCACCGGCACCGTGACCAGAACGGTCACGTCGATGCCGCGGAACACGCTGAGGTAGAGCGTGGGAGGGACGGCGCCCATCGGCGAGCTGACCAGCGGGAGCTGGTAGTTGGGCGGTCGGCCGGTCATCCAGCGCATCGCGCCCACGACCGCCGCGGCGCCCGCGGTTGCACCGGTCCCGAGCGCCACCGCCCACGGGCCGCCCAGCGCGGCCTGCATCGCCGGCGCGGTGGCGACTCCCCAGACCAGCAGCGGCACGGCCGGGACCAGGCAGCAGGCTGCCCGGACCTGCCACCCAGGCTGCGGCAGGCACCGCACCAGCCCCGGGGTCCGGCTGAGCACCCGCAACGCCGAGAACAGGTCCAGGCCGGCCACGAGCCCGGTGATCGCGGCGACCGGCAGCACCAGCCGCTCCAGGCCCAGCTCGGCGGCGAGGAAGGGGACCACCGCGGCGGCGGCGAGCAGCACCAGCAGGCGGGGGCGCCGACGCAGGCGGATCAGGTCGCGCCACACCAACGGCCAGATGCCTGTCCCGCGGGCCGGGCGCGAGGCCACGGTGCTCCGCGCCTGCCAGTGCCGGCCGAGCAGCACGTCGTAGGCGAGTGCCAGGTCGAGGGTGCCCAGCGCGCCCGAGAGGCCGGGCGCGAGCGTCCCGCCCGGGGTGAGCCGGTCACGCGGGATCAACGGCAGCACGTCGGCCGCCCGCCACAGCGCCACCGCGGCGAGGCCCGCCACCACCAGCACCGCGACCACCACGGCCGCGGGCACCGATGCCCCGGCCTCTGCGGACGCGAAGCGGGGCAGGAGGCCCAGGGTCAGCCCCGCCAGCAACCCCCAGGTCACTGCGGCCAGGACCCGGCCGACGGCGGTCGCCATCCCCGGTCGGAGGGCCTGGGCGACGGTGAGGGAGCCGACCACCAGGACACACAGCAGCCCCTGCGCCGCGCCCAGCGCTGCCACCGACCCCGCGTCATACCCCGCCAGGGCGGCCACCCCCGCCACGGCGACGCCGCCGGGCACCATGGCACCCAGTGCGGTGACGAACAACCGGGGCCGCAGGAGCCGTGTGCGGTCCACGGGCGCGGCCAGCAGCCAGCTGGCCACTGCGGGAGAGACCAGCATCGGGCCGAACAACCGGGCCAGGACGACGCACCCGGTCAGCACCGCGAGCGCGAGTACCAGCGGGAGCACGCTGCGTGCCTGGTGACAGGTGGCGGTCCGGCACACCGCCTCCAGGTCGTTGCGCAGCCGCAGCACCACGCTGACGGCTACCGACAGCCCCATCACGGCGGCGAACACCGCGACGTAGGCGTCCTCGAGGACCTGGAGCAGGCGGGTGTCGGCGCGACCGCGCCGCCACTGCCGGATCTGGCCGCGCAGCTCGCCTACCGACGGCTCGGTCACCGCCCGGTCACTCCGCCCCGGTCCGGTCGAGGCTGACCACCCGGTCGGCGACCGCGTCGACCAGCGCGGGGTCGTGGCTGGCCAGCAGTACGCCGAGCCCGTCGCCCTTCTCCTGCACCAGGCGCTCGATCAGCCACGTCACGCCCGCGGTGTCCAACCGCTGCTCCGGCTCGTCGAGCACCAGGAGCCGCCGCGGCCGGACGAACGCGCTGGCCAGGGCGAGCCGGCGTCGTTGCCCCGACGACAAGGTGGCGGGCAGCTGGGCCGACTGCGGCACCAGCCCGACGTCGGCGAGCACCCGGTCCACCACCGCCTCGGCCTCGTCGCCGGCCAGCCCGTGTGCCCGGGCGAACAGGTCCAGGTGCTCGACCACGCTCAGGTCGGGGAAGAAGTCCAGGTCGTCCATCACGACCGCGAGGTCCCGCCGCACGTCCGGGTCGCGCTCGTCGAGCCGCCGCCCGGCCAGCTCCACCGTGCCGTCACTGGGACGGTCGGCCCCGGTCACGCAGCGCAGCAGGGTGGACTTCCCGGCTCCGTTGCGGCCGACCAGCGCGACCGCCTCGCCGGCCGCGACGTCGAGCTCCACGCCGTCGAGCACCGTGACCTGACCGAAGGCGCGGCGCAGGTTGCGCACGCGGAGCAGCGGGGGGTCGGTGGGCACGAGGCGAAGATACCGGCGTGGCCGCGGGTAGCCTGACGGGGTGGGCATCGGCTTCCTCAAGGGACACGGCACGGAGAACGACTTCGTGCTGATCCCCGACGACGACGGCGGCTGCGACCTGGACGCGGCGGCGGTGGCCGCCGTGTGCGACCGGCGCGCCGGCATCGGCGGCGATGGGCTGATCCGGGTGGTTCGCACCGGCGCGTGTGACGACCCCGCGGCGGTGGCGGCCCGCGAGCGCGCGGAGTGGTTCATGGACTACCGCAACGCCGACGGGTCGCTGGCGGAGATGTGCGGCAACGGCGTGCGCGTGTTCGCCCGCTACCTGGCCGACCACGACCTGGTCGATCCCGCTCGACCCCTCCCGGTCGCCACCCGCACCGGGGTCGTGGAGGTGCGCTTCGCCGACGACCCGTCCGGCCCGATCACCGCCGACATGGGAGTGCCGCAAGTGGTCGGCGAGACCGCGGTCGCCGTGGCCGGCTCCGCGGCCGATCCCCTGAGCGGCACGGCGACGGACGTGGCGCAGCAGGCGCACACCTGGCCTGCGCTGCACGTGAGCATGGGCAACCCGCACGCGGTCACCTTCGTGGACGCCCTGGCCGAGGCCGGGTCGCTGCGCGAGGCCCCGGCGTACGACACGGAGGCGTTCCCGACCGGGGTCAACGTGGAGTTCGTGGTACGCCGCGGGCCGCGTCACCTCGCGATGCGGGTGCACGAGCGCGGCTCGGGGGAGACCCGGTCCTGCGGCACCGGTGCCTGCGCCGCCATGGTGGCCGCCGCGGTGACCGATCCCGAGGATCCCGTGCCGGCCGACGGGCCGGACACGGACCGCACCTACCGCGTGGACGTGCCGGGTGGCACGTTGCAGGTGACCTGGACCCGGCGCAACCACGTGCTGCTGGCCGGGCCGGCCGTCCTCGTCGCGCGCGGGGAGGTGGCTAATTCGCTCGCCGACGGCGCACGGGCCGTGCGAGCATCGAACCGGGCCGAGGCCCTCCGGCCGGAACAACTCCGGCATCCCTGATGTTGCACCGGGTGGATATGACGAACTCTCAGCACGCACCCCAGGCCTTCGACGACGCCGACACCTCCGAGCGGTTCACGCCTCTCGACGCCGGCTCCGAGGCTGTCGGGCCCGAAGCGCCCGATCCAGAAGACCGCGACCGCGAGGCCCGCGAGCAGGACCTGGACACCGGCGCCTACGACCTGGCCGACCGGCAGGCCCTGCGCCGCGTCGCCGGGCTGTCCACCGAGCTCGAGGACATCACCGAGGTCGAGTACCGCCAGCTCCGGCTGGAGCGCGTGGTGCTGGTGGGGGTGTGGACCGAGGGGACCGTGCAGGACGCCGAGAACTCGCTGGCCGAGCTGGCCCTGCTCGCAGAGACGGCGGGCTCCCAGGTGCTCGACGCGCTCTACCAGCGGCGGCAGAAGCCGGACCCGGCCACCTACATCGGTCGCGGCAAGGTGGACGGGCTGCGCGAGATCGTGCAGGCCACGGGCGCCGACACCGTGATCTGCGACGGCGAGCTGGCCCCCTCCCAGCTGCGCAACCTCGAGGACCGGGTCAAGGTCAAGGTGGTCGACCGCACCGCGCTGATCCTCGACATCTTCGCCCAGCACGCCAAGTCGCGCGAGGGCCAGGCCCAGGTCGAGCTCGCGCAGCTGAACTACATGAAGCAACGGCTGCGCGGCTGGGGCGGCAACCTGTCCCGCCAGGCCGGCGGCCGGGTCGGCTCCCAGGGTGGCGGCATCGGCGGCCGCGGCCCCGGTGAGACGAAGATCGAGACCGACCGGCGCCGGATCAACACCAAGATCGCGAAGCTGCGGCGCGAGCTGGCGCACATGCGCACCACCCGCGACACCAAGCGCTCCGAGCGGCGCCGCAACGCGATCCCGTCGGTGGCGATCGCCGGCTACACCAACGCCGGCAAGTCCTCGCTGCTGAACCGGCTGACCAAGGCCGGGGTGCTGGTCGAGGACGCGCTGTTCGCCACGTTGGACCCGACCACGCGGCGCACCACCACCGCAGACGGGCGCGTCTACACGATGAGCGACACCGTCGGCTTCGTCCGCCACCTGCCGCACCAGCTCGTCGAGGCGTTCCGCTCCACACTGGAGGAGGTCGCCGACTCCGACCTGATCGTGCACGTCGTCGACGGCTCGCACCCGGATCCGGAGGGGCAGCTGGCCGCGGTGCGCGAGGTCTTCGCCGAGATCGGCGCGGACACCGTGCCCGAGCTGGTCGTGGTCAACAAGGCGGACATCGCCGACCCGATGGTGCTCGCCCGGCTGCGTCAGCGGGAGCCGCACTCGGTCGTGGTCTCCGCCCGCACCGGCGAGGGGATCACCGAGGCACTGGCCGCCGTGGAGGCCGACCTCCCGCGCCCGGACGTGGCGTTCGAGGCGCTGCTTCCCTACGAGCGTGGTGACCTGCTCAACCGCATCCACGAGCACGGAGAGGTGGTCCGGCTCGAGCACACCGGCGAGGGCACCGTGGTGCACGGCCGGGTGCACGGCGATCTGGCCGGCCAGCTCGAGCCGTACCTGACCGCGCCGATGGCCGAGGCCGCCCACTCCTGATCTGCCGCGTGCGAGGATTCGACCGTGGCGCCCTCGTTGACCGGTCGTGTCGAGACCGAACTGCAAGCCCGGCTGCTGTCGATCCTGCGCGACTCCGAGCCGCTGTCGCGGGTGCAGCTCGCGGACCGGCTGTCGGTCTCTCGCACCACGATCGCCGCCGAGGTCGCCCGGCTCGCCGAGGTCGGGCTTGCCGCCGAGGTCGGGCAGGCAGCGTCGCGCGGCGGACGTCGCTCCACGCTCGTCGACCTCGCGGAGGGGATCCGGTTCGTCGGCATCTCCATCGGTGCGACGGGCCTGTCTGTCGGAGTGACCGACGGGCGGCTCAGCGTGCTGGGGAAGCTGTCCCGGCCCTGCGACGTGCGGTCCGGTCCGGAGGCCGTGCTCGCCACGGCGCTCGAGCTGACCCGCACGCTGCTGGCCGCGCACGGCATCGACCGGCCCTCCGGCGTGGGGATCGGGGTGCCGGGGCCGGTCGACTTCCACCGAGGCGTGTCCGTGTCGCCGCCGATCATGCCCGGCTGGGACGGCTATCCGGTCCGTGACGCGGTCTCTCGCGAGCTTGGCTGCCCGGTGCTGCTGGACAACGACGTGAACGTGATGGCCCTCGGTGAGCAGCACTCGGGTGTGGCCCGCAAGGCCGCGGACTTCCTCTTCGTCAAGATCGGCACCGGGATCGGCTGCGGCATCGTGGTCGACGGTGAGCTCTACCGCGGCGTCGACGGCTGTGCCGGGGACATCGGCCACATCCGCGTCGAGGACTTCGGACCGACCTGTGCCTGCGGGAACACCGGCTGCCTCGAGGCGTTCTTCGGGGGTGCCGCCCTCGCCCGGGACGCGACCGCGGCGGCCCGATCAGGCCGTTCCGCGGTGCTTGCCGAGCTGCTGGAGGCCGGCGGCGAGCTGTCGGCCGAGGACGTCGGCGTGGCGGTCTCTCGTGGCGACGCGCAGGCGGTGCAGCTGATCCGCGACGGCGGTCGCCGGGTGGGTGACGTCCTGGCCAGCCTGGTGTCGTTCTTCAACCCCGGAATGATCGTGATCGGCGGCCGGGTCACCGGCCTCGGGCACGCGCTGCTCGCCGAGATCCGGGGGGTGATCTACCGACGCTCCCTGCCCTTGGCGACCGGGAACCTGCCGATCGTGCTCAGCGAGCTCGGCGACGACGCCGGTGTGGTCGGCGCGGCCCGGTTGATCAGTGACGCGGTCTACGCGCCGCCGGGACGCTCGGCCTGACGCTCCTCTCGGGAGCGGGCGCCCGGTGGGCTGGGGTGCGCTCGGGCCGGGTGCGGCCGCGCGTGGCGCCCCGGTTTCATCAAGGTCTGCAGACGGACCGGCACTTCCCACACGAAGCATGTCGTGGGAGGTGCCGGTCTGCCATGGGAAGGGGCGGCGACGTGGACCCCGGGCCCGGGTCGCTCCATGTCGGCGCCGATCCAAGTGTCTTAGTCCACGAGTGCTGGTCCACGAGCGCTAGTCCCGGCGCCCGCGTCGCTTTGTCCGCGTACTTTCGTAAGTTTTACCGTGAACGGCGAATCTTCTGGCCGCACACGCCGTAAAGCCCTTGTCAACGCAGGCGACCGGCTCTACTTTGTATGACGCCACAACAAAGTGAGTGACCCCGCTCACAGCGTTCATAGCGCTCGCCGCGTCGTCCCGTGACCGGCGGATCTCTGGCAGACAACCGGCCATTGCGGTACGACGGAGGGAGGCGGGCGTGACCGAAGCGATCGACCAACCGGCGCTGCGCCGGCACAACCTCGGGCTCGTACTGCGCACCATCCGTGACCACGAGCCGCGGCCGAGGGCCAGGATCGCCGCGGCCACCGGCCTCAACCGCACCACCGTCTCCAGCCTGGTCGCCGAGCTCGGCGAGCGGGGGCTGGTCCGGGGAGGAGTCCTGGAGCGCGGCAACGTCGGCCGCCCGGGACTGAACGTCGAGCTCGACGGCCGTCGCGTCTGCGGCATCGGCGCCGAGGTCAACGTCAACCACGTCGGCACGATGGCCCTCGACCTGCGCGGCGAGGTCGTCAGCGCGCACCGGCTCTCACTCGACACCGTGCACCTGGACCCGGGAGCCGTGTTCGACCGGCTCGCAGCCCTCGTCGGGCGCACGCTGCAGGACCTCGACGACCGGTCGGCGCAGCCGGTCGGCCTCACCCTCGGGCTGGCCGGTCTCGTGGACAGCGCAGCCGGCGTGCTCACCCTCGGACCGAATCTCGGCTGGCGCGACGTGCCCGCCGCCCAGCTGCTCGCGGACCGGCTCGGGCGCCCGTCGTGCCCGGTGCTCGTCGACAACGAGGCCAACCTCGCCGCGATCGCCGAGGCCGGCTCCACCCCCGACGGCGTCCGCGACGACATCCTGGTCCTCGTCGGCGAGGTGGGTGTCGGCGGCGGGATCGTGTCCCGCGGCGCGTTGCTGCGCGGACGGCACGGGTTCGCCGGCGAGATCGGCCACATGATGGTCGACCCCCAGGGCCGTCACTGCGGCTGCGGTCGCACCGGCTGCTGGGAGACCGTGATCGGACTCCGCGCACTGGTCACCGCCGCCACCGCACCGGACGACGCGCTGCGTGACCCGGCGCTGGACCTGGAGGACCGGCTGGCCGAGCTGAACC
>DASSVD010000078.1:0-2320 GCA_035706365.1 Nocardioidaceae bacterium
GAGCATCTCGCGGACGATGTGCCCGACCAGGGGAAGGTGCTGGCGGACCAGCTCCTCGGTCGTGGCCGCCGCTTGGGGGGAAGGTTCGCGGTGAGTCACGAGAGTAAAGAAATCGCACGCGTCCACGACTCGCCCGGTTAATGTCCGATTTCAGCCGTTTGACGGGGCTTAATGACGATTCCGGGCTATGTCACCCCCCGGGCGGGCCTAGCCCTTTCGGGCCATATCCGCGACACTGTGACCTCGCGGCATAACTCCGGTCACACCGGTGTCGTTGTTGCCGTTTACGTCGTGGAGGCGGGGAAGCCCGGGCGAGGCCCGCCCGGGAGGCCTGCACGACACACCCAGCGGGATTCTGCTCAGAAACCCGTGCCCGGTGCCGATGGTCCGGGCAGCCGAGTCACCGGTGAACCAGTACGTACCGACCGTTGTCAGTGGGGAGCACGACATGTCCATGGAGGAGCTGTCCTCAGTCCTCTGGCGGGAGCGCGAGCTCTTGGAGATGCTCCTCTACAAGCTGGAGGTCGAACGCCTGGTCCTCGCCAACGGGCGCACCCGCTGGCTGCCCGCTGCCGCCCGCGAGATCGACACCGTGCTGACCGGCATCAAGGACGTCGAGCTGATGCGCGTGGTGGCCCTCGAGGGCGTCGCCGGCGAGCTCGGTCTGGGCACCAACCCGAGCCTGCGCGAGATCGCGGAGACCGCCGGCGAGCCGTGGACCCCGATCTTCCTCGACCACCGCGAGGCGTTCACCACCGTGGCCGCGCAGATCAGCGAGATGGCCGAGAGCAACCGCGAGCTGCTCACCGCCGGCTACAAGGCGGCGCAGGCGACGCTGCTGTCGATCACCGACAGCGCCGGCACCTACGGCTCGGACGGCTCGGTCGACGCCGACCGGCGCACCAGCCTGGTCGACAGGAGCCTGTGACCGTGGCCGGCACCTTCTCGTCGTTCGGGGCGGCCCTGTCCGCGCTGCGCTACAACCGCACCGCGATGGACATCGCCAGCGGCAACATCGCGAACGCGAGCACGCCGGGCTACGCCCGCCGCAGCGTGATCGGGCAGACCGTCGGCGTCCCGTCCACCCCGGCGCTGTGGTCCCGCAACGACGGCGACCCGCTGGGCGTCACCGCCAGCCGGATCGACCGGATGACCAACCCGCTCGTGGACGCGCGCTCGCGCGCCGAGCACGGCATCCTGGCGTACGCCGACAGCCGCGCGGCCGCCCTGCAGCGCTTCGAGAACACCCTCGGCGAGCCGGGCGAGCACGGAGTGGCCGCAGCCCTCGCCGACTTCAAGGCCGGCTGGGCCGACCTGGCCAACGCCCCCGACGACGGCGGAGCCCGCAGCCAGCTGATCGCCCGGGCGAACACGCTCGTGACCGCGATCGGCAAGCAGGCCGGCAACGTCGCCACCGAGTGGACCTCCCAGCGCGAGCGCCTGGTCGCCCTCGCCGAGGAGGCGAACACGGTCAGCGCCCAGCTGGTCGACGTGAACGAGAACCTGCGCCTGTCCCACCTCTCCGGGGAGGACCCCGGACCGCTGCTCGACCAGCGCGACCAGCTCGCGATGCACCTGGCGGAGCTCACCGGCGGCACCGTGGACATCCTCGAGGACACCACCGTCGACATCCGGGTCGGTGGGCAGCTGCTGGTGCAGGGGTACGGCGACAACCGGCCCCTCGCCCCCGGCGCCCAGGCCCTCACCGTCGGCGGACCGGCCACCTTCGACGGCGCGGACACCGCGGACCTGACCGTGTCGGTCGGCGGCACGGCCGTCACCCTCGCGGGCGGCGACCTGCGTGCGTCCCAGCAGGTCGCCAACGACGACCTGCCCGGCTACCTCGCCGAGCTGGATGCCTTCGTGACCACGCTCGCCGACGGCGTGAACGCCCTGCACGGGACCGCGAAGACCCCGGACGACACGCTCGGCGGCGACTTCTTCTCGTTCGACGCCGCTCACCCCGCCGCCTCGCTGAGCGTCGCGGTCGACGCGGACGGTGTGGCCGCCGCCGCAGACGGCGCCGGGGAGTTCGACGGCTCGATCGCCGACCGGATCAGCGCAGCCGAGCTCGGCGCCCCGGCGTACCGCGATCTCGTCTCCGGCCTCGGCGCGACCGTGGCCGCGGCGACCGGCACCGCGGAGAGCCAGGCGCTGTTCACCGCGCAGGTCGACGCCTCCCGCGAGTCGATCTCGGGGGTCAACCTCGACGAGGAGATGATCAATCTGCTGACCGCGCAGCGCGCCTACGAGGGCGCCTCCCGGGTGCTCACCACGCTGGACTCGATGCTCGACACCCTGATCAACCGGACCGGGATCG
>DASSVD010000079.1:0-4938 GCA_035706365.1 Nocardioidaceae bacterium
TGCCGCTCGCTGTGGGCGATGCGCTCCTCTGCCTTGATCCGCTCGCGCTTCTCCTTCTTCAGCTCCTGCTCCGCGGTGCGCAGCGCCTGGAGTGCCGCCTCTTGCTGGGTGTCCTGCCAGCGCCGGAAGTCGGTGTAGCCGCCGCCGAAGGTGGACAGCGCGTGCTCGCGCAGCTCGGCGGTCTCGTCGAGCTGGTCGAGCAGCTCGAGGTCGTGACTGACCACCACGAGAGCACCGCGCCAGCCACGCACGACGTCGTACAGCCGTTGTCGTGCGTCGATGTCGAGATTGTTCGTCGGCTCGTCGAGCAGCGCCACGTCGGCGCGCCGCAGCCGCACCCCGCTGACCGCGGTGAGCATCGCCTCGCCACCGGACAGGGACGCGGCCGGACGGTCGAGGTCAGCGGGCAGGCCGAGCTCGCTGAGCACGGCACGAGCGCGCTCTTCGACGTCCCAGTCGTCGGCGAGCACGTCGTAGACGGCCGGGTCGGTCGAGCCCGCCTCGATGGCCCGCAACGCCTCACGCGCCGGGGTGATGCCGAGCAGGTCTGCGACGGTCAGGTCCGCGCGCCGCGTGACGTCCTGGGAGAGGTAGTCGACCGTTCCGGACGTGATCGCGGTGCCCGAGGTCGGGGTCAGGCTCCCGGCGATCAGGCGCAGCAGCGTGGACTTGCCGACGCCGTTGATCCCGACCAGGCCGGTGCGGCCGCGCCCGAAGCTGCCGCTGACGCCGTCGAGCACCGGTGTGCCGTCCGGCCAGGCGAAGGAGAGATCGCGCAGGACGACGGAGAAGGGTGTGGACAAGGAAGGCCCCTGGGGTCGAAGGACGCGTCGACGCCCTCCGACCGAAAGACCGGTCGCACACGGGCGTCAGCGCACGATGGCGGTGACGAGACCCGTGCTGCGCATCCAGACCTGTCCTTGTCTTCGTCCCCTCACACGTGCGGACCTGCCCGCGGGAACGACGCCATCATAAGGGATCCGGCGCTAGATGCTGCCCTTGTTCTCCACGACCAGCACTCGAACCTGCCCACGCGGGTGGGCGACGTGCTCGTCTCCGACACCGGCGCGGCAGATGTCACCGGCACGCATGTGCTGCACCCTCTCCACGCCGTCGACGCGGTAGTGCATGTCGACCTCGCCGTCGAGCACGGCGAAGACCTCCTCGCCGTCGTTGACGTGCCAGACGTAGGGCGCGTCGGTCCAGTGCAGCCGCACGGTGGCCGGCTCGTGGAACTCGAGCAGGTCGAGGGCGTCCCAGGCGCGTTCGCCGGTGAAGTCCTTGGCGGTGGTGAAGTCCATGCTGTTCCCTTCGTGACGCGGTGCATCCGGACGCTAGCGGTTCGGCGTACCTCCGCGTCGTGAAAACCACAGCGCCAGCACCAGCGCGCCGCCCCACACCAGGAACAGCGGGTCCCACAGGTAGGCATGGCCGCGCACCGCGTCGACGTCGTAGCCACCGGCCGGGGTGATCACGCCGGACAGGACCGCGAGCGCCATCACCGTGTTGAGCCCGCCGTAGGCCACCAGCAACAGCCCCCTGCCCAGCTCACGGCCCAGCTCACGCCGCGTCATCGTCATTTGACGTCGACTGAACAGTTGTATAGTTTACTGATTGTGCGATCAGACCCGGACCTCACGGCACGTGCCAACATCCGCAACGCGGCCCTGAGACTCTTCGCGGAGCGCGGCCACGAGGCGGTCAGCGTGCGGCAGATCGCCGCCGAGGCCGGCGTCTCTCCCGGCCTGGTGCTGCACCACTTCACCAGCAAGGAGGGGCTGCGCGAGGCCGTGGACCGGTACGCCGCCGAGCGGCTCGAGGTGCTGCTGACCGAGGACCAGGACCAGGTGGCGCAGGTCTTCTCCGAGGGCGACAGCGGGTCGGTTGCCGAGGCCTTCGCCCGGATGTTCCCTCCGGACTCGCCGCTTCCCGCCTACGTACGCCGCCTGCTCCTCTCCGGGGATCCGGCCGGGACGCAGCTGTTCCGCCGCTGGTTCGAGGGGACCCGCGCGTTCCTGGACCAGATGGTCAGCGCTGGCTACGCAGCGCCGACCGGCGACCCCGACGTACGCGCCGGGTTCGCGCTGGCCAGCGACCTGGCACTGCTCCTGCTGCGCGACCCGCTCACCGACGTCCTCGGCTTCGACCCGCTCTCGCCTGAGGGCCTGCCGCGCTGGGCGGAGGAGGCCTCCGCGATCCTGCGCGGCGGCCTGTTCCTGCAGCCGGAACCACCACGACCCGACGACACCAAGGACTGAGATGACGGGACAGACGCTGACCACTCCGACCACCGCTGCGACACGCGACGGCACCGCCGACGACACCGACGAGATCATCCGCGCCGACGGGCTGATCAAGTCCTTCGGCGCGTTCCACGCGCTCGACGGGCTCGACCTCGAAGTCACGCGCGGTGAGGTGCACGGCTTCCTCGGGCCGAACGGCGCCGGCAAGTCGACCACCATCCGCATCCTGCTGGGACTGATGCGGCGCAGCGGCGGCGCGATCACCCTGTTCGGCGGCGACCCGTGGGAGCGCGCGGCGCAGCTGCATCGCCGCCTCGCCTACGTCCCGGGCGACGTCACGCTGTGGCCCGGGCTCACCGGCGGACAGTGCATCGACGTCCTCGCCCAGGCCCACGGCGGCATCCGGCCGGACCGGCGTGCCGAGCTGATCGAGCGCTTCGACCTCGACCCCGGCAAGCGCGCCCGCGACTACTCCAAGGGCAACCGGCAGAAGGTCGCGCTGGTGGCCGCGCTCGCCGCCGACGTCGAGCTGCTCATCCTCGACGAGCCGACTTCAGGACTCGACCCGCTGATGGAGAAGGCGTTCCAGCAGACCATCCGCGAGCGTCGCGACGAGGGGGCCACCGTGCTGCTCTCCAGCCACATCCTCGGCGAGGTCGAGGCGTTGGCCGACCGGGTCAGCATCATCCGCAAGGGTCGCCGGATCAGCACCGGCACGCTGGCCGAGCTGCGGCGGCGTACCCGCACCAACGTGCACGCGGTCACCGAGCGGCGCCCCGACCTCGAGGGCGTCCCTGGCGTCGCGGACCTGACCCAGGACGAGGTGGACGGGCACCCGGAGGTGCGGCTCGCCGTCGAGCGCGACGCACTGGGCGACGTCGTCGGACGGCTGCACGCGGCCGGCGTCGACACCCTCACCGTCACCCCGCCGAGCCTGGACGACCTCTTCCTCGACGTGTACGCCGACGGAGGGTCGCCGCAGTGAGCGCCGCCGCCCTTCCCACGATGCTGACGATCCAGCTGCGCACCGGCTACAAGGCCCTGCTCGCATGGGTCCTGGCGCTGGGCGCCACCATGGTCGCCACCACCACCTCGATCAGCGGTCTGTACGGCACCCAGGCCAAGATCGACTCCTACGCCACGGCCGTCGGCACCGGGGACGCGCTCGTGGCGCTGAACGGACGGGTCGCCGGGCTGCACACCCTCGGTGGCGTCGTCGCCAACGAGTTCGGGTTCCTCGCGTCCTTCGCGATCCCGCTGATGGGAATCAGCCTGGTCGCCAAGATGACCCGCAAGGAGGAGGAGTCGGGGCGCCTGGAGATGCTGCTCGCCGGCCGGATCGGGCGCACCGCGCCGATCCTCGCCGCCGTCATCCTCGGCGCCGTCGCCCTGCTGCTCACCGCGGCAACGCTGTTCGCCGGGCTCACCCTCGTCGCCGTGCCGGCCGGCGACTCGCTGCTGTACGCCGCGTCCATGGCGGCGCTGGGGTTCGTCTTCGC
Source organism: Nocardioidaceae bacterium (assembly GCA_035706365.1). Classification (GTDB taxonomy): domain Bacteria; phylum Actinomycetota; class Actinomycetes; order Propionibacteriales; family Nocardioidaceae; genus Nocardioides_C. The sequence continues at coordinate 3,743 of DASSVD010000079.1, forward strand.
CGGCGTCGCCGCGGTCGTCGCCCAGGTGGTCGGGCACGCACGAGGGGTGTACGCCGCCGGCCTGGCCACCCTGATCGTGTCCTACCTGCTGCGCGGCATCGGCGACGTCCTGGACAACCCCCTGACCTGGCTCTCGCCGTTGGGCTGGCAGGAGAAGACGCGCGCCTTCGGCCAGGATCCGCGCTGGTGGCCGCTGCTGGTGCCGGTGGCTGTCGGCCTGACCCTCGCCGGGGTCGCCTTCGTCGTCGCCCGGCATCGTGACCTCGGGTCCGCCCTGGTCCAGCGCACGGCCGGGCCGACCCGGGCGTCGTCGTCCCTGCGTACGCCGCTCGGGCTGGTGATCCGGCTGCACCGGGGCTCGGTGCTCGGCTGGGCCGCGGGAGCGGTCGTCGTCGCGGCGGCCTTCGGGTCGTTGACGCAGCCGATCATCGAGGCCGTCGCCGGCAATGAGAACCTCGCCCAGGCGATGGGGGCGGCCGGCGGGTCCGGCGTCGACGCCGTACTCACCATGTCCGTGCTGCTCCTCGCTCTGCTGTGCGGGGCGTACGTCGTCCACGCGGTCGGCATGCTGCGTGCGGAGGAGACCTCGGGCCGGCTGGAAGGGGAGCTCTCCGGCACGCGCAGCCGCGGATCGTGGCTGGGAGTGCACGCGCTGGTCGTCCTGACCGGACTGGTCGTCGTGGCCGGTGCGGGAGGGCTGACCCTCGCGCTCACCGCCGCCTGGTCGACCGGGAGCCCGGTGTCGAGCACTTCGATCGAGGCCGTCGCCGCGTACCTACCCGCCACCTTCGTCCTCGGCGCCCTTGCGCTGCTGCTCTTCGCGCTCCTCCCCCGCCTGCAGCCCCTGGCGTGGCTGCTGTACGGCGTCGCTGCGCTGGTCGCCTACCTCGGGGACCCGCTGCAGCTGGCGGACCCCCTGCTGTGGCTGTCGCCGTTCCAGCTGGTTGGTGCGCCTCCTCAGGAGCCCGCCACGGCCGGCACGCTCCTCATGCTGTGCGCGCTGACGATTGTGCTCGTCGGCGCCGCGTTCGTCGGCTTCCGCCGCCGCGACATCCCCCGTGGTTGACCCCACCCCGGGTGGTTGAGGAGCGAGCCTGCCCCCCGGGTGGTTGAGGAGCGAGCCTCCCCCCGGGTGGTTGAGGAGCGAGCCTCCCCCCGGGTGGTTGAGGAGCGAGCCTGCGAGCGTCTCGAAACCA
>DASSVD010000080.1:0-5636 GCA_035706365.1 Nocardioidaceae bacterium
AGGGCGAACGGGATGAGCACCGCGATGCTGTAGGGCAGGAAGCCGATGATCGTCGTCGAGGCGGCATCGAGCACGTTCGCCCGGCGCCAGGGGGCGATCTTGAAGTGGTGACCCACCCGGCGGACGTAGGGGCCGAGCATCACCATGGTGGGAGTCCCGGCAGTGGTCAGGGCGTTCACCACCAGCGCGAGGACGTACATCGACAGCTCCGCGGCGCGGGAGGACTTCGCCCGCTCCTGGGCACGGCGGACCAGCCAGGTGATCAGGCCTCCGGCCTCGAAGGTGCCGATCATCCCCATCAGGAAGATGGTGAAGACCGCCACCCCCACGAAGCCGGACATGCCGTCGACGACGATGCCGCTCGCGGTGAAGGTGGCCTTGTCCACGGTCAGCAGGTCACTGAAGTGCAGCAGCCCGGTGACCAGGCCGAGCACGATGCCGAAGGCGATGCTCATCAGCAGCGAGGCCACGAAGTGCCACCCGCGGACCATCAGGAAGATCAGCAGGCCGGGGGCGAGCAGCATGATCAGGCCGTCGGGCGAGGCGTTCACGTCGCCGCGACCGGCGGTGTCGGAGCCGACCAGGCCGACCACGATGTAGAAGCCGATGGTGATGGCCCCCGCGACCACGGCGTACTTGATCCTCGACTGCACGACCTTGGGCACCGTGGTGCCCTGCGAGTACGCCGACACGATCGTCGTGTCCGAGACCGGCGCGATGTTGTCACCGACGAACGAGCCGCCGATGATCGCGCCGACCACCAGCAGCGGGTCCGCGCCGATGGCGAAGCCGGCCGGGAACAGGATCGGGGTGACCGCGAGGATGGTGCCCACCGAGGTGCCCGTCGACAGGGACAGCACCGACGCGGCCAGGAACGTCACCAGCGGAACCCAGGCAGCGGTCAGGCCGACCGAGGTGCCGAGCCAGACCAGCCCCTCGATCACGCCGGTCTGGTTGAGCATGGTGCCGAACACGCCGGCGAGGAACCACGCCAGCAGGATCACCGCCAGCATCGGGGAGGCGATGCCGGACACCAGCGCCTGGACGTAGGAGTCGCGGCTCTTCGCGAGCAGCAGGCCGACGAACAGCCCGAGCAGCACCATCGGCCAGAACGCCTCGGGCAGCGCGAGCCCCTTGGCGCCGAGCACCAGGATGCCGGCGAGCATGACCAGGAACGGGACGAACAGCGCGAGCACGCCGCCGCGCATCTGGAGTGGGGGAGTGGGGACGGTTTCCGTGCTCATGTGTGCCTCTCGGAGCTGTCAGAGCGGACCGCTGCTCGTGTTCAATGTGACTAACCAAACGTGTAGTACGGTAGAACGAGTCGTATGGCGGGTCAATGACTTCCGTCAGTAAAGGTCGAGATGTCGAGGGGAGGTGGGGCGTGGAGCCCTCGGTCGTGGGATCGCGGATCCGCTCCCTGCGCGAGGCGCAGGGGGTGACCTTGAGCGCGTTCGCGAAGAGCGTCGGCGTCTCCTCCGGACTGGTCAGCCAGGTCGAGCGGGGTCTGACCGACCCCAGCCTGGACACGCTGCGACGCATCGCGCAGGCGCTGCAGGTGCCGATGTTCAGCCTGTTCCAGGCCGACACCGCGGGCGAGGCGGTCCGCGTCGTACGCCGCGACGGCCGGATGTGCATCCGCTCCCCGCACGGCCACCTGAGCTACTCGCGGGTCTCCGCCGGCTCGGGCGCCCTCGAGGTGCTGGAAGGGGTCCTCGACCCCGGCGGCTCCTCGTCCGAGGAGCTGTGGTCGCACCCCTCCGAGGAGTGCGCGCTGGTCCTCGAGGGCCAGCTCACCGTGCAGGTCGGCGACGACCAGTGGCTGATCGCCGAGGGCGACAGCTGCTCCTTCGACTCCCGCCTGCCGCACCGCTACGTCAACACCACCGCGCAGCCCTGCCGGTTCGTGCTGGCGGTCACCCCACCGAGCTTCTGACCGACCCCGAGAACGGAGCGCACCATGTCGACCAGCCCGCACCCCTCCGAGGACCCGCTCGCCGACTTCCGTCAGCGGTTCCCGGCCCTGGACGACAACGTCCACCTGGCCAGCTGCAGCCAGGGCGCCCTGTCCATGGAGCTGACCACGGCGCTGTTCGAGCTGCAGCACAGCATGCGCGCGCACGGGGCCCCGTGGGAGCGCTGGACCGGGGTGGTGGACAGCGCGCGTGCCGCCTTCGCGTCGTTCATCAATGCCGCGCCGGAGGAGATCGCGGTGGTCTCCTGCGCCTCCGAGGGCGCCTACCACGTGGCGTCCACCCGCGACTGGGCCGCGCGGTCCCGCATCGTCAGCACGGACATGGAGTTCCCCTCGATCGGTCACGTCTGGCTCGCCCAGAGGTCCCGCGGCGCCGAGGTGGACTACGTCGGCAACCACGACGGGATCGTGCACGCCGAGGACTACCTCGCCCGGATCGACGGCCGTGCCGGGCTGGTGTCCGTGCCGCTGGTCTCCTACCGCAACGGCGTCCGGATGCCGGTCGCCGAGGTCACCAAGGCGGCGCACGACGCCGGCGCGCAGGTCTTCGTCGACGGCTACCAGGCCTGCGGCGTCCTCCCGGTCGACGTGCGCGAGCTCGACTGCGACTTCTTCGTCACCGGCACCTTGAAGTACATGCTCGGCCTTCCCGGCCTGGCGTTCCTCTACGTGCGCGGCGGTGTCGCGGGAGCCGCCGACCCGCAGCTGACCGGCTGGTTCGGCCAGGAGGACCCGTTCACCTTCGACCCGCAGACGCTCGAGCCGGCCACGGACGCCCGCCGGTTCCAGACCGGCACCCCGGCCATCCCGTCCGCCTACGCGGCGAGCGCGGGACTCAGCGTCCTGAGCACGGTGCCTCGGGGCCTCGTCGAGGAGCGGGTCGGCCGGCTGGTCGGCCAGGCTCACGATCAGCTGGTCGCCGACGGTGAGCGGCTGTGGTCTCCGGCGGACCCGGCGCTGCGCGGCCCGATGGTCGCGTTGGTCGACGAGGACCCGAACCGGCTTGCCGGCTTCCTGGCCGAGCGGCGCATCCACACCAGCCCGCGCGGGACCGTGCTCCGGCTGTCCTTCCACGGCTACAACGACCAGCGCGACGTCGAGGCCGTCTGCCAGGCTGTTCGCGACTACCGCAAGCTCTGACCCGATCTCAGCCCACCTTGGAGGAACCGTGTCCGTGCTCTCCCAGCTCATCGCCTCCCTCAACGGCGGCAGCATCGAGGTCGTCGACCTGACCGCGCCGCTGTCGCACGAGACCCCGATCCTGATGCTGCCGCCCGAGTTCGGCCAGACCGCTCGCTTCGAGCTCGAGGAGATCAGCCGGTACGACGACCGCGGACCCGCCTGGTACTGGAACAACTTCCGCACCGGCGAGCACACCGGCACCCACTTCGACGCCCCCAACCACTGGGTGACCGGCAAGGACGGCGCCGACGTCGCTTCCGTCCCGGCCGGTCGGCTGATCGCACCCGCGGCCGTGCTCGACTTCTCCGCCGAGTCCGCGAACGACCCTGACTTCCTGCTCGAGGTCGACCACGTCCGGTCCTGGGAGTCCGAGCACGGTCCGCTGCCCGAGGGGGGCTGGCTGCTCTACCGCACCGGCTGGGACTCGCGCACCACGCAGGAGGAGATGCTCAACGCCGACGACTCCGGGCCGCACACGCCCGGCATCTCCGGCGAGTGCGCCCGATGGATCGCCGAGGAGTCGCCGGTGATCGGGCTGGGCGTGGAGACCGTCGGCACCGACGCCGGCGCCGCGCACTCGTTCCAGCCCCCGTTCCCCTGCCACGCCTCGCTGATGGGCAACGACAAGTACGGACTCACCCAGCTGCAGAACCTCGCGCAGCTCCCGCCGACCGGGGCCGTCGTGCTGGCCGGGCCGCTGCCCATCGTGACCGGCTCCGGCGCGCCCGCGCGCGTGCTCGCCCTGGTCGAGCGCTGATGCTGGTCGCCGACGCCGTCGGCCGCGCCCTGGCCGAGGCAGGAGTGGAGCGGGTCTTCGGCGTCGTCGGATCGGGCAACTTCCACCTCACCAACGCGATGCTCGCCGGCGGCTCGCGCTTCGTCGCCGCCCGCCACGAGGGCGGCGCCGCCACCATGGCCGACGCCTTCGCCCGGATGACCGGGACGGTGACCGCGCTCAGCGTGCACCAGGGGTGTGGCCTGACCAACGCGATGACCGGGATCGCGGAGGCGGCCAAGAGTCGTACGCCGCTGCTGGTCCTGGCGGCGGAGGCGACCAACCCGCGGTCGAACTTCTACGTCGACCAGGAGAGCCTGGCGCGGGCGGTGGGCGCTGTCCCGCTGCGCATCACGACCGCCGAGGACGCGGTGGATGTGGCCGTCGCCGCGGTGCGGACGGCGCTGCGCGAGCGGCGTACCGTGCTGCTCAACCTGCCCCTCGAGGTGCAGGGCCTGGAGGTGCCGGCCCAACCGGAGGGGCGGCTGTCGACTCCGGCTGTGGAGGAGCCGCAGAGTCCTTCCGGGACGGACCTGGATGCGCTGCGGCACGCGGTCGAGCGGGCCGACCGGCCGGTCTTCGTGGCAGGGCGCGGCGCCCGGAGCCCCGAGGCGCGGCAGGCGCTCGAGTCGCTGGCCGAGGAGTGCGGTGCCCTGCTGGCCACCTCGGCCGTGGCCAAGGGCCTGTTCCGGGACCACCCCTGGTGCCTGGACGTGTCGGGCGGCTTCTCCTCGCCGACCGCGGCCGATCTGATCCGCGGCGCGGACCTAATCGTCGGCTGGGGCTGCGCACTGAACATGTGGACCATGCGGCACGGACGGCTGATCGCCCCCGAGGCCACCGTGGTGCAGGTCGACGACACCCCCGACGCGCTCGGCGCGCACCGCGAGATCAGCCTCGGTGTGGTCGGCGACGTGGCGCACACGGCGCAGGCCCTGGCGGGACGGGTGCGCCGCGAGGGCGAGGGGTACCGCACCGCCGACGTCGGAGCCCGGATCGCCTCCTCCGTCCGCTGGCGCGACGTCGCGTTCCACGACGAGAGCACCGACGAGCGGATCGACCCGCGCACGCTCAGCATCGCCCTGGACGACCTGCTGCCCACCGAGCGGGTCGTGTCCGTGGACTCCGGGAACTTCATGGGCTACCCGAGCATGTACCTCTCGGTGCCCGACGAGCAGGGCTTCTGCTTCACCCAGGCCTTCCAGTCCATCGGGCTGGGCCTGGCCACCGGCATCGGGGCGGCGCTGGCCCGTCCCGACCGGCTGCCAGTCGCCGCGCTCGGCGACGGGGGAGCGCTGATGAGCTCCGCCGAGCTGGACACGGTGGTGCGACTCGGCCTCCCGATGGTGGTGGTGATCTACAACGACGACGCGTACGGCGCCGAGGTCCACCACTTCGCGAGCGACGACGTGCCGCTGGACACCGTGCGGTTCCCGGAGACCGACATCGCCGCGATCGCGCGCGGCTTCGGGTTCGAGGCGTGCACCGTGCGGCGTACCGAGGACCTGGCGCCGTTGCGGCACTGGGTGGCCGGCGAGCGCAACCAGCCGTTCCTGGTCGACGCCAAGGTCACCACCGACTCCCCGTCCTGGTGGCTGGAAGAGGCGTTCCGCGGGCACTGAGCGTCAAGTGGGTATCGGTCGGTCGAGCTTGTCGAGACCCCCGGCGCCGGCTGGTCGAGCCCGTCGAGACCCCCGGCCGGTC
>DASSVD010000081.1:0-7166 GCA_035706365.1 Nocardioidaceae bacterium
GACGTTCGGCCGCCCGACGATAGCGACCCGACGGGGTCCGCCCACCTGCTCGAAGGTCTCGGGCGGAGTCTCGGGCAGCGCGGCCAGGACCGCGTCAAGCAGGTCACCGGACCCGCGGCCGTGCACGGCCGAGACCGGGTACGGCTCGCCGAGGCCGAGGTTCCACAGGCCATAGGCCTCGGCCTCGGCCCGCATGTCGTCCACCTTGTTCGCCGCGAGGACGACGGGCTTGCCGGCGCGCCGCAGGATCCGCACCACCGCCTCATCGGCGTCGGTGATGCCGACCACGGCGTCGACCACGAAGAGAACGGCGTCGGCCAGGGAGACCGCGATCTCCGCCTGCGCCGCGATCCGCTCGGCCATGCCGCGCGCGTCGGGGTCCCACCCGCCGGTGTCGACCACGGTGAAGGCGCGGCCGCTCCACACCGCGTCGTAGGAGATCCGGTCCCGGGTCACGCCCGGAACGTCCTCCACGACGGCCTCCCGGCGCCCCAGGATCCGGTTGACCAGGGTGGACTTGCCGACGTTGGGCCGGCCCACCACGGCCAGCACGGGGGTGGCCCCGACCGCCTCGGAGCCGGCTTCGCCGGACACGGCTGGATCGAACTCGGTCGTCATCTCACGTCTCTCTGGATGGGGTGCTGGGGATCGCCCGGTGCCGGGTGCCTCGCCCCGTGGCGCACCGCTGCGGGCTCCGGCAGCCCGGGAATCGGCCCGGGCAGGTCACGACCGGTGCGCATCTGGGCATCAACCAGGTGGGTCACCAGCCTATTCCGCAGGTCGTCCGAGGCCTGCGCGACCTCGCGTCGGGTGCGCGGCCAGGCCCGACCCGGCAACCGGAGCGGCTCGCCGTACACGAGATCGAACCGTGCGCCCGGCGCCGGTACCGAGTCGGTCGATCCGCCCGGTTCGCGGGTACCGAAGATGGCGAGGGGTACGACGGGCGCACCGGTCACCAGCGCGAGGTACGCCGCTCCGCGGTGGAAGCGACTGAAGTCGCCGGCACCGCGGCGCCCCTCCGGGTAGATCAGGACCACTCCCCCGTCGCGCAGCACCCGCAGGCAGCCCTTGATCGCCGCCGGGTCGGCCTGGCCGCGGGTGAGCGGGATCTGACCGAAGGCGCGCAATACCAGGCCGGTGCGCCCCTCGAACATCTCCTGCTTGGTCAACGCGTGGACCGGGCGCGGGGCGAGCGCGGCCATCAGCGGCCCGTCGAGGTAGCCGAGATGGTTCGACGCGATGATTGCAGGGCCGCAGGCCGGGACGTGCTCCTCCCCGACCCGGCGGACGTCGTAGCGCCGGGTGAACCAGGCGCGGCCCGCAGGGCGGAGTAGCCGCAGCAGCCGATGGGACGGGTGCGGCGTACCGACGGTCGCCGGGAGTTTCCGGTGCTCAGGCCCGGCACCGGCGCGGCGGTCCGGGGCAGGGCCTGCGCTCACGAGGACCTCGACGCCAGGGCGACCACCTGGTCGACGACCTCGGTGAGGGTGAAACCGGTGGTGTCGATGTGGTGGGCGTCCTCGGCCATCACCAAGGGCGCGGCCGCGCGGCCGGAGTCGGCGCGGTCCCGGCGCAGCAGGTCCTGTTGGGTGGCCTCCACGCTCCCGGCGGCCAGCTCGGCGTGGCGGCGCACCGCCCGGGCGTCGGGGTCGGCGGTGAGGTACACCTTGACCGCCGCGTCGGGCGCCACGACGGTGCCGATGTCGCGCCCCTCCACGACGATGCCGCCCTCGCCGATGATGGCGCGCTGCAGCGCCAGCAGCCGGGCACGCACCTGGGGCACCGCGCTGATCGCGCTGACCGCGGCGGTCACCTCCGGACTGCGGATCGGCCCCGACACGTCCACGCCGTCCACGGTGATCGTCGGGTCGTCGGGGTCGGTGCCCGAGACGAGGTCCGGCTTGTCGGCGTACGCCGCGACCGCCTCGGGGTCCTCGACCGGGACGTCGTGGTTGAGCATCCACCAGGTGATCGCGCGGAACTGGGCGCCCGTGTCCAGGTAGCGCAGCCCCAACCGGCGGGCGACACCCCGGGAAGTGCTCGACTTGCCCGACCCGGACAGGCCGTCCATCGCCACCACCACGTTGCTGCTCACCGCTGCGCGCCCGCCTCCTGATCGACCGAACCGACCCGCGCAGCCTACCGGTGTGCGGTCCAGCCCCGCTCCTCGAGCGCGTCGACCAGATAGTCGGCGCGGTGCTCGGCGACGGTGAGCTCGACCAGGCCGACCGGCCGGGCCGGGTCGTGGTCGATCCGGAGGTCCTCCACGTTGACCCCGATGGTCCCGGCGTCTCCCAGCAGCCGGGCAAGCTCGCCCGGGTGGTCGGGCACGGCGACGTACACCAGCGCGTCCGCGCGCGCCGGGCCGCCGTGCTTGCCCGGGATGGCGGCGGTGCCGGCCACCCCGCGGTCGAGCAACCGGGCCACCTCGTCGCCGCGCCCGGCGCGGACCGCGTCGGTGAGCCGGTCGAGGTCGGCGCGGACCTCGCCCAGCAGCGCGCCGATCGCTGCGGCGTTGGCGGAGACGATCTGTCGCCACAGGCCGGGGTCCCCGCCGGCGATGCGCGTCACGTCACGCAGCCCCTGACCGGACAGCACCAGCTGGGCGGCCGGTGCGTCGACGAGCCGGCCCGCGACCAGGGCGGCAAGCAGGTGCGGCACGTGTGAGGTGCGGGCCACGGCGGCGTCGTGCTCGTCGGGGGTGAGCGCGACGGGGGTGGCGCCGCACGCCCGCACCAGGGCACGCACCCGCGCCACGGACGCCTCGGCGGCACCCGCGTGCGGGACCACGGCCCAGGGCCGCCCGTCGAACAGCGACGCGGACGCCGCGAACGGGCCGGACCGCTCGCTGCCGGCCATCGGGTGCCCGCCGGCGTAGCGGCCGAGCTCTTCCTCGGAGGCCTTGGCGCGCACCTCGACCAGCGGCGCGGACTTCACGCTGCCCACGTCGGTCACCACGGCGGAGGGGAAGGCCTGCAGGGCGCGGATGATCTCGGGGCCCAGATGATCCGGGGGTACGGCGACCACCACCAGCCGCGGCGTGTCGTCGTGTGTCAGCGGGCGGCCCGCGCCGACCCCGGCGGCGATGGTGACGTTGTGCTCGACCACGTCGGTGAGCAGGACCTCGTGGCCGGCGCGGCGCAGCGCGAGACCGACCGAGGTGCCCAGCAGGCCGGCACCGACCACCAGCACCGGACCGGTCAGCTGCTCGTCCGCGTCGTCCACCACGCGCGCCACGATAGCCGTCCCGCGGCCGCTCCCTTCGTGCGAACCGGGACCGTCCGAGGGGCGGGCAGTCTCAGAGTCGGGCCGCGTCGAGCAGGGTGCCGAGCTCGTCCCGGGACAGCTCCCGGAGCTCGCCGCTGCGCATCCCCCGCAGCAGCACCGGGCCGATCGCGGTGCGGGTCAGCCGACGTACCGGGTGGCCGACCTGGTCCAGCAGCCGGCGCACGATCCGGTTGCGGCCCTCGTGGATCACCAGCTCGACGATCGACCGGTCCGCGGTGTGCTCGACGACGCGGCAGGCGTGAACGGTGACCGGGCCGTCCTCGAGCCTCACGCCCTCCTGCAACTGGCGCACGGTGCGCGGCTGCACGACCCCGCGCACCTCGGCGACGTAGGTCTTGTCCAGCTCATAGGAGGGGTGTGCGACCCGTTGGGCGAAGTCGCCGTCGTTGGTGAGCAGGATCAGGCCCTCGGTGTCGGTGTCGAGCCGGCCCACGTGGAAGAGCCGCTCCGGCCGGTCGGCGACGAAGTCGGACAGGGTGGTCCGCCCTTCCGGATCGCTCATCGTGGAGACCACCCCGCGGGGCTTGTTGAGCACCAGGTAGACGTGCGGGCTCACCGGCGGCAACCGGCGCCCGGACACCCGGATCACCGCCACGCGCGGGTCGACCTTGGTGCCCAGCCGGGTCACCACCTCGCCGTCGACCTCGACCTCGCCGGCCAGCATCAGCTCTTCGCACTTGCGACGGCTCGCGACACCGGACTGGGCGAGCAGCTTCTGCAGCCGGACCAGGTGGTCCTCTCCCGCCGCGTCACCGGATGAGGTCACCCGGTGGCCCCGTCGGTCGGGGTGAGGTCCTCGGGCCGAGCGTCGGGGTCGTCCAGCTCGCCCATCTCCGGCAGCAGCGGGGCGAGCTCCGGCAGCTCGTCGAGGGACGTGACGCCGATGCGCTCGAGGAAGTAGCTCGTGGTGCGGTACAGCGTGGCGGTGGTCTCCGGATCGCTTCCGGCCTCCTCCACGAGGCCCCGCGCCACCAGGGTGCGCATCACGCCGTCGACGTTCACCCCCCGCACGGCGGAGACGCGGGCCCGGCTCACCGGTTGCTTGTAGGCGACCACGGCCAGGGTCTCCAGCGCGGCCTGGGTCAGGCGGGCCTGCTGCCCGTCCAGCACGAACGACTCCACGACCGCGGCGTACTCCTCGCGCGTGTAGTAGCGCCACCCGCCGGCCACGGACCGCAGCTCGAAGCCGCGGCCGTGGTCGGTGTACTCGGCCGCCAGCTGGTGCAGGGCGTCGACAACCTGGTCCGGCGGGTAGCCGACCGCGGAGGCGAGCGTGACGTGGTCCAGAGGCTGGTCGGCCACCATCAGGACCGCCTCCAGCGCCGGTCGCAGCTCGGCGATGGGCACCTCGAGGGTGTCCGCTCCGCTCGCCGACTCCAGCTGGTCGGTGGCTTCGGCGTCGTGGTCGTTCACGATGGTTCCTCGGGCGTGGGGACGGTGGTCTCGGGGGTGGCGGGGGTGGCGGGGGTGGCGGCCGGCTGCGCGGTCGCGGAGTCCGGCTCGGGCGGGCGTCCGTCGAACTCATCGGTGATCTCGACCTCTCCTTGCTCCGCGCCGGTCCAGCGTACGGTCAGCTCGCCGAGCGGAGTCATCTGGTCGAAGGAGACTGCGCCCTCGCGGAAGAGCTCGAGCAGCGACAGGAAGCGCGCCACGCGGGTGAGCATGTCGGGGGCGTCGGCGGCCAGGGAGCGGAACGTCAGGGTGCCCTGGGTGCGCAGCCGCTCCACCACGAGCGCGGCCTGTTCCTTGACGCTCACGGCCGGAGCGTGGATGTGGCTCAGCGAGAGCTCGACGGTCGGCTTGGGTGCCAACGCACGGGCCGCCAGACCGGCGAACTCGTCCAGTCCTAGCCCGATCAGCACCTCGGGCAGCAGCGTAGCGAAGCGCTCCTCGAGGCCGACCGCACGCGGGTGCCGGCGCTCCTCGCCGTGCATCCGGGACTCCAGGATGCCGGCGACCTGCTTGAACGCGCGATACTGCAGCAAGCGGGCGAACAGCAGGTCGCGCGCCTCCAGCAGCGCCAGGTCCTCCTCGTCCTCGACGTCGGCCGCCGGCAGCAGCCGTGCGGCCTTGAGGTCCAGCAGCGTGGAGGCGACCAACAGGAAGGACGTGGTCTGCTCGAGGTCCCAGGCCGGGCCCGCCGCCTTGATGTGGGCGATGAACTCGTCGGTGACCTTGGAGAGCGCGATCTCGGTGATGTCCAGCTTGTGCTTGGAGATCAGGCTCAGCAGCAGGTCGAAAGGACCCTCGAAGTTGTCCAGCCGGACCGCGAAGCCGCTGGACTCCACGGTCTCGGGTGGCGCAGCCACGTCGGTGCTCACCGGCTCAAGCCTGGCGCAGACGCTGCACGATGACGCTGTCCTCGCCGTGCTCGTCGAGGTCGGCGAGGGCCAGTGCCACGGCGGCACGGACCAGCCGGCCACGGTCGACCGCGAGGGCGTGATGGCGACGCAGGGTGAGCCGAGCGTGCTCGAGGTCGAGCAGCTCGTCGGAGGTGACGTAGACGGTCATCTTCTCGTCGTGCTTGACCCGCCCGCTGCCGCTGCGCGCGCCGGACTCGGCAGGTGTGGTCGCGGACGCCTCGCCACGGGACGCCTCGCCTCCGGACGCCTCGCCTCCGGCGGTCGAACCTGTCGAGACGCCGGCAGTGGCCGAGGAGCCGGCCCCGTCGGCGCTCTCGTCCGGGTCGGGGACGACGGTGGGGCGGAACAGGTCGTCGGCGGTCGGCATGCTCACCCGTCGAGGCACCGCGCGATCACCTCCTTGGCCAGCTGCCGGTAGGCCAGCGCCCCCGCCGAGGTGCCGGCGTAGGAGGTGATCGGCTCGCCGGCCACCGTGGAGTCGGAGAACTTCACGGTACGCCGGATCACCGTGTGGAAGACGGTGTCGCCCCAGGCCTGGACCAGCCGCTCCATCACCTCGCGCCCGTGCAGCGTGCGCCCGTCGAACATGGTTCCGAGCACCCCGTCGATGGACAGCTTGGGGTTGAGCCGCTCGGTCACCTTGTCGATGGTCGTCTTGAGCAGCGCCACCCCGCGCAGGGCGAAGTACTCGCACTCCAGCGGCACGATCACCCCGTCGGCAGCGGTCAGCGCGTTCACCGTGAGCAACCCGAGCGAGGGCTGGCAGTCGATCAGGATCACGTCGTAGTCGGCGATCGCGGGCGCCAGCGAGCGCTGCAGGGTCTGTTCGCGGGCGACCTCCTGGACCAGCTGCACCTCGGCCGCGGAGAGATCGATGTTGCTCGGGAGCAGGTCCATCCCGGGCACGCCGGTCTCGACGATGACGTCGTCCAGGGTGACGTCGCGCTCCAGGAGCAGGTTGTAGATCGACAGCTCCATGTCGTGGGGGTTGAGTCCCAGCCCCACCGACAGCGAGCCCTGCGGGTCGAAGTCGACCAGCAGCACCTTGCGCCCGTACTCCGCCAGCGCGGCGCCCAGGTTGATCGTCGTGGTGGTCTTGCCGACCCCGCCCTTCTGGTTGCACATCGCGATGACGCGGGCGTTGCCGTGGCTGGTCAGCGGCCGGGGCTCGGGCAGGTCCGGCATCGGTCGGCCGGTGGGACCGAGCCGTTGCTCGTCGGTGCCGTCGAGCTCGAGCATGGCCTCGGATCCGGCGCGGTCGTGACGTGGACGGTGGAAGGGGATGGGGTCACTCACGCGAGCAGGCTCTCCGGACGACGGCTGCGGGGAAGGGTCAGGTCCGGCCAGGTCCGGGGAGAGCATCGGTGGTATCTCGGAAGCGCTGGTGCCGGGAACGCCCGGCCCGAAGTCGTTCACGCTGCTGCCTCTCCTTGCTGGCCGCCCACGCACGCTCGCCCGGGGGTGGTCCGAGAAGACCGGTCCCGCCGTCGGGTCGCGCGCGACGCGGCGACTCTA
>DASSVD010000082.1:0-19547 GCA_035706365.1 Nocardioidaceae bacterium
GGGTTCTCCGCCTTGCGGGCCACCTTGTCGATCTCGTCGATGTAGATGATCCCGGTCTCGGCCTTCTTCACGTCGTAGTCGGCCGCCTGGATCAGCTTGAGCAGGATGTTCTCGACGTCCTCGCCGACGTAGCCGGCCTCGGTGAGCGCGGTCGCGTCGGCGATCGCGAAGGGGACGTTGAGCATCCGGGCCAGGGTCTGGGCGAGGTAGGTCTTGCCGCAGCCCGTCGGCCCGATCACCAGGATGTTGGACTTGGCGATCTCGACCGCCTCGTCCTTGCTGTGCTTGCCCGACGCGACGCCCGCCTGGACCCGCTTGGAGTGGTTGTAGACGGCGACGGCCAGGGACTTCTTCGCCGTCTCCTGGCCGATCACGTAGGAGTTGAGGAAGTCGAAGATCTCGCGTGGCTTGGGCAGCTCCTCGAGGCCTACCTCGCTGCCCTCGCTGAGCTCCTCCTCGATGATCTCGTTGCAGAGGTCGATGCACTCGTCGCAGATGTAGACACCTGGTCCAGCGATCAGCTTCTTGACCTGCTTCTGGCTCTTCCCGCAGAACGAGCACTTCAGCAGGTCGCCTCCGTCACCGATGCGTGCCACAGGCGACGACTCCTCACGAATCAGGCCGACGACGGCGGGCTAGCCAGCCGGCGCCGACGGCATTTCCACATTTCCTACGACCTCGAAGGTACCCCGTCGCGCCCCCAAAAGGGATGGGACACGGCGGGTCAGCTGGTGCCGCCGGCCAGCGATGCCTTGCGGGACTCCATGATCGAGTCGATCAGGCCGTAGTCGACGGCCGCCTGGGCGGTCAGGATCTTGTCGCGCTCGATGTCCTGGCTGACCTGGGCCTGGTCGCGTCCGGTGTTCTCCGCGATCATCTGCTCGAGCAGCTCACGCATCCGCAGGATCTCGTTGGCCTGGATCTCGATGTCCGAGGTCTGGCCGTAGGCGCCCTCGGTGTAGGGCTGGTGGATCAGGATCCGGCTGTTCGGTAGCGCCATCCGCTTGCTCGGAGTCCCCGCGGCCAGCAGGATCGCGGCGGCCGAGGCGGCCTGCCCCAGGCAGACGGTCTGGATGTCGGGCTTGATGAACCGCATCGTGTCGTAGATCGCGGTCAACGCCGTGAACGAGCCACCCGGGCTGTTGATGTAGATCGAGATGTCGCGGTCGGGGTCCATCGACTCCAGGCACAGCAGCTGCGCCATCACCGCGTTGGCGATGTCGTCGCTGATCGGGGTGCCGAGGAAGATGATCCGCTCCTCGAACAGCTTGGCGTAGGGGTCGATGCGGCGCACGCCGTACGACGTGCGCTCCTCCCACTGCGGGATGTAGTAGTTCATGCTCGGCGAGGCGAGCTCGTGGGCGCGTCCGGACGGGCTGCCGGCGGCGGAGGCGGCCAGGCCGGGGATGTGCGTGCTGGTCATCGTGTGCTCCACTCCCTTCCTGGTCACTTCTGGTGGGCCGGGCGGCCCTCGTCGGCTGCCTGCGCGGCGGTGCGGATCACCTGGTCGATGAAGCCGTACTCCTTGGCCTGCTCGGCGGTGAACCAGCGGTCGCGGTCGGCGTCCTTCTCGACCTGCTCCAGCGACTGCCCGGTGTGCTCGCTGATCAGCTGGAACAGCACCTGCTTGATGTAGAGGGACTGCTGCGCCTGGATCTTGATATCGGAGGCGGAGCCGCCCATGCCGCCGGACGGCTGGTGCATCATGATCCGCGCGTGCGGCAGCGCGTAGCGCTTGCCGGCAGCGCCGGCGCAGAGCAGGAACTGCCCCATCGAGGCGGCCAGCCCCATCCCCACCGTGGCGACGTCGTTGGGGATGTAGTTCATCGTGTCGTAGATCGCCATGCCTGCGTCGACCGAGCCACCGGGACTGTTGATGTGCAAGAAGATGTCCCGCTCGGGATCCTCGGCACTGAGCAGCAGCATCTGCGCACAGATCGCATTCGCGTTCTGGTCGCGGACCTCGGAGCCGAGGAAGATGATCCGCTCCTTGAGCAGCCGCTGGTAGATGTGGTCATCGAGGCCGTAGGACCCACCGGCACCGTTCATCTGGGGAACCGTCGTCTCATTCACGGAACCGACCCTAGCCGGAGCAACGGACACTTCCACGCGTTGTCCCCCTCTGTTCGCCAACAGCGGACTTCGCCGGGCGGTAGCCTCGGCGCCCGTGTGCACCCCACCAGCCTCGACCACGCCGGCCAGTCCGGCCCGCCCGGCCGACCCGGAAGCCCCGGACGACCGGCTCGCGCTGCGCGCGGCCGTCCGCGCGCTGCTCCTGGACTTCGACGGGAGGCTACGGCCGAGCCGCCGCGCGTCCTGCTGGTGCGCTTCGTGTTCGCCGACCGCGAGGTGTGGTGCGCCCCCGGCGGCGGCGTCGAGCCCGGGGAGTCCGAGGTGGACGCGCTGCGCCGCGAGCTCGCCGAGGAGCTCGGACTGGCGCTCCCGGCCGACGCAGACTCGCGGCTGCACTGCGTGGGACGTCGGGTGCACCGCTTCCCGTTGCCGGGCTACGCGGGCCAGGAGGAGTCGTTCTACCTGCTGCGGTCGGACGGGCCGCGCGCCAGCGGGCCGGGCGCAGTCCGCGACCTCGTGGCGGTCGAGCCGGCGCCTGCGCATCTGCGCCTGTCCGCGGCCGAGCTGCGCGGCGAGGGTGTGCACGAGACCCGGTGGTGGGCGCTCACGGAACTCCGCGACGCGCTCGACCCGGCGACCGACCGGTTGACCGGTCCGGCCGCGGGCGAGGGTGACCGGCCGGTGCACCTGGCCCCCGCCGACCTGCCGTTCGTGCTGGAGCGATGGCTGCGCGACGGCCTCCCGGACCCGGACCGTCCGGAGGACCTCAGCGTCTGAGTCCGCCCTCGACCGTCTCGCGGATCCTCGCGAGCGTGGTCCGCAGGCCGGCGGCGAGCTCGTCGTCGTGGCCCTGCGCGCCGCCGATCAGCGGAGCCGCCACGCGCGTGAGCGGAGAGTACGCCGCAAGCTCGCGGCGGGCGGTCAGTCGCGTGCCGCCCTCGACCGGTGCGAGCTCGTAGCTCCAGGTCGCCGCGCTCTCCCGGACCCGCCAGGCGATGGCACGTTCCGGCTCGTGCCGCACCACTCGCGACAGCGTCGGCCACACCGCCGGGCCGCGCCGGTTGATGCCGAGCAGGCGCGTGCCGACACCAGCGCGGGGACGGCCCACCACCAGCACCCGCCGGCACTCCGGGCTCCACTCCCCCATCCGGGTCAGGTCGGAGACCACCGCCCACACCTCGGCCGCGGGAGCGGCGATGTCGACGGTCGCGCTCACCGGACGGGGGTTGTGGGCCTGAGGCCGGGCCCGCGCCTCAGGTTGGGGCCGGGGCTGGTCCGACCGGGTCTGGTGCTGGTTCACTCGCTGCTCCTCGTCGGGGCGGGACGCGACAGCCACGCGCGCAGGGCGGCGTCGACGTCGGGATGGTTGAGCAGGGCGAAATGGCCGGCGCCGGGCACGTGGAGCACGTCCGCGTCGGGGAACATCGCGACTCCCCCGCGAGGCCGTGCCGTCGCGGACGGGTACCGCACCAGCAGGTCGCCGAGAGCGACACTGATTGGGTGTCCGCGGCCGGCGAGGGTGGCGGCGACCAGGTGGTACCGCGCGTGCGGCAGCCGCTGGACGTCACCGGCGAGCCCGTCGCGCAGGTTCAAGATGCCGACGCTGCGGTAGTCCAGGATCCGTCCGAACGGCGCCGCCTCGGGGAGGCTGCCCAGGGCGCGCGCTCCGATCGCCACCGCGCGCTCGAGGGGTGCCCCCAGATGCGGGGTGCCGAGCGTGACCACGTCGCTGACCAGATCCCGCCAAGGGCGCTGGGCGTCGGTGGAGACCGCGCAGGCCGCCCGCAGGATCAGCCCGCCCATGGAGTGCCCGACCAGCGCGAGGCGGCGTACCGGCACCGGCCAGGCCGCCACCAGGTCGTCGAGCAACGACGCCAGCGCCACGCCGTTCTCGGCCAGCGGCAGGCCGGTGTTCGCACGCAGGTACACCGGGGTCCACGACGTCGTCGCTGCGAGCCGGGTGCCGTAGCTGCCGTCGAGGCCGTCGGCCCGCCGATTCCAGGAGTCGTCGTTCTCACCCAGCCCGTGCAAGAAGACCACCACGTCGCCGGTAGCGGCGGGGAAGGCCTCCTGCAGGCCCTCCGGCACGAGCGGTACGTCGCGCCCGTCGCTGCGCACCGCCATGTCGATGGCCAGGCGTGGCCGGTCCTCGCGCAGGCGATCTCCGACCAGGCCGTTGACCGCGGACAGCACGTGGCGGCCGGCAGGCGTCGCCTCGAGTCGCGGACCCACACCGCGGCGCTCCACCGCGCGCAGCCCCGTCGCGACGGCGCCGAAACCGGCTCCGAGCGCGCCGTACACACCGCGGGTCACGGCCGCGTGGGCCCGCTGAGGAACGCGCACCGCCTCGCCACCGAGCACGGCCGCCGCGCCGAAGGACCGTGTGGCGACCGCCTCGTGGACGTCGCGGACCGTCCCCAGGACCAGCGCGTCGGCGTACTCCACCGCCAGCGCCACCGCAGCAGCGATGCCCGCAGCCGTGCGGCTGCGGGCATCGTCACGCGGATCCATCGGCCCATCGTCGGGCGCGTACTCCTGGTATGTCAACGAGCCGGGAGTATGCGGGCCGGGGTCTCGACAGGCTCGACCACCCGGGGCCGGGGTCTCGACACGCTCGTCCACCCGAGGATTCGGCCGATCGAGCGTGTCGAGATCAGTCCTTGTCGTCCTCGTCCGATTCTGGGGACCCGGCGGTCTCCTCGGCGTCCGTCGCCGGCTCGGCCTCGGGCTCGGCCTCGGGCTGCGGCTCGCCGATGCTGCCGTCGGGCTGCAGCAGCTTCAGCTCCACGTGCCGGCCGGACTCGTCGGTGACCTTGGCGGCGTCGACGAGCAGCGCCAGCGCCTTGCCGCGCACCACCTCCGAGACCATCTCCGGGATGTGGTTGTGCTCGACCATGTGCTGGGCGAACTGGTTCGGGTCCTGCCCGGACTGCTGGGCGCGCTGCAGGATGTGGTTGGACAGCTCCTCCTGGTCGACGCCGATCTGCTCCTTCTTGGCGATCTCGTCGAGGATGAACTGCGCGGCCACCGCCTCGCGGACCCGGGTGTCCAGGTCGGCCTCGAACTCGTCGACGGTCATCTTCTCCGAGTCGAGGTACTGCTCCATGGACATCCCGGCGAAGCCGAGCTGCTGCTCGATGCTCTCGCGGCGGGCCTCGAGCTCGGAGGAGACGACGGTCTCGGGCAGCGGCACCTCGATCTGGTCCAGCAGCTTCTCGAGCACGGCGTCGCGCGCGGCCGCGGCCTGCTCGAGCCGCTTGTTGCGCTCGATGCGCTCGCGCACGTCGGCGGTGAGCTCCTCGATCGTGTCGAACTCCGAGGCGGTCTGGGCGAAGTCGTCGTCGAGCTCGGGAAGCTCCTGCTCCTTGACCGTGGTGACGGTGACGCGTACGTCCACGTCGTCACCGGCCAGGTCGCCACCGACCAGCTGCGTGGAGAAGGTGGTCTCCTCGCCGGCGCTCAGGCCCACCAGCGCCTCGTCGAGGCCGTCGATCATGCCGCCGCGGCCGACCTGGTAGCTCATTCCGCTGGCCTCGGCGCCCTCGACCGGCTCGCCGTCCTTGGTGGCGACCAGATCGATCACCACGAAGTCACCGTCCGCTGCGGACCGCTCGACCTCGGTCAGCGTGCCGAAGCGCTCGCGCAGGCTCTGCAGCTGCTCCTCGACGTCCTGGTCGGTGACCTCGATGTCGTCGACGCTCCCCTCGAGGCCGTCCAGGTCCGGAAGGGTGACCTCGGGACGTACGTCGAGCTCGGCGGTGAACTCGAGGGTCTCGTTGTCCTCGAACTTGGTGATCTCGATCTCGGGCTGCGCGAGCGGCTGCAGCTCGTTGTCCTGCAGCGCCTGCATGTAGAGCTTGGGCAGCGCGTCGTTGACGGCCTCGTCGAGGACCGGCGCCCGGCCGACCTGCCGGTCGATCACCATCGGCGGCACCTTGCCGCGGCGGAAGCCCGGCACGTTGATCTGCTGGGCGATCTTCTTGTACGCCGCGTCGAGGCTCGGCTTGAGCTCCTCGAAGGGCACCTCGACGGTGAGCTTGGCCCGGGTCGGGCTCAAAGTCTCGACGGCGCTCTTCACAGGTGTTCTCCTAGTCATCGGGTGGGTCTGTCGAACGGTTGCCGGCAATCCGGAAGTGGTGAGTCAGCGGGCCGGGACCGGCCGGCTGCACACTGTCGGGGCGACAGGACTCGAACCTGCGATCTCCTGCTCCCAAAGCAGGCGCGCTAGCCACTACGCTACGCCCCGGTGGACAACCCACCGGAGTCTAGTAGACGGGGGCGCACACCCCGTAATCGAGGGCAGCGCACGCATGTGGCACCATGGTGCCGCGCTCGACACCTCCGCCACTGCGGAGGCCGGGCTGCACGCGGATGTAGCTCAATGGTAGAGCCTCAGTCTTCCAAACTGATGACGCGGGTTCGATTCCCGTCATCCGCTCCAACCGACCCGCGCCCCCAGCCGACTCGCCCGCTCTGGTCGAGGAACCGCGATGATGACCGGAGCCGTGGTCGGGGCAGTCCTGCAGCGGCCCTCCCGGACGCCAACGACCTGGGCGCAACGTCTTCGCGCCTGAAACGCGTCGTCAGGGTGTGACTACTCGACTCCCCCGCCGCACCGCCCAGGTCGTCCTCACCACAACCGCCGTCCTGGCGCTCGCTGCGTGCAGCGGCCCGGACAGGGACGCGACGTCGACCGAGCCGCCCTCCGCGGCGGCTCACCCCAGCGACGCGCCCGCTACGCCGTGGACTCCGTCGGCTCTGCCTGCCGACGAGCCGTCAACCCCGGCGACACCTTCCGCCCCGTCGACCAGCCACGCGCCCACCAGCCAGGCGCCGACCGACCCCGAGGAGAACGACCCGGGCGACCCCCAACCCGCCGACCCTCGCAGCAGCCCGGACCGCAGCCCGGGGCGGCTGCTGGCCTACGCCGGCGGAGAGTCGCCCGGCATCGAGGTGCGCACCCCGGCGGACGTGCGGAACCTGCGCGGTGCGCCCGCGGACTTCCGGCGGTTCATCGCGCGCACCGTCCGAGCCCTGAAGGCAGAGTCGACCTGCGACCCGGCCGCGGTGGGGATCTTCGTGCAGACGGTGCGCACGGACGGCTACGCGGTCGGTGCGGTCGACGACTGCGGCGGCTACCAGGTGCTGTGGACGGTCGTGGACGGACGGTGGCAGCAGGTGGCGGGTACCCAGGACGGCTGGAGGTGTGCGCTGCTGCGGCGCTACCGGGTGCCCAGCGACGTGTCGGGCACCAAGTGCTACGACGCCGAGCAGGGCACGACGCGCGACTACCAGCAGAGCTGACCGGTCGACGCGCGGGTCAGCGGCGGTGCAGCAGCAGCAGGGCCCGGTCGTCGTTGTGGGACTCCAGCCGGTCGATCAGCCGGTGGGCGCCGCCGTCGAAGCCGTCGCGGAGCAGCCGCTCGCCCTGGCCGACGAGCTTGTCGATGCCCAGCGAGATGTCGCGCTGCGGGGTCTCCACCAGCCCGTCGGTGAACATCAGCAACGCGTCCCCGCGCTGCAGCTGTCCGCTGACGCAGGTGAACTCGGCGTACTGCATCAGTCCGAGCACCGGCCCCTCTGCGCTGTGCACGCCCCAGCGACCGGACCCGGCGTGCAGCTGGACGGCCGGCGGGTGGCCGGCCGAGCGCAGCTCGAACGCGCCGGTCTCGAGGTCCAGCGACAGGTGCACGGCGGTGGCGAAGCCCTCGCTCCAGTCCTGACGTAGCAGGTAGGCGTTGGCGGCGGGCAGGAACTCGCCCGCGGGCAGTGCACCGAGCAGGCCGCCGAACGCGCCGGAGAGCAGCAGTGAGCGGGTCCCGGCCTGCTCCCCCTTGCCCGAGACGTCGACGACCGCCACCTCCAGGTGGGACGCCTTCGTCGAGGTGCTGGCCACGATGAAGTCGCCGGCGAACGACGACCCGCCGGCCGAACGCATCTCCGCTTCGACGTGCCAGTCCGTCGGCAACGGCGGAATGGCCGACTGTTTGGTGATCCGGTCACGCAGGTCGACGAACATCGACTCGCCGCGGGCTCCGGCCACACCCAGCCGGGTGCGCCGGAAAGAAGCGATCAAGATGACCAGGCCGACCCCGAAGCAGACCAGGATGCCGCCGATCTTGCGCTCGTCGAGGCTCTGCTCGGGGTTGATCGAGACCGCGAGCACCAGGAGCGCGAGCGTGATAACGACGAACCACGGCAGCCAGCGCGGGCCCAGCACCAGGTTCGCCACCACCATCGGCACCAGCAGCGCGGTCACCGGAACGACGCCGGGCCACTCCGCGGTCAGCACCGCGATCGGGACGGTCAGCACGAGGAGCGTGAACGCCCAGGAGACCTCGGACTCGCGGATGCGGCGCACCGCCAGCGACCACGAACGGCTGAGCCGGCGCGAGGGCACGCGCGCGACTCTTTCGCTGTGCGAGGCGGCAACCACGTGGAGACCCTAATGTCGGAGAATGTCGGGGGTGTTGGGAATACGGCCGATCAGGCCAGAGGATAGGCCGATCGTGACCTTCTCGTGCTGATCATCGCACGCGTGCCCGCGACCGGAATGTCGGCTGGCACCGCGGGCACCAGAACACGTTGCGCCCGGCCAGCACCTCGGTGCGCACGCGGGAGCCGCACACGAGGCAGGGTTGGCCGTGCCGACGGTAGACGTAGACCTCGCCGCCATGGTCGTCCTGCCGCGGTGGTCGCCCCATCGCCTCGGGGGTGTGCTCGGGGCGGACGGTGTCGATGCGCCCGGTGGCCACGCCGTCGTGCATGAGCCCGACCAGGTCCTCCCACAGCGCGCGGAACCGCCCGACACGCAGCGTGCGCCCCGGGCGCAGCGGGTGGATCCGGTGCCGGTAGAGGACCTCGGCGCGGTAGACATTCCCGACGCCGGCCAGGACGGTCTGGTCCATCAGCAGCGCCCCGATCGGGCTGCGGGAGGCCCGGATCCGCTGCCAGGCACGCTCCGGGTCAGCGTCCTCGCGCAGCGGGTCCGGCCCGAGGCGCTCGACCACGGCGTCGCGTTGGGCGGGCGTGAGCAGCTCGCAGGCGGTGGCGCCGCGCAGATCGGCGTACGCCGGCCGCTGCGTGGAGACCAGCCGCATCCGGACCTGACCGACCGGCGGCACCGGCGGCCCGTCCACCACGGCGAACGAGCCGTACAGGCCCAGGTGCACGTGCACGAGCCGATCGGGAGCGAAGCCGACGAACAGGTGCTTGCCCCAGGCCTCGGCGCCGTCCACGACGCTGCCGTCCAGCAGCGCGGCGGACTCGGCGAACCGGCCCTGCGGGCTGGAGACCGCGACCGTCCGGCCGGCGAAGCGGTCGTGCAGCGCCCCGGCGAGGCGGTGCAGCGTGTGGCCTTCGGGCACGTCAGCGCCGGTCGGGCCGCGCCGAGTCCGGCAGCGGCGGCAGCTCCCCGGTGCGCTCGTAGTCGGCCAGCATCGCGATCCGCCGGCTGTGCCGCTCCTCGCCGGAGTAGGCGGTGCTCACGAAGACCTCGATGAACCGGGTCATCTCCTCCAGCGTGTGCATCCGACCGCCCACGGAGATCACGTTCGCGTCGTTGTGCTCGCGGGCCAGCACGGCGGTCTCCTCACTCCACACCAGCGCCGCGCGTACGCCGTGGACCTTGTTCGCGGCCATCTGCTCGCCGTTGCCGGAGCCGCCGACGACGACACCGAGGCTGTCCCGGCCGGACTCCCGGTCCGCGACCACGCCGGCGGCCGCGCGCAGGCAGAAGACCGGGTAGTCGTCGAGGGCGTCGTAGACGAACGGCCCGTGGTCGACGACCTCGTGGCCGTGGTCGGCCAGCCAGGCGACGAGGTGGTCCTTGAGCTCGAGGCCGGCGTGGTCGGAGCCGAGGTGAACGCGCATGCGCCGCATCTTCTCAGAGTCGCCGACGGGTCAGCCGACGTGGTCGCGCAGGAAGGTCGCGGTGCGGGCGAACGACTCCTCGGCGGCGTCGAACAGCCGCGGGTGTCTCCAGAAGCCGTGGATCATCCCGGGGTAGGAGGTGACCTCCGCGGTGGCGCCGGCGGCCTGGATCCGGCGGGCCAGCTCCTCGTCCTCGTCACGCAGCACGTCGTGCTCGGCGACCAGCACCAGCGTGGGCGGCAAGGCGCCGAGGCGCGGGGAGTCGAGCGGGCACAGGTCCGGGCCGGGATCGACCAGGTCGGCCGGGTCGGCGTACTGCTCCCAGAACCAGCGCGACTCCGCCGTGCTCAGCGCGTAGGGGTCCTCCGAGCGGTAGGAGTCGAAGCGGGTGCGCGGGTCGATGAACGGGTAGACCAGCACGGTCGCGGCGAGCCGGTCGGGGTTGCGCAGCGCGGCGACCAGGGCGAGGTTCCCGCCGGCGCTGTCGCCCAGGGCCACCACGCGGCGGGCGTCCAGCTCCAGGTCGCCGGCGTGCTCGAGCAGCCAGGCCAGCGCCCGGTCCACGTCGTCGGGAGCCGCCGGGAACCGGTGCTCGGGCGGGCGGCGGTAGTCGACGGCGAGCACCGCGAAGCCGGTGCGGTTGGCCAGCCGACGCGACTGGGCGTCGTGGGTGTCCACGTCCCCGAAGACGAAGCCGCCGCCGTGCAGGAAGACCAGGACTCCGGTGTGCTCCCCGGCAACGTGGCGGTAGAGACGCGCGGGCACGCCGCCGGCGTCGACGTCCTCGACGCGGGCCACGGACTCGGCCGGCTCCGCGGCCGCCTCGGCACGGGCGTCGCGGCGCATCGCCGCGATGCCCTCGGCGTCGAAGCCCGCGTCGGTGACGCTGGGCCCGGAGCGCCACTGCGCGAGAGCCGCCTCCGCCTGCGGGTGCAGCATCAGCCGCCCAGCCTTGCCAGCTCCTCATCGACCACGGAGCGGTCGAGCTTGGTGAACACCGGCGCCGGCTTGGCGATCGGGGTGCCGGCGACCACGTCGACCCGGCCCCAGGGCCGCTGCGTGGAGTACTCCCCGGTCAGGATCGGGTACGGCGTGCCTCCGTCGAGGTCGTCGACCTCCCGGATCTCCGGCATCGGCGCGAGGTCGCCGGGGCCGCCCAGGATCGCGTCGATGGCGTTGGCGCTGTGCGGCAGGAACGGCGAGAGCAGGGTGTTCAGGTCGCTGACCGCCTGCACCGTGACGTGCAGGATGGTGGCTAGCCGGGCCCGCTGGTCCTCGCCCTTGAGCTTCCACGGCTCGTGGTCGGAGACGTACTTGTTCACCTCGGCCACCGTGCGCATCGCCTCGCCGATCGCCTGCTTCTGTCGGTGCCGCTCGATCAGCCCTCCGACGGTGCCGAACGCGGCGGCGACGTGGTCCAGCAGCGCCCGGTCGGCGTCGGTGAGCTCGCCCGCGGGCGGGATCTCGCCGAAGTTCTTGGCGATCAGGTTGGCGGTGCGGTTGACCAGGTTGCCCCAGCCGGCGACCAGCTCGTCGTTGGTACGGCGCACGAACTCGGCCCAGGTGAAGTCGGAGTCCTGGTTCTCCGGGCCGGCTGCGGCCACGAAGTAGCGGAAGGCGTCGGGCTGGTAGCGGCTGAGCAGGTCGCGCACGTAGATCACCACGCGCTTGGAGGAGGAGAACTTGCGCCCCTCCATGGTCAGGAACTCCGAGGAGACCACCTCGGTGGGCAGGTTGAGCTCGCCGAAGGTGCGCGGGCTACCGCCCCGGGAGCCCTTCCCGGAGTAGGCGAGCAACTCGGCCGGCCAGATCTGGGAGTGGAAGGTGATGTTGTCCTTGCCCATGAAGTAGTAGGACAGCGCCGTCTCGGCAGCGGACCCCGCTTCGGCCTGCCCCTGCGGGTGGGGCGTGGGGTTCCACCAGTCCCGCCACCGGTCGGGCTCGCCCAACCGGCGGGCCCACTCGATCGAGGCGGACAGGTAGCCGATCACCGCGTCGAACCAGACGTAGAGCTTCTTGGTCGGGTTCTCCTGCCAGCCCTCCAGGGGCACGGCGATGCCCCAGTCGATGTCGCGGGTCATCGCCCGCGGCCGGATCTCGGAGAGGATGTTCTGGCTGAACCGGATCACGTTGGGCCGCCAGGTGCCCGACGCCTCGCGCTCGTCCAGCCACTCCCCCAATGCGTCGGCCAGCGCCGGCAGGTCGAGGAAGAAGTGCTGGGTCTCGACGAACTCCGGCGTCTCGCCGTTGATCTTCGAGCGCGGGTTCTTCAGGTCGACCGGATCGAGCTGGTTGCCGCAGTTGTCGCACTGGTCGCCGCGCGCCCCGTCGTACCCGCAGATCGGGCAGGTGCCCTCGATGTAGCGGTCCGGCAGGGTGCGTCCGGTGGACGGCGAGATCGCGCCGTACGTCGTCTCCTCGACGAAGTAGCCGTTCTCGTACACCCCCAGGAACAGCTCCTGGACGACCGCGTGGTGGTTGCGGGTCGTGGTGCGCGTGTAGAGGTCGTAGCTCAACCCGAGCGAGGCGAGGTCCTCCACGATGATCCGGTGGTTGCGGTCGGCCAGCTCCTGCGGAGAGACCCCCGCCTCGTCGGCCGCGATCAGGATCGGGGTGCCGTGCTCGTCGGAGCCGGAGACCATGAGCACGTCGTGGCCCGCCATCCGCATGTACCGGCTGAACACGTCGGAGGGCACGCCGAAGCCGGCGACGTGGCCGATGTGGCGGGGGCCGTTGGCGTACGGCCAGGCGACGGCGGACAGGACCTTACGACGGGCCTCGGGGCGGGCGCTGCTCATGGGCTGATCCTATTGAAGGCGGGTCAGGAGAAGTCGGGGCCCTTCTCCCGGCTGCGCTTGAGCTCGTAGAAGCCGGGCGTGGAGGCGACCAGCACGCAGCCGTCCCACAGGCGGCCGGCGTCCTCGCCCTTGGGGGCCGGGGTCACCACCGGACCGAAGAACGCGACGCCCTCCAGCGCGATCACCGGAGTGCCGACCTCCTGGCCGACCTGGTCCATGCCAGCGTGGTGGGACTTGATCACGGCCTCGTCGTAGGAGGTGTCCTCCATCGCGTCGGCGAGGTCGCGTGGCAGGCCGACCTCCTCCAGCGACTCCTCGACCAGGTCCCGATCGATCTGGCGGCCCTGCAGGTGGATCCGGTTGCCCATCGCGGTGTACAGCGGCAGCAGGACGCCGTCGCCCTCACGCTCGGAAGCCGCGATCAGGGTGCGCACGGGCCCCCAGGCGGGCTTGAGCATCTCCCGGTAGTCGTCGGGGATGTCCTTGTCCTGGTTGAGGTAGGCCAGGCTCATCACATGCCAGGACGCGTCGATGCGGCGTACCTTCTCCACCTCGAGCATCCAGCGCGACGTCATCCACGCCCACGGGCACAGCGGGTCGAACCAGAAGTCGACCGGGGTGCGGCCCGGGGACTGGGCGGCGGAGTCTGCGGCAGACGGGCTGGGCTGTGTGGTGGACGGGGCCATCGATGCTCTCCTCGTGGGGCGGTGGGCACGGTTCGGGCAGGGTTCGAGACGGTTCCTACCCTCGTGGGGCACAACGCCAACCCCGTGCCGGTTCTTCCCGGACGCGCCGAAGAGCCCAAACCGCGTTTCCGCCCGCGCAGGCCAGGTGCAAGGATGCAGCCATGCCTGGAACCAACCTCACTCGGGAAGAGGCGCGCGAGCGCGCCGCACTGCTGGCCGTCGACGCCTACGACGTGGCCCTGGACCTGACCACCTCGGACACGACCTTCGGCTCCACGACGGTCATCCGGTTCTCGTGCAGCAGCCCCGGTGCCGGCACGTTCGCGGACCTGGTCGGTGCTCGGATCTCCGAGGTCACCCTCAACGGCCGTTCGCTGGACCCCGAGGAGGTGTACGCCGACAACCGGATCCGCCTCGACGACCTCCAGGCCGACAACGAGCTGCGCGTGGTCGCCGACTGCACCTTCAGCCGCACCGGCGAGGGGCTGCACCGGTTCGTGGACCCCGCCGACGACCGGGTCTACACCTACACCCAGTTCGAGGTGCCCGACGCCCGGCGCGTCTACACCACCTTCGAGCAGCCCGACCTGAAGGCGCGCTTCACCTTCACCGTGACCGCTCCGGAGAGCTGGAAGGTCGTCTCCAACGCCCCGACCCCCACGCCGGCCCCGGCCGGAGACGGCAAGGCGACCTGGTCGTTCCCGACCACCGAGCCGATGTCGACCTACATCACCGCCCTCGTCGCCGGCGAGTACCACGAGGTGCTGGACTCCTACACCGGCAAGCACGGCGAGATCCCGCTGGGCCACTACTGCCGGCAGTCCATGGCCGAGCACTTCGACGTCGAGGACCTGCTGGAGATCACCAAGCAGGGGTTCGCCTTCTTCGAGGACGCCTTCGACTACCCCTACCCGTTCCACAAGTACGACCAGCTCTACGTGCCGGAGTACAACATGGGCGCGATGGAGAACGCCGGGTGCGTCACCTTCCGCGACGAGTACCTCCCGCGCAGCCGGCAGACGCACGCCTTCTACGAGCAGCGAGCCAACACCGTGCTGCACGAGATGGCGCACATGTGGTTCGGCGACCTGGTCACCATGAAGTGGTGGGACGACCTGTGGCTCAACGAGTCGTTCGCCGAGTGGGCCAGCCACCACGCGATGACCAAGGCCTCGCGCTTCACCGAGGCCTGGACCGGCTTCACCAACGGCCGCAAGAACTGGGCCTACCGCCAGGACCAGCTGCCCTCGACCCACCCGATCGCCGCCGACAACTACGACCTCGAGGCCGTCGAGGTGAACTTCGACGGGATCACCTACGCCAAGGGCGCCTCCTCGCTCAAGCAGCTGGTCGCCTGGGTTGGCGAGGACGACTTCCTCAAGGGGCTGCGCTCCTACTTCAAGGCCCACGCGTTCGGCAACAGCGAGCTGCGCGACCTGCTCGGTGCACTGGAGCGCGAGTCCGGCCGCGACCTGGCCGCCTGGGCCAAGGAGTGGCTGCAGACCCCCGGCGTGAACACGCTGCGCCCCGACTTCGACGTCGACGACCAGGGCCGGTTCACCTCCTTCGCCGTCGCGCAGGGCGCGCACGCCGACTTCCCGACGATCCGCCGCCACCGCATCGGGATCGGCCTCTACGACCAGCGTGAGGGCCGGCTGGTCCGGCGTACCTCCGTGGAGACCGACATCTCCGGCGAGCGCACCGCCATCGAGGAGCTGGTCGGCGAGCAGCAGCCTGATCTGGTGCTGCTCAACGACGGCGACCTCACCTACGCGAAGATCCGCCTCGACGAGCGGTCGCTGGACAGCCTGGTCGGCTCCATCGACGCGCTCGAGGACTCGCTGGCCCGCGCGCTGTGCTGGGGCGCGGCCTGGGACATGACCCGCGACGCGGAGATGTCCACCAGCGACTTCGTGACCCTGGTGCTGCGCGGCGTGGGCACCGAGACCGACCTGACCGCGGTCAGCGCGCTGCTGGGCTACGCCCGGACCGCCGTCGACTCCTACTCCGCACCGGAGACTCGCAACGCGACCAAGCTGCGTTGGGAGCAGGGGTTGCGCAAGCTGCTGGAGAACGCCGAGGCCGGCAGCGACCACCAGCTCGCGCTGGCCCGGGCGTTCGCCTCCGCCGCCGGGTCCGACGAGGGGCTGGCGATGGTGCAGGGGTTGTACGACGGCAGCGTGGTCCTCGACGGGCTGAGCATCGACACCGACCTGCGCTGGACGCTGCTGAAGTCACTGGCCCACGCGGGGCGGGTCGACGACGCCGCGATCGACGCCGAGCTGGAGCGTGACCGGACCATCTCCGGTCAGGAGCGCGCCGCGGCCGCCCGCACCGTGCTGCCCTCGGCCGAGGCCAAGGAGCGTGCGTGGGAGGCTGCCGTCGTGCGGGACGACGTGGCCAACGAGACCCAGCGCAGCATCGCGCTGGCCTTCCAGGTCTCGGGTCAGGAGGAGCTGCTGGCGCCCTACGTCGAGAAGTACCTCGACATGGCCTCCCGGATCTGGGAGGAGAAGGGCGTGCAGCGGGCCTCGGTCGCGCTGACCTTCCTGTTCCCCCGCTCGATCCCCACGCAGAAGACGCTGGACACGGTGTCGGCCTGGCTGGAGCGCTCCGACGCCAACCCGGCCGCCAAGCGCTACGTCCAGGAGGGCCGCGCCGACCTCGAGCGGGCGCTGGCGGCTCAGGCGCGCGACGCCCGGTAGTTCCCCAAGCGAGGCGCGCGAGGCCCGGTAGTTTCCCAAGGTATGTAGCCGAACCCGCACTTCCCACGATCTGCGTGTCGTGGGAAGTGCGGGTTCACCATCAGACCTTGGGGAAACCGAGGCAGCTGAGGCGACCGGGGACGCGCCCGGCGACCCGGGCGGCCGGCTCAGCTCTCGGCGTGCAGCATCGGCGGCCGGCGCGCGTGCTCGGCCAGCATCAGGACGCCCTGCTTGATCCCGCCCACCAGGTCGTCGGCCGCGAAGGCGGCCTGCATCGACAGGGCCGCCAGCCGCACCTCGCCGTCGTCGAGGTCGCGGCGCACCTGCGCACCGGTGACGATCTCCAGCAGCCGGGCCAGCGGATCGATCATGATCAGCACGGAGCGGTCCGGTGCGGTCAGGGTGGCGTGCAGCTTGCGCGCGAACGGCGCGGACTCGCCCTCGCAGCGGCCGACGTAGACGGAGAACTCGTAGCGGCACACCGTCTCCGCGTCGCGGATGGCGCGGTCGATCTCCGCGCGCTCGGCCGCCGTGAACGCGTCACCAGCGGACACTGGCACCGCCCCTCTCGGACTCGTCCATGCCCTCGATCGCGGCAGGGTCGACCTTGTCGGTGGCGCCCACGCCCTCACGCGGCCCGCCGAACCAGTTGCCGCCGCCCTGCCACCGGTCGGAGCCCACCTCGTGGTCACCGCGGGCCATCGAGGGTACGTAGACCGCGAGCGCGATCAGCGCGAACAGGAGCACGGGTACGCCGCCGAGCAGCAGCAGCGCGTGCAGCGTGGAGATCGGCTCCACGTCCGGCCACGAAGCGGGCGTGTCGGCGTACGCCGGGGCAGCCATCAGCGCAAGCACTGCGGGGGTCAGCACCGCCGCGCGAGCGACACGCGCAACACGACGGGGCACGGTCCGGGACAGGTCGGAGTGGAGGCGTTTCGTCACGGTGCCAGGGTATCGAACCCCGTTTGGCGGTTGCGACGACGTCTCGTAGCCTGCATGGGCATGATCTCGTTCAACGATGCCAGTGTCTGCCAGAGCGTCGACAACGGCACCGTCTGCAACATCACCTGGGACGTCACCCACAACGACACCCTGGCGATCGCCTCGGACTGGGTGATCGGCAAGCCGTTGGCGATCCTGGCGCTGCTCGTGCTGGGGTTCCTGGTCCGCTGGCTGCTGCACCGCCTGATCGACCGGGTCTCCAACCGCGCGGCCGAGGGCATGATGCCCACCCACTTCGGCCGCTCCAAGCGACCCGACGCCCGACCGGCGGCGGCCACGACGTCGGCGGCACGTCGGGTGCAGCGGGCCAAGGCGATGGGCTCGCTGCTCAAGAGCATCGTCACCGCGGTGATCGTGACGATGGTCTCGGTGATGGCGATCTCCGAGCTCGGCTTCAACGTCGCGCCGCTGATCGCCAGCGCCGGAATCGTCGGACTGGCGCTCGGCTTCGGCGCCCAGAGCCTGGTCAAGGACTACCTGGCCGGCATCTTCATGATCATCGAGGACCAGTACGGCGTCGGTGACGTGGTGGACGTCGGGGAGGCCGTCGGGACCGTCGAGGCGGTCAGCCTGCGGGTGACCCGGCTCCGGGACGTGGACGGCACGGTCTGGTACGTCCGCAACGGCGAGATCCTGCGTGTGGGCAACATGAGCCAGAACTGGGCGCGCACGGTGCTGGACATCCGGGTGGCCTACCACGAGGACCTGCACCGGGTGCGCAGCGTGCTGCGCGAGGTGGCCCACGGACTGTGGGACGACGAGGACTTCCAGCGCGTGATCATCGAGGAGCCCGAGGTGTGGGGCGTCCAGTCGCTGGATCCCGACGGCGTGCTGATGCGGGTGGTGCTCAAGACCGCGCCGATGGAGCAGTGGGAGATCGCCCGCGAGATGCGCGAGCGGATCAAGGCCCGCTTCGACTACGAGGGCATCGAGATTCCGCTGCCCCAGCGCATGGTCTGGCACCGCGACCCCGAGGCGGGTGCGGGCTCGGCCGCCGACGCGAACGGCTCACGCCCTTCCAGCGCATCCACCACGTCCGGCTGACCCCGCGCACACCCGGTCCCCGACCGGGGCGGCTCGTGCGGGGGTGCAAAGCCGCGACGGCCCGGCGCGATGCGCCGGGCCGCCGTGCTGCGGTGCCGCGACCGCCCTCACGCCAGGGTGGCGTCCAGGGTGATCGTGGTGCCGGTGAGGGCCTGGGAGACCGGACAGTTCTCCTTCGCGCCCTGAGCGGCCTTCTCGAAGTCCTCGGCGCCGATCCCCTCCACGCGACCGGTGACGGTCAGGTGGATGCCGGTGATCCCCTTGCCGGGCTCGAAGCTGACGTCGGCGGAGGTGTCCAGCGACTGCGGCGGGGTCCCGGCCTTGTTCAGCTCGTTGGACAGGGCCATCGAGAAGCACGCCGAATGGGCTCCGGCGATGAGCTCCTCCGGGCTGGTCTTACCGCCCGGCTCCTCCGCGCGCGCAGGCCAGGAGACGTCGTAGCTGCCGACGCCCGAGGACTCCAGCGAGACCCGGCCGGCGCCCTCGAACAGCGAGCCCTCCCAGTGCGTCGTGGCCTTGCGAGTGGTTGCCATGTGCTCTCTCCTTCAGCTGTCGGGGTCGGGGGTGATCGTCTCCGACTCTTGCCCGGTTGGTGACAATAGACAAGTGAGCAGCGCCGGGAACGAGACACAGACCTTCTACGACGCGATCGGCGGTTACCCGACGATCGCGAAGATCGTGGACCGCTTCTACGAGGGGGTGGCCACCGACGAGGTGCTGCGGCCGCTGTACCCGGAGGAGGACCTGGCCCCTGCCGCGGAGCGGTTCACCCTGTTCCTGGTGCAGTACTGGGGCGGCCCGACGACGTACTCGCAGCGACGCGGCCACCCCCGGCTCCGGATGCGGCACGCGCCGTTCGCGGTGACCCCGACCGCGAAGGACCACTGGCTGCGGCACTTCCGCGCCGGCCTGGAGGAGGCGAACCTCTCCCCCGAGCACGAGGCGCAGTTCTGGGACTACGTCACCCACGCGGCGCAGTTCATGGTGAACACCTTCGACGACCCGCAGACCCACCCCGGCGCCGACAGCACTGCGGGCGCCGGCACGCTGGGCCTCACCCCCGCCCCGGGCACCGGACAGCCCTCCGCTCAGGCCTCGAGCACCGACTCCAACGTCTCCCGCTCCCCGGGCAGCAGCGGCCGGGAGCGCTGAGCGGCCAGGTCGAAGGCGACCAGCACCGCCTCGGCCTGGGACAGCACCACCTCGCCGTCGCGGATCTGCGACGACAGCCTGAACGACGAGCGGCCGACGCGGGTGACCCAGGACTCGACCTGGTACGGCGCGCTGCGGAACAGGATCGGCCGCTTGTAGTCGACGTCGATGCGCGCGACCACCAGGCCGAGGTCCGGTGACTGCTGCCGGGCCAG
>DASSVD010000083.1:0-5907 GCA_035706365.1 Nocardioidaceae bacterium
CACTTCGGCGGTGATCGCGTCGCGGGAGAGCAGTTCGGCCGCGCGGTACATCGCCGCGTAGCGCGCACCCGCCACGTCCAGCTCCTGCTGCGCGTCGTCGTCGGCGCCGTGCCGCTCGGCGAGCCGCTCGCAGGCGGTCCACACCTGGCTGGCGACCGCCTCCAGGTCCGGCAGCACGTCCACATCGGTCCAGGTCAGCTTGTGCCGGGCGAGGTCCGGGTCGATGAAGCCGTCCACCGGGTGCTCCCCGGCCCGTGCGTGGCTCGCGTCCACGTCGAGGTCGATCCCCAGGTCCTGCGCCGCAGCGCCCAGCGCCGTACGCCAGTCCGAGAGCAGGTCGTCGTAGCGCACGAAGCTGCGCGCATGCCCCCGCGTGCCGCGCTCGACCATCAGCAGCGCGTTGGTCCAGCCGGCCAGGTTGCGGGTCGCGTAGCCGGCCTCGCCCATCGACTCCAACCCCGCCTTGTAGTGGGTGGCGCGGCTGCCGAGCACCTCGGCCGGGTGCCGCAGCATCACCACGAACGCCGGGCGCAGCCCGAGCTCCTCCGCGGCCGCCGACCACTCCGGCAGCGTCCAGGTGGTGCGGGGGTCCTTGACCACGGTGACGTCGTGGCCGTCGGTGTGCTCGGCGATCCACGCCCGCAGCCGTGCCCCGTCGGCGTCGGTGACCGCCTCTCGCACCAGCTCCGCGGCCTGCGGTCGGCCGTCGGCGATCGACACGTGCACCCGCTTGAGCAGCTGGTTGTGGAACTGCACCGACCAGCGCGACTCGTAGAACCCGCGCGGGTTGGAGGCGTTGGCCTGCAGGTGCGGCCCGGGCACGTGTACGCCGAGGTGGTGCAGCGCCCCCGCCATGGTGCTGGTGCCGCTGCGGCCGGCGCCGGTCACGAGCAGCAGGGTGCGGGTCATGGGCCGCGAGCCTACCGGCCGGGCACCGAACGGCCCCCACGAGCGTGGCGATGTCGGGTGTCCGGGCCGGAGACCGCGACAATATAGGCTGCGCACACCGTTCTGCCCCGCCGATCTCGAGGACCGCCGATGCCCCCCGGACCGCGGACCGACCTGGTGCGTCGCGGCCTGCGCCGGATGACCCGCCGCGGCCCGGCGGCCGCCGCCACGGACTCCTCGACCGGCCCGCAGCCCACCGCGGACCTGCCGGACGCGCCGCTCGAGTCCGACTACGTGCTGCTCGCGGGCGACCAGCCGCAAGGCCAGCCGGGCGGCCCGGGCGACCAGGAGCCGCGCGACGACGCGCTGCTGACCCGGGTGCTGCGCGGCCTCGAGGCTTCCGGGTCCGACCTCGCGGTGGTGCACCCGACACTGCGCGAGACCTCCGGCGTGCGGCTGGCCGACGTACCGCAGGCCGCCGGCGCCCTGACCCCCGACAGCGTCGTGGTACGCCGATCCTTCTGGGACGAGCACGCCTTCGCGGTGCCCGAGGAGCCGGGCGCGCCGGTCGAGCCGCTGCTGCTGCGGGCGCTGCTGGCTGCGGACCGGATCGACACGCAGCCCGGATCGCTGCTGCTGCGCGCCGCCCCGCTGGGCGGCGGGGACGGCCCGGTCGCCTTCGGCACCGTGCGGCGGCGGCTGCACCTGCTGGACCCGTGGGTACGCGGGGTCGAGCAGGCCGAGGAGCTGCTCGCCGACCCGACGCTGGACGCCCCGGCCGCCGCCTGGCTGAGCAGCGCGCTGACCCGGCTGGCGGAGTTCCTCGAGGACGTCGAACGCGCCGACGAGGACCAGTGGGAGACGCTGGTCGCCACCGCCGGCCGGCTGGTCGCGCAGGCCGAGGACGACACCTGGCTCTCGCTGCCCTGGCGCACGCGAGTGGCGCTGCGGCTGGCCACTCTCGACGAGCGCGACGCGCTGGCCGACTTCGTGCTCGACGGCCGGCTGCACGGCCCCGAGGTGCCCACCCGGGTCCGCGACGGCCGGGTCTTCGCCGACCGGGAGCGGCTCGGCCTGCCCGAGCCGCCGGACGAGCTGCTCGTGCCCGACCCCGACCTGCAGCTGACCGCGACAGAGAGTCCGCTGGTCGCCTCGCTGCGCCGGATCCGCTGGACCGACGACGACACCCTCGAGCTCGACGTGTTCGCGTACGCCCGCCACGTCACGTCTACCGGCTCCACGCTCGCGGCGACCCTGGTCGACGACCGTGGCCAGCGGGTTCCGCTCGGGGTCCGCTCGGCGATCGACCCCGCGGTCGACCGCTTCGCCCGGGAGCGGCACACCGACCACGCGCACGGCGCGTTCACCCTGCAGGTGCAGGCCGAGGCGGTACGCCGCGGCGCCGCGTGGCACCTCGAGCTGATGCTCAGCAACGGCGGGGTCACCCGCTTCGGCACGATCAACCACCGCGACCACAACGGCACCGTCGGCGAGCGTCCGCGCCGGCTCAGCGGCGGCCTCGCCTGGGGGCCCTCCCCGGACGGCGACGGCGTGCGCATCGACGTGGAGGCCCCGGCCGCGGTGCTGACCCGACCCGAGGTGTCGCGGCGGACCGTCCGCGGTGCCCTCACCGACCTCCGCGTCCCGGCCGTCGAGGTCGCCCTGCGCCACCCCTCCGGCGCGTGCGCCCAGGCGCCGCTGGTGCGCGGGCCGCACGGGCCGACCTTCGACGTGACCCTGCCCGACGTTGACTTCGCCAATGGCGACGACCAGGAGCCGACGTGGACCCTCGTCGTGCTCGACGAGCACGGCGACGAGCACCGGGCCGTGCTCGGCGCCGATCCCGGCCCCGACCGGGACCACCTGGTGTGGCGCGCCGGTCGCGGCGGAGCCGCCACCGTCGAGGAGACCGCACTGCGCGCAGTGGTCCGCGCGGTGCGGCTGGTCAGCGATGCATCCGCCGAGGGCGAAGCCGCCGACGAGCTGATCGTCGACCTGGGCTGGCTCGGCGCCGCACCGGACCGCTGGACGCTGCTGCTGCGTGGCGATCGGGTCACCCTGCCCGGGCGTGAGGAGACCGGCCTCGCCCCGCGCGCGCTGGCCCCCGGCGCGCACACCCGGGTCCGGATCCCGCT
Organism: Nocardioidaceae bacterium; assembly: GCA_035706365.1. GTDB lineage: Bacteria > Actinomycetota > Actinomycetes > Propionibacteriales > Nocardioidaceae > Nocardioides_C. The sequence continues at coordinate 3,024 of DASSVD010000083.1, forward strand.
ACGTTGCGACGAGTGGGGCCTGGGGGAGACCGTCGCCCCCTGCGGCGGCTACGAGCTGCTGCTCCGCTACGGCACCCGCGACCACGACCCGGTCACCCGTCGGATCGTGGTCGCCGAGGACCTGGTCGCCGCCGCGCCGCTCGAGCTGCGAGGCGACCGCATCCGGGTCCGCGCCCGGCAGACCCCGCGCCGCCGCCTCGGCGTACACCTGCTTCCGCCGCTGGCCGACGACGAGCTGGGGCCGCGCGCCCAACAGCTGCTGCAGGAGCACTACGCCGACGCCGGGCACCGCGTCGAGCCCGACACCGTCTACCTGCAGAGCTACACCGGCGAGACCGCCACCGACAGCCAGCGCGCGATCCACGACCAGCTGCGCCGCGAGCACCCGCACCTGCGGTTGCGCTGGGGCGTCGCCGACTTCGCCACGCGGCTGCCCGCGGGGGCGTCACCGGTGCTGCTCCGCAGCCGGGAGTGGTACGCCGTGCTGGGGTCGGCCGGCTACCTGGTGAACAACATCGACTTCGACGACTGGTTCGTCAAGCAGCCGGGACAGCGGTTCCTGCAGACCTTCCACGGCTACCCGGCCAAGTCGATGGGGCTGGTGCAGTGGCGGGCGAAGGGCTTCACCGAGCGGCAGATCCGTGCCGAGCTGCAGCGCACCGCCGCGAAGTGGGACCTGATCCTCACCCCGGTCCCGGAGATGAACGAGCACTACCGCCGCGAGTACGCCTACGACGGGCCGATCCACGACCAGGGCTACCCCCGCGACGACGCGCTGTCCGCCCGGGACGCCGAGGACACTCGCGCGCGGGTCCGTGAGCAGCTCGGGATCCGTCCCGACCAGACCGCGGTGCTCTACGCGCCCACCTTCCGCGACCACCTGGCCACCGCGCACCGCGCCGCGCAGCTGGACGCCCACCTCGACCTCGAAGCGGCCTCGGAAGTGCTCGGCGAGGACTACGTGCTGCTGCTGCGGGGACACCGGTTCCACGCTCGGGAGGGGCAGCGGCTCGGCGCGGGGCGGCGCCGGCTGCTCGACGTCACCGACTACCCCGAGGTCAACGACCTGATCCTGGCCGTCGACGTTGCGGTGCTCGACTACTCCTCGCTGCGCTTCGACTTCGCGCTGACCGGCAAGCCGATGGTGTTCCTGGTGCCGGACCTGGCCGACTACTCCGGGCCGGTGCGGGGGTTCCTCTTCGACTACACCGACACGGCGCCCGGGCCGATGCTCGAGTCCGCGGACGAGGTGGTCGCCGCACTGCGCGACGTGCCGGCGCTGCGGGCGGCGTACGCCGAGCAGATCGCGGACTTCAACCGCCGCTACCAGTACCACCAGGACGGCCACGCCGCCGAGCGCGTGGTGCGGGCGCTGCTCTCACCCTGACCGGTTGGTCGAGCTTGTCGAGACCGTCGAGCCCCCCACGGGCCCCCGGTTGGTCGAGCTTGTCGAGACCGTCGAGACCGTCGAGACCCCGCAGCAGTTGTTGCGCGCCGCCCGCTTTGCGGAACCTTGTGGCGGAACGTCCGCGTTCAGGTTTTACTTGTGCTGCACACCTGTCGCACCCATCCCGCGTTCCCACGCACCCTTCGAACACCTTGAGCGAGGCTTTTCGGTGACACGCGCACTAACCCTTCGTCTCGGTGCGGTCGTTGCCGCACTGTCCGTCGTGGCCACCCTGGGGGCCACCCAGTCCGCCGACGCCGCGGCAGCACGCCGCTCCAGCGTCAACGCCGACACCACCCACGCCCGGGTCAAGGCCGACCGTGACGTCGCCGTCACCGGCCGGGTCCGGCCGCACGTGGCGCGCCCCGTTCGGGTGGAGCGCCGCATCGGCAAGACCTGGGTCAAGGCGGCCGCCGGCCGTTCGAAGAAGAACGGCCGCTTCGACATCCCGCTCGCGACCGACCTCTACGTCGGGCGCACGGCGTACCGCGTCGTCGCGCCGGCGCACAAGAAGCTCAAGCGCGCCGTCGAGCCGGTCGGCAGGATCAACATCGTCAGCACCGGCAAGCGCAGCCAGCACAAGTACCTGATGAGCTCGAAGTTCCGTTGGAACCCGTGCCAGACGATCACCTACCGCCTCAACCTCGCCAAGGCCCCGGCCAGCGCGAAGCGCGAGGTGCGCCAAGCGCTCCAGCGGGTCACCGCGCAGTCCGGGCAGCGGTTCCGCTACCTCGGCAAGACCCGCGTGGTCCCCGACGACGACCGCCGCAACCCCAAGGGCACCGACCTGGTGATCGCCTGGGCGAACCCGAAGCAGAGCAGCTGGCTGGGCAACACCGGCCGCGCGGGCTACGGCGGCGCGTGGGCGTGGCGGCCCTACGCCAAGGGCCCGGGCTACCTGTACGACGGGTTCGTGCTGCTCGACGCCAAGCTGTACCAGAAGTTCGACAAGGGCTTCGGCATGGGCAAGCCCTACGGGTACGCCGGCACCCGCGGCCAGCTGCTGATGCACGAGATCGGCCACTCGATGGGCATGGGGCACGTCCGCGCGAAGTCGCAGGTCATGTTCCCGACGATGCACGACGCCAAGGCGATCTGGGGCAAGGGCGACGCCGCGAACCTGGTCAACCTCGGCCTCGGCTCCGGGTGCCTGCGCAAGGCCCCGCCGCCGCCGCGGTCCAGCTCCGCGCGCCTGGCCGCGCCCGCTGACCAGGGCGGCGAGCAGGGCGTGAGCCTCGGCCGCCCGGTCGGGATGTCCTGACCGCGGCCAGCTGAACGACGACGAAGGGCCAGCCGGTTCGCCGGCTGGCCCTTCGTCGTGTCCCGGGCGCCCGATCGTCGTGGCGGCGGGCGCCCGGGTGATCGTGCAGCCGCTGGCTGCGGGTCGTGCTGTGGGTGCTGTGGGGTCTGCGTCAGTTCATCCGGACGGGTCGTGCC
>DASSVD010000084.1:0-3645 GCA_035706365.1 Nocardioidaceae bacterium
AGGAGCCCCGATGCCCGCGTCCCGCGTCCTGCCCAGCGAGGAGGCCGTCGACCTGTTGCGGCTGGTCCGCGACCTGGCTACCCGCGAGCTGCTGCCGCAGGTGGCCGAGGCCGAGGCCACCGAGACGTTCCCGCGCGAGGCATTCCGGCTGCTCGGCCAGGCCGGCGTGCTCGGCCTGCCCTACGCAGAGGAGTACGGCGGCGGGGGCCAGCCCTACGAGGTGTACCTGCAGGTGCTGGAGGAGATCGCGTCCGCGTGGGCCAGCGTCGGGGTGGGCACGAGCGTGCACGCGCTGTCGTGCTTCGGGCTGGTCACCCGCGGGACCGAGGAGCAGAAGCGGACCTGGCTGCCGGACCTGCTCGGTGGCGACCTGCTCGGCGCGTACTGCCTGTCCGAAGCGCACGCGGGCTCCGACCCGGCGGCGATGCGCACCCGGGCCCGCCGCGACGGCGACGGGTACGTGCTCTCCGGCGCCAAGGCCTGGACCACCCACGGCGGGCACGCCGACTTCTACACGGTGATGGCACGCACCAGCGACGAACGCACCGGGATCAGCTGCTTCCTGGTCCCCGCCGACGCAGACGGTCTGTACGCCGACCCGCCCGAGAAGAAGATGGGTCTGACCGGGTCGGCCACCGCGACCATGCGGTTCGACGACGTTCGGATCCCCGTCGAGCGCCGGATCGGTGCCGAGGGCGAGGGTCTGGCCATCGCCCTGGAGGGGCTGGACTCCGGCCGTCTCGGGATCGCCGCCGTCGCGACCGGGCTGGCCCAGGCCGCCCTCGACCACGCGGTCGCCTACGCCAAGGGCCGGGAGACCTTCGGCAAGCCGATCATCGAGCACCAGGGGCTGGCGTTCGTGCTCGCCGACATGGCCGCGGCGGTGGAGTCCGCGCGGGCCACCGTGCTGCACGCCGCGCGCCTGAAGGACCGCGGGCTGCCGTTCTCCAAGCAGGCTTCGATCGCCAAGCTGGTCGCCACCGACAACGCGATGAAGGTGACCATGGACGCCGTCCAGGTGCTCGGTGGCTACGGTTACACCCGCGACTTCCCGGTCGAGCGGTTCATGCGCGAGGCCAAGGTCATGCAGATCTTCGAGGGCACCAACCAGATCCAGCGCCTGGTCATCGGACGCGCCCTGGCCGCCGACGACGCCGACCGGGGCACCCTGACCGTTTCGAAGGAGAACTGATGCAGCTCGACAGCACCGCCGCGATCGTCACCGGAGCGGCCTCCGGCCTGGGCAACGCCACCGCGCAAGCGCTGGCCAAGCGGGGCGTGCAGGTCTTCGGGCTCGACCTGCCCGCCGCGGTCGAGGAGGCTCCGGAGCTGGAGGGGGTCAGCTACGTGCCCACCGACGTCACCGACGAGGCGCAGGTGCGGACCGCAGTCGAGCAGGCCGCGGCGGCCGACGTACCTCTCCGAACCGTGGTCAACTGCGCCGGCATCGGTCCCTCGATGCGGATCCTGGGCAAGAAGGGGGTGCACGACCTCGGGGTGTACGCCAAGGTCGTCCAGGTCAACCTGGTCGGCACCTTCAACGTGCTCGCCGTGGCCGCCGAGCAGATCGCCGCCACCGAGCCGGACCAGGACGGGCAGCGCGGGGTGATCGTCAACACCGCCTCGATCGCCGCCTACGACGGCCAGGTCGGCCAGGCGGCGTACTCCTCCTCCAAGGGCGGCATCGTCGGGCTGACCCTGCCCGCGGCGCGGGACCTCGCGCAGTACGGCATCCGCGTGTGCGCGATCGCGCCGGGCATCGTGGACACCCCGATGCTGGCCACCGTGTCGGAGGAGTTCCGCGCCGGGCTCGCCGCCGGGGTGCCGTTCCCGCAGCGGCTGGCGCGCCCGGACGAGTACGCCCAGCTCGCGCTGTCGATCCTCGACCACGACTACCTCAACGGCGAGGTGATCCGGATGGACGGCGCGCTGCGGATGGCGCCACGCTGACCGACGGCCGGCTCAGCCCACCAGCAGCACGTGCAGCGTGCGCGGGCCGTGCACACCCTCGACCCGGTCCAGCTCGATATCGCTGGTCGCCGACGGGCCGCTGATCCAGGTCTGCGGACGCCGCTCGCCGTCGCCCGGGTCGAGCAGGGCGACCGCCTCGGGCACGCCGGTCACCACCTGGTCGGCGCGCACGATGCACACGTGCACGTCGGGCACCAGCGAGATCGCGCGCCGGCCCTCGGCCGGCCCGTGGGTGAGCACGATGGTGCCGGTCTCCGCGATCCCGACGGTGGCGCCGGTGACGACCGCGTCGACGCGGTCGAGCTCGAGGGCGGGTGTCTGCCGGTCGCGGACCACGTGCTCGAGCCGCCCCGCCACCTCCTCGGGGAGGCCATCGGCGACCAGCACCGTGCCGGCGTCGCCGACCGCGCCGCGCACCGCGTCGGGCAGCTCCGCCTCGGTGCAGCGGACCACGGTGGCGCGGTAGTCCGCGACCCGCTCGGCGAACCGGTCGAGCACGGCGGCGCGCCCGTCGGTCTCGCCGTCCCTGGTCGAGCGGTCGCGGTAGCCGCGCGGCACGTCGGCCCAGGGTCGCTCTGTGCTCCCGTCGATGGGCGCCACGGCCCGGCGTACCGCAGCCAGGATCTCCTCGCGCGCGCTCATCGCTCCTCCTCCCGGCCGCCGCCGGTGCGTCGCCACCAGGCGCGGAACGACTCGCGGGGCGGCGCGGGCAGGTCGCGGGCGTCGGTCCAGGCCGAGCCCGGCCACGGCAGCCGGGACAGTGCCCGCCGACCGCCCGGAAGGGTACGCCGACCCAACTGGTCGACCACTCGCGCCGCGACGCCGTTGGCCCGCTCCGCCAGCGCCATCCGCGACCCGGCCGAGAACGCCCACGAGGCCGCCTTCATCGCGACCGCCTCGGCCTTGGGCAGCCGAGCCTTGGCACCTCCCGCACGCCGTCCCCGGTGCGCGTCGACCACCTGGGCGCGCTGGTCGACCAGCACCGAGGGGATGTCGATCCGCACCGGGCACACCTCGAAGCAGGCCCCGCACAGCGACGAGGCGTAGGGCAGCGAGTCGATCTGGTCGTCGTGGCCGACCCCGCGCAGCAGCGGGTTGAGGATCGCGCCGATCGGTCCTGGATAGACCGAGCCGTAGGAGTGGCCGCCGGTGCGCTCGTAGACGGGGCACACGTTCAGGCACGCCGAGCAGCGGATGCACCGCAACGCCTGGCGGCCGACCTCGTCGGCGAGCGCGCGGGTCCGGCCGTTGTCGAGGAGCACGACGTGCACCTCCTGCGGGCCGTCGCCCTCGGTGGTGCCCGACCACAGCGAGGTGTAGGGGTTCATCCGCTCACCGGTCGACGAGCGCGGCAGCAGCTGCAGGAACGCGTCGAGGTCGGCGTAGGTGGGCAGCACCTTCTCGATGCCGACCACGCTGACCAGTACCTCGGGCAGGGTCAGGCACATCCGGCCGTTGCCCTCGGACTCCACCACGACGAGGGTTCCCGTTTCGGCGACAGCGAAGTTGGCGCCCGAGACCGCCATCCTGGCGCGCAGGAACTTCTCGCGAAGGTGCAGCCGCGCGGCGTTCGCGAGCTCGCCGGGGTCGTCGGTCAGATCGTCTGGTGCCGCTCGACCCGAGGCACCCATCCGTTGCCGGAAGATCTCCCGGATCTCCGCCCGGTTGCGGTGG
>DASSVD010000085.1:0-20843 GCA_035706365.1 Nocardioidaceae bacterium
GCCGGGCAGGACGGCGCTGGGCAGGACGCCACCGAGACGCGGGTCCTCGCCGTGGACACGGTCGTGGTGTGCGCGGGGCAGGAGCCGGTCCGGCAGCTCCACGACGACCTGCTGGCCGCCGGCGCGGCTGCACCCGGCTCCCGGCGCCCCGGCGTACACCTGGTCGGCGGAGCCGACGTCGCCGCCGAGCTGGACGCCAAGCGCGCTATCCGGCAGGGGACGGAGATCGCGGCCATACTGTGAGGATGGGTCTCTACCGCGACCACGTCCTGCCCCGGCTGATCAACGTCGCCTGCGCCGCCGGCCCGGCGGTCGGCCCGCTGCGCGACCGGGTCTGCGCGCCGCTGACCGGGGAGGTGGTCGAGATCGGGTTCGGCTCCGGGCTGAACGTCCCGCACTACCCGGCCGCGGTCACCGGCGTCACCGCGGTCGAGCCGTCCGATCTGGCCTGGCGGCTCGCGGACGACCGGGTCAGCGCGAGCCGGGTCCCGGTGCGGCGCGCCGGCCTGGACGGCCAGCGGCTGCCGTTCGAGGACGACCGCTTCGACTCCGCTCTCTCGACGTGGACGATGTGCACCATCCCCGACCTGGACGCGGCGCTGGCCGAGCTGCGGCGGGTGCTCAAGCCGGGCGGGCGGCTGCACTTCCTCGAGCACGGGCTCGCCCCCGACGCGTCGGTCGCGCGCTGGCAGCACCGCCTCGAGCCGCTGCAGAAGCGGCTGGCCGGCGGGTGCCACCTGACCCGACGCATCGCCGAGCAGGTCGGCAGCGCCGGCTTCGAGCTCGAGGACGTGGACGCCTTCTACGAGGAGGGGGCGCCGAAGATCCTCGGTGCGGACACGCTCGGGAGCGCGCGGTCCGCGTAGCCGCTCGCCGGCGCCCTCAGTGCGCCGAGCTCTCCGCACCGCGTGGGCGGATCCGGAACCAGACCAGCAGCAGGACGCCGAGCACGAGCGCCCCGGCGCCGCCGAGCGCCATGTCGGAGATGGTGTCGTCGTAGCCGACCAGCGTGCTCTTGGGAGCGAACTGCTCCTCGATCCACTCCCAGAACTCCCACACCGCCGCCAGCCCGAGCCCGATGATCGTCACCAACAGGACCAGCGAGAAGCGGCGGGTGGCGCGGATCTGCTCGTAGACGTCGGGGAGCAGCTCCAGCTTCGCGAGCATCAGGTACGTCGCGACCGCTGCGGCGCCGGGCGTCACCGCGTGCACCGCCTCGTCGACCCAGGACACCGAGGCGTACCAGTGCTGCTGACGCGCCCAGGCCGCGACCAGCATCGTCGCGCAGAAGACCATGTCGAAGGGGTGCGCCACGTCGAGCCAGCGGGGCAGCAGCAGCACGGCGAACAGCACGAAGAACGAGATCGCGCCCTGTCCGCCGAAGAACACCAGCGCGGCCACGCCGCTGAGCAGGGTGGCGAGCCGGATCAGGTCGGCGATCACGCGGGTGGTGCGCGCGACGCCGGCCGCGGCGCCTTCGGACTGCGCCGGGTGGGAACCAAGGTCGTGGGTCATGGGGCAGGGCATACCCAGCGACGGCGGGGTCGATGCCCCGGGCATCCTGGGGGCATGCACGCTCAACCCGTCCCGGCGCCGCAGGTGGAGGTACGCCGCGGCGCCGACCGCTTCGTGACGCGCGGCGAGCAGATCACCGCGTGGCACTCGTTCTCCTTCGGCCCGCACTACGACCCCGGCAACGTCGGCTTCGGCTGCCTGCGCGTGCACAACGAGGAGCTGGTCGCGGCCGGAGCCGGCTACGACGACCACGAGCACCGCGACACCGAGATCGTCACCTGGGTGCTCGACGGCGCGCTGAGTCACGTCGACTCCACCGGCCACCGCGGCGTGCTGCAGCCCGGCACGGTGCAGGTGATGAGCGCCGGCGACGGGGTGGTGCACGCCGAGCGCAACGCCGACCCGGATCCCGGCGGTCGCCCGGTGCGCTTCGTGCAGATGTGGCTGGCCGCCGACGACGCCGGGGCGCAGACCCCGCGCTACCAGCAACGCGACGCCTCCGCCGCCCTCGCCGGGGGCGGCTGGGTGCTGCTCGCCTCGGGCCTCGCCCGGGACGACGCCGACGACGGCGACGACGGCGACGACGCCGCTGGTCACCGCACGAGGGCCTTGCCTCGGCTTCGCGGAGTCCCCGCCGCGCTGCACGCCGCCCGTCCGGCGCCGGAAGCCCGGCTGGCCGTCCCTGCCGCTCCCTCGGTGCACCTGTTCCTTACCCGCGGCAGCGGAGCCCTCGAAGGCCCGGTCGAGCTGGTCGCCGGCGACGCCGTACGCCTCACCGGCGCGGCGCCGGCGACGCTCACCGCCGGCCCGGAGGGCGCCGAGGTGCTGGTCTGGGAGATGCACCCGCACCCACGGGCCGTTCGGCCCTAGGGACGCCGCGGCGACCGTCCCAGTCTGGTCCCGAGGGAAGGAGACGCCATGGCCAACATCGCCCCCAAGGAGTCCAAGGAGACCCGGCCGGGTCGCGCGGGGCTGCGCAGCACGCCGATGACCGAGATGCTCGAGTGGCTGGAGTCGAACAGCCCGTTCAACATCCGCGGGCTCGGGCTGGCGCCGTACGTCCGGGTCGAGGACTTCGTCGACGACGACACCTACGTGCTGCGTGCCGAGCTACCCGGCATCGACCCCGACCGCGACGTGGCGATCGAGCTCGTCGGCGACCGGCTGACGATCAGCGGGGAGCGACGCGAGGAGCGCCGCGACGACACCGGGGACAAGACGCACCGCGAGTTCCACTACGGGTCGTTCCGGCGCACGGTCAGCGTGCCGCGCGGGGTGCAGCCCGAGGACGTCACCGCGACCTACGCCGACGGCGTCCTGGAGATCCGGGTGCCCGCCGACACCGGTCGGGACGCGCAGGCGCGGATGATCCCGGTCCAGCGCAAGGGCCAGTAGGGCTCACACGGTGAGCACCGCGGCACCGCGCACCCGGTCGGCGGCCAGGTCCGCCAGCGCCCGGTCGGCAGCCGACAGCGGGTAGCCGGTCACCGTGGCCCGCACCCCGAGCCGGGGCGCCAGCCGCAGCAGCGCCTCGCCGTCGGCACGGGTGTTGGAGGTGACGCTGGTCAGCGTCCGCTCCCGGAACAGGTGCCGCTGGTAGTCCAGCGCGGGGATGTCGGAGAGATGGATCCCGGCCACTGCGAGGGTGCCGCCCGGGGCGAGCGCGGCCAGCGCCACCGGCACCAGCTCGCCGGCCGGCGCGAAGCAGATCGCCGCGTCCAGCGGGACCGGTGGCGCGTCGGCAGCGGCACCGGCCGATCTCGCTCCCAGCTCGAGGGCCAGCGCGCGGGCGACCGGGTCGCGGGTGAGCACGTGCAGTTCGGCGCCCTGGGCCAGCGCCACCTGGGCGGTCAGGTGCGCGCTGGCGCCGAAACCGTAGAGGCCGAGCCGACCGCCGGGCGGCAGGTTCGCGCGCAGCAGGGACCGGTACCCGATGATCCCCGCGCACAGCAGCGGTGCCGCCTGCTCGTCGGGGAGGTCGTCGGGCAGCCGGTAGGCGTAACCGGCCGGGACCACCGCATGCTCGGCGTAGCCGCCGTCGGCGTCCCAGCCGGTGTAGCGCGACTCCTCGCACAGGTTCTCCCGACCGGCGCGACACCACCGGCACGTGCCGCAGGTGTGCCGCAGCCACGCGATACCGACCCGGTCTCCCAGCGTGAAGCGGCGTACGCCCGAGCCGAGCGCGTCCACCTCACCGACCACCTCGTGACCGGGCACGACCGGGCTGCGGTGCACCGGGAGGTCCCCCTCCACCACGTGCAGGTCGGTGCGGCACACCCCGCACGCCCGCACCCGCACGCGCACCTCGCCCGGCCCCGGCTCGGGCTCCGGCAGCTCCTCCCACCGCAGTCCGCTCAGGCCGTCGCCGGCGCTCCGCCAGGCGCGCACGGTGCTACCCGCCGGACCCGCTCGACCGGAGCTCGGGGAACTGGTCGTCGCGCCACTCGTTCGAGTCCGCCGGCCGACCCTCGCCGGCGACGCCGGCGGCCAGCTCGCTCTCCCGCGCGCGCAGCTCGACCCGCCGGATCTTGCCGGAGATGGTCTTGGGCAGCTCGGCGAACTCGATGCGGCGCACCCGCTGGTACGGCGCCAGGTGCTCGCGGGCGAACCGCAGGATGTCGTACGCCGTCTCCCGGGTCGGCTCGTGCCCCGGAGCGAGCACCACGTAGGCCTTGGGCACCGCCAGCCGGATCTCGTCGGGAGCCGGCACCACCGCCGCCTCGGCCACAGCCGGGTGCTCGATCAGCACGCTCTCGAGCTCGAAGGGGCTGATCTTGTAGTCCGAGGCCTTGAACACGTCGTCGGTGCGGCCGACGTAGGTGATGTAGCCGTCCTCGTCGAGGGTGGCCACGTCGCCGGTGTGGTAGAAACCGCCCGCCATCGCCTCGTCGTTGCGGGCGGCGTCGCCCTGGTAGCCGGTCATCAGCGGCAGCGGTCGCCCGGCGCCCTCGGCGTCCAGGTCCAGGCAGATCTCCCCCTCACCGGGCGCGGTGACCGGCTTGCCGGAGACCGGGTCGACCAGCACCACCGGCACGCCCGGCAGCGGCCGGCCCATCGACCCGGGCTTGACCGCCGACCCCGGCGTGTTGCCGACCTGGGCGGTGGTCTCGGTCTGGCCGTAGCCGTCGCGCAGGGTGAGCCCCCAGGCCCGCTTCACCTGCTCGATCACCTCGGGGTTCAGCGGCTCGCCGGCGCCGATCACCTCGCGCAGCGTGCCCGGGCCGCCGGACAGGTCGGCGTTGATCAGCATCCGCCACACCGTGGGCGGGGCGCAGAAGCTGGTCACCTGCTTGTCGCGCAGCTGGGCCAGCAGGGCGGCCGGGTCGAAGCGCGCGTAGTTGTAGATGAAGATCGTCGCCTCGGCGATCCACGGGGCGAAGAAGCACGACCAGGCGTGCTTGGCCCACCCGGGCGAGGAGATGTTCAGGTGTACGTCGCCGGGACCGATGCCCAACCAGTACATCGTGGTCAGGTGCCCCACCGGGTAGGAGACCTGGGTGTGCTCGACCAGCTTCGGGCGGCTGGTGGTGCCGGAGGTGAAGTAGAGCAGCAGCCGGTCCTGCGGTGCCGTGCCGGGGTGCTCGAGCCGCACCTCGCCGAGGTCGTAGGCGCCGCGCAGGTCGGCCCAGCCCTCGCACGCCCCGACCGCGATGCACGTGTAGTCGCCGGGCACCTGGTCGAACTTGCCGGCGTCGGCCGGGTTGGCGATCACGTGCCGTGCCCCGCCGCGCTCGATCCGGTCCACCAGGTCCGAGGGGCCCACCGCCGTGGTGGTCGGCATGATCACCGCGCCGAGCTTCATCACCGCGAGCATGGTCTCCCACAGCTCGACCTGGTTGCCCAGCATCACGATCACCGCGTCGCCGCGGCGTACTCCCTGCTGGGCCAGCCACGCGGCCACCTGGTCGGAGCGGCGCGCCATCTCGTCGAAGGTCAGCCGGGCCTCCGAGCCGTCCTCCTCCACGACCACCAGCGCGTCGTTGTCGTTGCCGCGGGCGAACGCGTCGAACCAGTCGACCGCCCAGTTGAACCGGTCCCCCAGCTCGGGCCAGCGGAACTCGCGCACCGCCCGCTCGTGGTCGCCGCGCAGGGAGAGGAGCTGGTCGCGCGCCGCGCGATAGGCCCGGGTCTGGTCGATGGCTGCCTCACTCATCCGCGGTCCCTTCGTGTGGTGACGGTCACGCTAGTGCAGCGCGACGGTGAGCAGGACCGCTGCGTCGCCGTGCGCCCGGACCGAGTGCCGTTGCGGCGGGACCGGCAGCAGCTCGCCCGCGGCGACCGGCCAGGACTGCTCGCCGGCGTGCAGCGTCACTCGCCCGCGCAGCACCTGCAGCGTCGCCGCGGCAGGCGAGTCGTGCTCGGCCAGCTCGACTCCGTCGCGCAGCGCGATCACCACCGCCCGCATCACGGTGCCCGACAGCACGGTGCGGGCGGTGCGCCCGGCGGCGTGGTCGGGCAGCTCGGCGAGCAGCTGGGCGCTCAGCTCCTCCAGCGGCAGGCTCTCCCGTGGACTCATCGCACGCGCTCCCATCCTCGACGTGGCCGGTGGCTGCCCAGCCGCGACACGTCACGGCTGCGGTAGACGATGTAGGGGCGGGTCAGGTAGCCCAGCGGCGCGCTGAACACGTGCACCAGCCGGGTGAACGGCCACAGCGCGAACAGCAGCATCGCGAGCAGCCCGTGCAGCTGGAAGCTCAGCGGCGCCTCGGCCATCAGCTCCGGGTGCAGGTCGAACCGGAAGATCCCGCGGAACCAGATCGACACTCCCTCGCGGTAGTCGTAGTGCCCCACGATGTTGGCCACCACGGTGTTGAACAGCCCGAGGACGATCACCGTGGCGAGCACGGCGTACATGGTCTTGTCCATCCGGGTGGTCACCGAGAACACCGGACCGACCGTGCGACGGCGGTAGATCAGGATCACCATGCCGACCACGGTGGCGACGCCGGCGATCGCGCCGACCGAGACCGCCATGAAGTGGTAGAGCCCTTCGGACACGCCGACCGCCTCGGTCCACGACTTGGGCACGCCCAGGCCCATCACGTGGCCGAGGAAGACGAACAGGATGCCGAAGTGGAACAGCGGGCTGCCGATGCGCAGCAGCCGGTTCTCGTAGAGCTGCGAGGACCGCGTGGTCCAGCCGAACTTGTCGTAGCGGTAGCGCCACACGTGTCCGACCACGAAGACGGTCAGGCAGATGTAGGGCACGATCACCCACCAGAACTGCGTCACGACGGCACCCCCGCCTGAAGATCGGTGCTGCCGGCCAGCTCCGGCATCGCGTAGGGCGCGAGCCCCACCTCCTCCTCGGGCGGCCCCTCCGCGGCCAGGCGGCGTACCGCCTCGACCTCGTCACCGCGCAACGGCGGCAGCGTCGCGCACAGGGAGGCCAGCACCGGCGCCCACGGCGAGCCGGCGTCGCGCAACGCCAGCCGCAGCAGCTCGATCCCGGCACGGTGGTCCAGCAGCAGGTCCCGCCCGCGGTCCTGGTCCACGGTCGCGGCGTACTCCAGCACCACGCACAGGTGGTCGGGCAGCTCCGCGCCCCTGGCCGGATCGGCGTCCAGCACGAAGCCGGAGCGCAGGTAGGCCTGCTTGAACCGCAGCAGCGCGACGCCGCGCTTGCGGGTGTCGCCGTGGGTGAAGTAGGTCAGGTACAGGTTGCAGCGGCGCCGCGTGTCGAAGGTCTCGACGTACGCCGCCTGCAGCTGCGGAAGCGGGTCGCGCCGCACCGTGCCGACCATCTCCCGCAGCGGCCGCCCCACCGCGTCGGGCAACGCGGCGGCCGCCCGCTCGACCACGTCCAACCGGCCGAGCAGGTCGTCGTCGGGGTAGCCGAGCAGGAGCGAGGCGCACTGCCAGGCGGCGGTGAGCTGGGCCGGCGCGAGGGTGGCCTTGGGGTGCTTGCGCCTCACGACAGGTCCGCCCCTCCGGTCAGCCCGCCCGTGCCGCCGCGCCCCTCGGTCTCCTCGCCGGGCCGGACGTCGTCGTCGGGCTTGGGCGGGAACAGGCCGGGCGGTGAGCCCTTGCCATCCCAGTTCAGCAGGTTCACCCGGGACGCCTTGCCCGCCGGGGCAGCCAGCGTGTCGGTGGTCTGGCGGGCCTGCAGCATCGCGAAGTTCTCCACCGCGATCGGTGCGGCGTGCTTGCCGGACCCCTCGCCGAACGGCCCGGAGTCGCCGAGCCCCTCGACGTAGCTCTCGTCGCCGGCGTAGTCGACCGGGCACTCCGTGGCGATCCCCTCCAGCGAGTGCGCCTGCTCGGCGTGCGCCGGCGGGATCACGTAGCGCTCGTCGTACTTGGCCAGCGCGAGCAGCCGGTAGAGGTCGTAGAGCTGCTCCTCGCCCATCCCGACCGATGCGGGAATGGCCGGGTCCGGCTCGCGGCCCAGGTTGATGTCGCGCATGTAGGAGCGCATCGCCGCCAGCGTGCGCAGCACCCGGTCGACCGGGGCGGGGTCGCCGGCGGTGAACAGCTCGGCGAGGTAGTCGATCGGGATCCGCAGTGCGTCGATCGCGGCGAACAGGTTGTCCCGGTCCTCCGCGTCCTCCCCGGTGTCGCGGACCACGTCGACCACCGGCGACAGCGGCGGGATGTACCAGACCATCGGCATGGTGCGGTACTCCGGGTGCAGCGGCAGGGCCACCCGAAAACGGTTGATCAGCGCGTGGATCGGCGAGCGCTGCGCGGCCTCGATCCAGTCCCGCGGGATCCCGTCGCGCTCCGCGGCCCGGATCACCTCCGGGTCGTCGGGGTCGAGCAGCACGTCGCGCTGCGCCTCGTAGAGGTCGTGCTCGTCGGGTGTCGAGGCGGCGTCGAGGACCCGGTCCGCGTCGTACAGCACCAGCCCGATGTAGCGCAGCCGGCCCACGCAGGTCTCCGAGCACACCGTGGGCAGCCCGACCTCGACCCGCGGGAAGCAGAACGTGCACTTCTCCGCCTTGCCGGTGCGGTGGTTGAAGTAGACCTTCTTGTAGGGGCAGCCGGACACGCACATCCGCCAGCCGCGGCAGCGGTCCTGGTCGACCAGGACGATGCCGTCCTCCTCGCGCTTGTAGATCGCGCCGCTGGGGCACGACGCCGCGCACGAGGGGTTCAGGCAGTGCTCGCAGATCCGCGGCAGGTAGAACATGAAGGTCTCTTCGAACTCCATGCGCACCTGGTCGGAGATCTTGGCCAGCACCGGGTCGTGCTGCGCGGTGCGCTGCGAGCCGCCGAGGTTGTCGTCCCAGTTCGCCGACCACTCGATCTTCATGTCCTTGCCGGAGATCAGCGACTTCGGCCGCGCCACCGGCGTGTGCTCCTGGGCCGGGGCGTCCGTGAGCGTGGAGTAGTCGTAGGTCCACGGCTCGTAGTAGTCCTGGATCGAGGGCATGATCGGGTTGGAGAAGATGGTGAACAGCTTCTTCAACCGGCCGCCGCCCTTGAGCTCGAGCCGCCCGCGACGGTTCAGCGTCCACCCGCCCCGCCACTTCTCCTGGTCCTCGTAGGTGCGCGGGTAGCCCTGACCGGGGCGCGTCTCCACGTTGTTGAACCAGACGTACTCCATGCCCGACCGGTTGGTCCACGCCTGCTTGCAGGTGACCGAGCAGGTGTGGCAGCCGATGCACTTGTCGAGGTTCATCACCATCGCCATCTGGGCCATGACCTTCATCAGTACTCCACCTCCTGGCCGCGCCTGCGGATCACCGTCACCTCGTCGCGCTGGTTGCCGGTCGGGCCCAGGTAGTTGAACGCGAACGACAGCTGCGCGTACCCGCCGATCAGATGGGTGGGCTTGACCAGCAGCCGGGTCAGCGAGTTGTGGATCCCACCCCGCTTCCCGGACGCCTCGGCCAGGGGTACGTCGATCAGCCGGTCCTGCGCGTGGTGCATGTAGACGGTCCCCTCGGGCATCCGGTGCGACACGATCGCGCGGGCCACGACGACGCCGTTGCGGTTGACCGCCTCGATCCAGTCGTTGTCCTCGATGCCGACCTTCGCGGCGTCGCGGTCGCTCATCCAGATCGTCTGCCCGCCGCGCGAGAGCGACAGCATGAACAGGTTGTCCTGGTACTCCGAGTGGATCGACCACTTGTTGTGGGGAGTCAGATAGCGCACCGTGACCCCGCGCTCGCCGACGTCGCCGACGGCGTTCTCGTCGAACAGCGCCCCCATGTTCAGCGGCGGCCGGTAGACCGGCAGTTGCTCGCCGAGCTCGGACATCCAGTCGTGGTCGAGGTAGAAGTGCTGGCGCCCGGTCAGCGTGTGCCACGGCTTGAGCCGCTCCACGTTGATCGTGAACGGCGAGTAGCGCCGGCCGCCGGACTCCGATCCTGACCACTCCGGTGAGGTGATCACCGGCACCGGCGGCCCCTGGGTGTCGGTGAAGGTGATCTGCTTGCCCTCGTGCTCGGCGGCCAGGTCGTGCAGGCGTACGCCGGTACGCCGCTCCAGGGTCTGGAAGCCCTGGGTCGCCAGGTGACCGTTCGTGGTGCCCGACATCGCCAGGATCGCCTCGCACACGTGCACGTCGCGGCGCAGCGAGGGCCGTCCGTCGGCGGCACCGCCGCGCACGGTGCCGTTCTTGGCGCGCAGGTAGTCGACCGCCTTGGTCAGGTCGAAGGTGACCCCCTTGGTGGTCGCGCCGAGGGTGTCCATCAGCGGGCCGAGCGCGTTCATCTTGTCCGCGACGGCGGTGTAGTCGCGCTCGACGGTGACCAGCTTGGGCATGCTCACCCCGGGCACCGGCTCGCAGGCCGGCGGCGCCGTACCGCTCTGGCCGGCCGGCGGCTTCCAGTCGCGCACGGTGCCGTGCGGGGTGGCCATCGCGTCGGGCGTGTCGTGCATCAGCGGCACGGCGACCACGTCGGTGCGCGTGTCCAGGCGGCCGCGGGACAGCTCGCTGAACTTCTCCGCGATGGTCTGCCAGATGTCCCAGTCGGTGCGGGTCTGCCACGGCGGCGCGATGGCGGGGTTGAACGAGTGCACGAACGGGTGCATGTCGGTGGTGTTCAGGTCGTGCTTCTCGTACCAGGTCGCGGCGGGCAGCACGACGTCGGAGAACACCGTGGTGCTGGTCATCCGGAAGTCCAGGGTGACCAGCAGGTCGAGCTTGCCCTCGGGGGCATGGTCGTGCCACACCACGTCGCGGGGGCGGTGCTCCTCGGGCGCCTCGGTGGCGCGCACCGACGAGTCGGTGCCGAGCAGGTGCTTGAGGAAGTACTCGTTGCCCTTGGCCGAGGAGCCGAGCAGGTTCGCCCGCCAGATCGACAGCACTCGCGGGAAGTTCTCCGGGGCGTCCGGGTCCTCCGCGGCGAAGCGCAGGCTGCCGTCCTTGAGCTGGTCGACCACGTGCTCGGCGACCGGTCTGCCCGCCGCGGAGGCCTCGTCCGCGAGGTCGAGCGGGTTCTTGTCGAAGGTCGGGTACGACGGCATCCAGCCGAGGCGGGCGCTCTGCGCGATCAGGTCGGCGGTGCTACGTCCGGCCAGCTGCCCCTCGCCGGTGCGCGCGGCCAGGGTGTCCGCACCGAAGTGGTCGTAGCGGAACTGGTCGGTGTGCAGGTACCAGTACGCCGTCTGGATCATGTTGCGCGGCGGGCGGTTCCAGTCCAGCGCGTTGGCGATCTGGGTGTAGCCGGTGATCGGGCGGACCTTCTCCTGCCCCACGTAGTGCGCCCAGCCGCCGCCGTTCACGCCCTGGCAGCCGGTCAGCGTGGTCAGGGTCAGGAAGGCCCGGTAGATGGTGTCGGAGTGGAACCAGTGGTTCGTGCCGGCCCCCATGATGATCATCGACCGGCCCTGGGTGTCGGCTGCGTTGCGGGCGAACTCGCGGCCGATCCGGGCGGCCGCGGCGGCCGGGACGCCGGTGATCCGCTCCTGCCAGGCCGGGGTGCCGGGCGCGGACGCGTCGGCGTACCCGTTGCCGGACTCCGCGCGCTCCGGCCACTCCCCGGGCAGCCCGTCGCGGCCCACGCCGTACTGCGCGAGCAGCAGGTCGAAGACCGTGGTCACCAGGTGCCCGCCGACCCGGCGCACCGGTACGCCGCGACGCAGCGGGTCGGCGCTGCCGTCCGGGTTGTCGAAGCGGGTCAGCTCGACCAGCGCGCTGTCCGCGGACGTGTCGGCCAGGGTGAGCGTGGGCTCCACGTCGCCGAGCTGGAGGTTCCACCGCCCCTCTCCCGTGTCGCCGAAGCGATGCCCCAGCGAACCGTTCGGCACCACCGGCTCGTCGCTGCGCGCGTCGATCAGCACCGGCTTGAACGCCGCGTTCTCCTCGTGCTCGAACGCCGGCAGGTCCTCCGCGGTGAGGAACTTCCCGGGCCGGTAGGTCGGCTCGTCCGTCGAGCTTGTCGAGACCTCGTCCGGTCGGGCGGTCGAGCTTGTCGAGACCTCGAACGGTCGGGCGGTCGAGCTTGTCGAGACCTCGTCCAGCTTCACCAGGTACGGCAGGTCGGTGTACTTCTTCGTGTAGTCGAGGAAGTACGGCGTCGGCTGGTCGACGAAGAACTCCTGGAGCACCACGTGGCCCATCGCCATCGCCAGCGCGCCGTCGGTGCCGGGCTGCGCCGGCAGCCACTCGTCGGCGAACTTCACGTTGTCGGCGTAGTCCGGGGCGACCGCGATCACCTTCTGGCCGCGGTAGCGCGCCTCGGCCATCCAGTGCGCGTCGGGGGTCCGGGTGACCGGCAGGT
The DNA here is from genome assembly GCA_035706365.1 of Nocardioidaceae bacterium. GTDB lineage: Bacteria > Actinomycetota > Actinomycetes > Propionibacteriales > Nocardioidaceae > Nocardioides_C. The sequence continues at coordinate 12,189 of DASSVD010000085.1, forward strand.
TGGACCCCCACATGATCAGGTAGCCGGCGTTCCACCAGTCGCCCGACTCCGGAACGTCGGTCTGGTCTCCGAACACCTGCGGCGAGGCGACCGGGAGGTCGGCGTACCAGTCGTAGAAGCTGAGCATCGACCCGCCGATGAGGTTCACGAAGCGGGCGCCCGAGGCGTGGGAGACCATCGACATCGCCGGGATCGGCGAGAAGCCGGCCACCCGGTCCGGCCCCCACCTGCGGATCGTGTGCACGTGCGCGGCCGCGACGATCTCGGCGGCCTCCTCCCAGTTGGCGCGGACCAGCCCGCCCTTGCCGCGGGCGGACTTGTAGGCCTTGGCCCGCAGCGGGTGGTCGACCACGTGCGCCCAGGCCTTGACCGGGTCGCCGTCGTGCTGCCGCTTGGCCTCGCGGTACATCTCCAGCAGCACGCCGCGCACGTAGGGGTAGCGCACCCGGGTCGGGGAATAGGTGTACCAGGAGAAGGCGGCGCCCCGCGGGCATCCGCGGGGCTCGTAGTCCGGGCTCTCGGCGCCGGGTGAGGGATAGTCGGTCTGCTGGGTCTCCCAGGTGATGATCCCGTCCTTGACGTAGACCTTCCACGAGCACGACCCGGTGCAGTTCACCCCGTGCGTGGAGCGCACCACCTTGTCGTGGCTCCACCGGTCCCGGTAGAAGTCGTCGGCATCGCGGCCACCCACCTGGTGCATGGTGCGCAGGTCCGGTGAGATCTCCGCGCGGGTGAAGAACCTCCGGCTCCGCACCAGTGCATCGACGACGTCGTTGTCCAACCCGGACACGTGTTCTCCCCTCATGGACGTTTTCGGGACTGTAGTCCCCGACATCGCGCGTTGTCAGCCGGTCGCGCGCTGGGCCGTGCCGCGGACGACGGTCAGGGTCAGCAGCAGAGTGAGCGCCGCGGTGACGGCGAGCAGCACCAGGCCGATCGCGTAGGAGTCGGTGCGGCCGTAGACGTAGCCCATCACCAGCGGCGGGACGAAGCCGCCCAGTCCGCCGGCGGCGCCGACCAGGCCGGTCACCCCGCCGACCCGGGCCGGCTCGGTGACCAGGGCGACGAGGGCGAACGTCGCGCCGCTGCCCGAGCCCAGCGCCGCGGCCATGCCCAGGAAGGCGATGGTGCCGACGTGCTCGAGGAGCGGCGTGGTGGCCGCGACGGTCGCGCCGACCACGACCACGGCGTACCCGACGGCCAGCACCGGCACCGGACCGAACCGGTCGGACAGCCAGCCGCCGACCGGGCGCATCAGCACCGCCACCACGACGAAGCCGGCCATCCGGTTGGCCGCGTCGGCCGGGTCCAGGGCATAGGCGGTCTTGAGGTAGGCGGGCAGGTACACCGAGAACGCGACGTAGCCACCGAAGGCGACCGCGTAGAGCACGCAGGCCTGCCAGGTGATCGGCAGCCGGGCGTTGGCGCTGATCCGGGCGGGCAGCGACGTGGTCGGCACGGTGCGCCCGGGGGCGTCGCGCAGCAGGGCCCACGCGACCGCGGCGTACACCGCGAGCAACAGGGCGGTGATCAGGAACGGCGCAGCGCTGCCCACCCCGTTGTAGAGCTGGACGGTGGTCAGCGCGCTGATCGCGGTGCCCCCCATCCCGGCGCCGAAGATGCCGACGGCCAGTCCGCGGCGCTGCGGGGGGAACCACGCGTTGACGAAAGGTACGCCCACGGCGAAGGCGGTGCCGCCGATACCCAGGAAGAAGCCGCCGACCAGCACAGCGGCGTACGAGCTCTGCGCGAACAGGCCCAGGAACAGCACCGGGACGATGGTGGCCAGCGACACCAGCGGGAACATCACCCGACCGCCGTACCGATCGGTCAGCGCGCCCACCGGGATCCGGCCGAGCGACCCGACCAGCACCGGCACGGCCACCATCAGCGCCACGTCTGACTCCGAGAGCGCGCCGAGCGTGCCGTCCTCGCGGAACAACGGGCCGAGTGGGCTGATCAGCGCCCAGGCCCAGAAGTTCACCGCGAAGCCGATGGTGGCCAGGGCCAGCATCATCCAGGGCGACCCGGTGGTCGCCTCTGCCCGGTGCCGACTCCCCACTGCCGAGGTGGTTCCGCTCATCTGGATCTGCTCCGTTTCCGGCGCGCGTGGGCGCGCTTTACCCGGAGTCAGGTTTTCAAAACGGGCACCCCGGACGGAACGGTCCAAAGTCCCGGCCCCCGCGGCGGAGGTCCCGGCTCAGCTGACCGGCCGGCCCAGGCCCGCGACCACCTCGGCGCGGGGAAGGGACCCCAGCAGGGCGCCGGGCACCAGCAGCTTGGAGTGGCGTACGCCGCTGCCGATCACCGCCACCGGCAGCGCCAGGGCCGCCTCGTCCACGAGCACCCGCCACGGCTCGGGAAGGCCGACCGGGGTGATCCCGCCGTACTCCATCCCCGACTCGGCCACGGCGCGGTCCATCGGCAGGAACGACGCCTTGCGCACGTCGAGAATGCGCTTGACCAGGGCGTTCACGTCGGCGCGGGTGTCGGCGCGCACCACGCAGGCGGCGACGCGCTCCTCGCCGCCCCGCTTGCCGGACACGACGACGCAGTTGGCGCCCAGCTCGAGGGGGACGTCGTAGTGCGCCGACATCGCGGCGGTGTCGGCGTACTCGGGGTCGATCTCGACCACGGCGACCCGCTCCGCCCCGTCCCAGCCCTTCAACGCCGCGGCGACCGGTGCGCCGAGCAGGTCCGGGCGGTCGAGCGCGGGCAGCGAGGTGAGCGTGCCGATCTGCGGGAGTGCGTCAGCCATGGGGCCATCCTGCCGTGGCCGGGCCCGGGCAGGCAGCAGGGGGCGGACCCGTCCGGGACCGCCCCCTGCCGTGGTGCTGTCTGGTGCTGTCGTGCTGTTGCCGTGCGGCTACCTGCTCAGAGCCCGGAGACCCGGTCGGCGGGCGGGGTGAGCGGGCTGGTCGCGCCGAAGAAGTCGACCAGGTTGGCCAGGTCCTCCGCGCCGCCGAGCCGGTTGCTGCCCTGGGTGAAGGCGGTGAACGAGTCCCCGCCGTCGGCAAGGAAGTTCAGCGTGGCGACGCGGTAGGTCTGGTCGGCCACGATCGGCTCGCCGTCGAGCTTCATCGACCCCTCGACGACGTGGCCGCCGGTGGTGCCGGCGCCCGGCTGCTCGCCGGCCGCCGGGGTGTCGCCCTCCCAGGCCCACTCGTAGGTGAAGCCCTCGGAGACGCCCAGGGACAGCATCGGCCGGGAGCCGCGTGCCTCGGTGGCCTGGTACTGCTGGTTGAGGATGTCCTCGATCTCCTGGCCGGTGAGGTCCATGCTGACCAGCAGGTTGTTGAACGGCGCCACGGCGTACGCCTCGGAGTAGGTGATCTCGCCCGGGTCCTCGCCGTTGCTGATCTGGTCGTAGAGCAGGCTGGCGCGCACGCCTCCGGTGTTCATGAACGCGAGCTGTGCCCCGCCCTCGTCAGCCCCGTCGGTGCCCCACAGGATCGCGTCGGCGAGCAGGTCGACCATCGGCGTCTCCTCGCACCGGCAGGTGTCGGAGTGTCCGGTGATGTCGGTGCCCGGGGCGAGCGTGCCGACCACCCGGGCGGCCAGCGGCTCGGCGAGCTTCTTCCAGAAGTTGATCAGCCGGGTCTCGGACCGGACCGGCTTCACGTCGCGGGTGACCAGGTGGTTGTCCGCGGTGCTCTTGGCGCGCACGACCTGCCCGGTGCGGCGCTTGATGGTCAGGTGGCTCTCGGTGAGCACCTGGCCGTACGACGCGGCGCTGGTGACCAGGCGGTCACGGCCCTTCGGGTCGGGGATGTTGCACACGTAGGGCTGGTGGGTGTGGCCGGTGACCAGCATGTCGATGTCGGGCATCAGGTTCTTCGCGATGTCCACGACCGGGCCGGAGATGCCGGCGCACCCGTCGATGCCGGCGCTCTGGTAGCCGCCCTCGTGCAGCAGCACGATGATCGTGCGCACGCCGCGCTGGCGCAGGTCACGCGCCTTGCGGTTGGCGGTCTTGACCTCGTCGAGGAACTTCACGCTGGACACGCCGGCCGGGCTGACCAGCGTCGGGGTGGCCTGCAGGGTCATCCCGATGAAGCCGACCTTGACCCCGCGTACCCGCTTGACCGAGGTGGCCGGCAGCAGCGGGCGGTCGTTCTTCTTGCGCACCACGTTGGCGGCGAGGTAGTCGAAGTCCGCGCCCGGGTACTTCACGTCGTGACCCTTGAGGTCCTGGAAGCAGCCGCTGTCCTGGCAGCCGCCGCGCACCATCCGCAGCAGCTCCTCGGTGCCCTCGTCGAACTCGTGGTTGCCCACGCTGCTCACGTCGAGGCCGAGGCGGTTCATCGCCTGCACCGACGGCTGGTCCTGGAACAGGCCGGACAGGAAGGTGGAGCCGCCGATCAGGTCGCCGGCGGCCACCGTGAGCGTGCTGGCCGGCTGGTGGTGCCGAAGCTTCGCAACGTGGCGGGCGAGGTACTCCACACCGCCGACCGGCGGGGTGCAGTTCTCCGGGTCGGCACCCTCCTCACCGCAGTTGGGGGGCAGCGGCGACTGGGCCGAGTCGCTGGCCTCGAGGTGTCCGTGGAAGTCGTTGAACGACAGCAGCTGCAGGTCGATCGTGCGGTTCTTCTTGTGGTGCTTCTTGTGCTTCTTGTGCTTCGTGCCGTGGTCCCGCCGGTCGTCGCCCGGTGCCCCGACCTGCGTCGCGGTGGACGGCCCGTAGGCGTCGTCCGCGGAGGCGGGTGCGGCGGTGGTGACCGCCAGGCCGGCCAGCGCTGTGGCGCCGGCGAGCACGCCCGCGAACGCGGCCCGTGCGGTGCGCGCGGGTCCGCGCGCGGAAGTGGATGTAGACCCTCGAGATGACATGTCGCCCCTTGTCGCCCTTGTCAAGAATCGCCGAAGTGTGGCGGGCGGCACACTATGTCGCGCTGGTTGTGCTCCGCAATAGTTTCGGCCATCCCGGGGCCTGAGTCTGCCGACACGCGGGGGCGGTTCTCGGGCCGACGCGGTCCCCGCGCGGGCTCCAGTAGGGTCGGGCCTGCGCACCCGAGCCCGACGGGAGGAACCGATGGCCGGCCGTGTGTTCGTGCACCCTGGTCCGCCCAAGACCGGCACCACGTTCATCCAGACGCTGCTCTACAGCAACGCCGACGCGCTGCGCCGGCACGGCCTGGCCGTGGTCGGCTCCCAGGCGCAGCACTTCAACGTCGCGAACGAGCTGCTGCAGACCCGCTCACGGCGGGGCAAGGCGGTGCCCGAGGGGGCGTGGGAGCGCGTGCAGGAGCAGGTGCGCGGCTTCGACGGCGACGCGCTGCTCAGCTGCGAGCGGTACTCCCTGCTCCAGGTCCAGCAGATCCGCCGGCTGGTGCAGGATCTGGAGGTCGGGCACGGCCGGGAGGTGCACGCGCTGCTCACGTTGCGCGACCTCGCCGCGGTGCTGCCCGCCCGCTGGCAGGAGTCGCTGAAGAACGGCGACACCCACACGTGGGCGGACTTCTGCGAGAAGGTGGCCGCCCACCCGCGCTACCTGCGCCGGATGACCCGCGCCGACGCGTCGGTGCGCTTGTGGGCCGAGGTGCTGCCGGCTGAGCGGGTGCACGTGGTCACCGTGCCCCCTTCGTCGGCGCCGCGGACGCTGCTCCTGGAGCGCTTCTGCGCGGTCCTCGGCATCGGCTTGGACGCCCTGGACACCCTGGAGGCCCCGCGAGCCAACGCCTCCTTGGACCTCGTCGGCGCGGAGGTGGTGCGCAGGCTCAACGCGAGTGACTCGGTTTCACTGACGCCCCAGCAGCACCACAGCGAGGTGAAGGCCTTCCTCGCCGCGCGGGTGTTGAACCGCAGCCGGCGTGGCGAGCGCCCCCGGCTCACCCCCGACGCGTACGACGCGGCGCGCCGCGAGACCGAGCGCGTGGTGGAGCGGATCGAGTCGACCGGCTGCCCGGTGACCGGCGACCTCGCCGACCTGAGCAGCGCCGCCGCACCGGAGCCGGACGCCGCGGCCCAGCAGATCGACGCGGACGCGGTGGTGGAGGCGGCGGTCGAGGCGCTCGGCGCGCTGGCGGAGCGCTCGTCGCGGCGAGGCCGGCGGTTGGCCGCGCTGCGCCAGGCCGCGCCCGGTCTCCAGGACGGGGCGCGGCCGCGCCGGCTGGCCCGGGTCAAGGCGCTGCTCGGGCGGTAGTCCGGGCCGATCCCGGGAGCCTCAGTCCTGGGAGCTCTGGCCGTCCTTGAGCAGGCGGGCGACGTGGACCGCGCGCTCGGCCATGTGGTCGAGGGCGTCGTACTCGGTGTTGCCCAGCTCGGCGTTGTTCTCCGGCCCGGTGACGTGGCCGACGCCGTACGGGTTGCCGTCGGCGAACTTCACCGGGTCGGTGTAGCCGGGTGACACGATCAGCCCGCCGAAGTGGTGGATGGTGTTGTAGAGCGCCAGCAGCGTGGACTCCTGCCCGCCGTGCTCGGTCTGGGAGGAGGTGAAGCCGGCGTACACCTTGTTCGCCAGCAGGCCCTGCCCCCACTGCGGCCCCAGCGTGTCGATGAACTGCTTGAGCTGCGAGGCGACGTTGCCGAAGCGGGTCGGGGAGCCGAACAGCACCACGTCGGCCCACACCACGTCGTCCGGGGTGGCGGTCGGCTCGTCCTTGATCCGCTGCCGGTGCTGGGCCCACTCGCCGCTCTGCTCGATCACCTCGTCGGGGGCGAGCTCGTCCACGTGCCGGCGGCGTACCTCGGCGCCGGCCTTCTCGGCGGTCTGGCTGAGCCGCTCGGCCATCTGCTGGGTGGTTCCGGTGGCCGAGTAGTAGATGACGGAGACGTTCACGGTGCTCACGGGTTCACCTCGCCCGGATCGAGTACGGGCCCGGGTCCGGGCCGTGCTCTCGGGGTGCCCGGTCCGAGGAGTGGTGAAACATTCAGCCACCGGGATCGGTACGGCGTCGCGATGGGCACACTTGCCCCGTGACCACCGACCTCCTCTACGTCCTCGGCGGGGCCGCGCTGCTGCTCGCCGTGGTCCTGCCCAACGCGCTGCAGCGCGTCGCCGTGTCCGCGCCGATGGTGCTGCTGGTGGTGGGAATGCTGCTGGGGCTGCTGCCCTCCATCACCCGCGCCGACGTGTCGCCGGTGCTGCATCGGGGGTTCGTGGAGCACCTGACCGAGTTCACGGTCCTGGTGGCGCTGATGGGCGTCGGGCTCGCCCTGGACCGCGGGCTGAGCTGGCGCTCGTGGTCGGCGTGGAAGCGCTGGGGTGCCACGTGGCGGATGCTGCTCGTCGCGATGCCGCTGTGCATCGGCGCGGTGGCGCTGCTCGGCTGGTGGTGGATGGGCCTGGCCCCGGCGGCCGCGGTCCTGCTCGGCGCGGTGCTGGCACCGACCGACCCGGTGCTCGCCTCGGACGTGCAGGTGGGCGGTCCGACCGCGGACTACGAGGCGGAGGAGAGCGAGATCGACGAGAGCGACGAGGTGCGTTTCGCGCTCACCTCGGAGGCCGGGCTCAACGACGGGCTGGCGTTCCCGTTCGTCTACCTCGCGATCATGCTGGCCACGCTGGGGCCGTTCGCGGACTGGGGGCTGCGCTGGTTGGGGTGGGAGCTGGTCGGCAAGATCGCGCTCGGCGCCGTCATCGGCTCGGCAGTGGGCTGGGGGCTGGCCAGGGCGGCCTTCCGGGCGCCGGCCCGCTCACTTCGGCTGGCCGAGACCGGGGAGCCGTTGCTGGCGCTCGCCGCAGTGCTGCTGTCGTACGGCGTGACCGAGGTGCTGGGGGGCTACGGCTTCCTCGCGGTCTTCGCCTGCGCGTTGACGCTGCGGTCGGCCGAGCGCGGCCACGACTATCACGTGCACATGCACCAGATCGTGGAGCGGCTGGAGCGGCTGCTGACGCTGATCGTGCTGCTGCTGCTCGGGGTGGCCACCACGAACGGGATGCTCAGCCACCTCCCGTGGCAGGGGGCGGTGGTCGGCGTACTCCTGATCTTCGTGGTCCGTCCGGTGACCGGGGTGTTGGCGCTGTGGCCCGGACGCGGGCGGCGCGACCGGGTCGGCGAGCACGTGCTGGATCCCGCCGAGCGTCTGGCGGTCGCGTTCTTCGGCGTGCGCGGAGTGGGCTCGCTGTTCTACCTGGCCTACGCGACCGGGCACGCCGACTTCGGGGACCACCGGGGGCTGTGGGCGACGGTCGGGTTCACCGTGGCGCTGTCGGTGTTCGTGCACGGGATCGCGGCGACGCCGGTGATGGCGCGGCTGGACCGGCTGCGAGCGTGAGTGGGACGTCGTCGCGGCGGCGTGGCGCTCACCACAGCCGGAGCCGGTAGGCCTCCTCCAGGTCGGCCTCGACCCTGTCGACCGTGGCGGGCTCCGACTGCTCGTCGGCCCCGCGGTTGGCGGCCAGGTGGGCGGCCAGGACGCCGGCCATCCGGGGACGGCGGCCCGCGGGCAGCCAGGAGTCCGGGTCCCACAGGTGGGAGCGCGTGAGCGACTTGCCGCAGTGCACGAACGCGCGCTCGACGTCGAGGACCAACGCGCCCCACGGCTCCCGGCCGTCGATGGCGGTGGCGCTGCGGACCTCCGGGTCGGTGCTCAGATGGGCGCGTCCCTCGATCCGCAGGGTCTCGCGCACTCCGGGCACCAGGACCAGCAGCGCGGCGTGGGGGTTCTCGGCGAGGTTGTCGGCGCCGTCGAAGAGCCGGTTGCCCGGCAGCTCCC
>DASSVD010000086.1:0-11094 GCA_035706365.1 Nocardioidaceae bacterium
CCGCCTCGACGGCGGTCAGGGTGCCGGCGAACTTGTCGGGAGCGATCAGCACGTGCATGGCGCCATCGTGCCGTGCCGGACCCGGCCTGGGGGACCCGACCCGGCGAATCCGACCTGGCGAACCCGACCGGCTGGGCCCAGGCCGGTGGATCCGGCCGGCGGCGGCCATGCCGCGGTAGGTTGCCCGCGATGCCTCCCTCCCCCGACTACGTGGTCCGCCCGATGACGCACGCCGACGTGCCCGCGGCCGAACGGCTCACCGCGGAGGGCTTCCTCGAGCTCGACCGACGCACCTCGCCGCGGGACGCGGCCCCTCCGCAGCTGCGGTCGGACGCCGGTGCGGCGGCGTGGCGCGCACGGGTCGAGCACATCGTGGCCCTCGACGCGCCGGGCTGCTGGGTGGCCGAGCGGACCGGTGAGGGCCCCGCCGGCGAGCTGCTCGGGGTGGCTGTCTCCCTGCGTCGGGAGCTGATGTGGGTGCTCACCACCTACGTGGTGCGCCCCGGCGTCCAGGGGATGGGGGTGGGCCGGCACCTGCTCGACGCGGCGCTCGGCTACGGCGAGGGCTGCCTGCGCGGGATGCTGGCCGCCTCCGACGACCCGCGGGCGGCACGCCGCTACCGTGCCGCCGGCTTCACCCTGCACCCGGCGATGGAGCTGACCGGACCGGTCGACCGCGATGCTCTCCCGGTTGTCGAGCACGTCCGCGAGGGCACCCCCGCCGACGTCGACCTACTGGACTCGGTGGACCGGCAGGTGCGGGCGGCCGCACACGGCCCGGACCACGCCCTGCTGGTCGAGCACTACCCGCTGGTGGTGCACGACCGCCCGTCGGGGAGCGGCTACGCGTACGTAGAGCCCGGCGGCGGCGCCTACCTGCTCGCGGCGACCAGCCGGCGCGCCGCGACCGCGCTGTTGTGGGAGACCCTCGCGGCCACGGCGCCGGGTGGGTCCGCCTCGATCGGGTACGTGACCGCCGACAACGAGTGGGCCGTCGACGTGGGTCTCGCCGCGCGGATGGAGCTGCGCACGCACGGGTACCTCGCCTTGCGCGGCATCGCCCGACCACCCCGGCCCTACCTGCCGAGCCGGCACTTCCTGTGATCCGGCCCCGACCGGGCACGCTGGAACCACAAGACCACAAGACCCGACACCCCCTGGAGGAACCTCATGAGCAACCTGGTCCGCCCCCGCAACCGGATCATCGCCGGCGTCTGCTCCGGCCTGGCGCGCCGGTTCGGCGTCTCGCCGTTCCTGGTCCGGCTGCTGTTCGTGGTCAGCTGCCTGCTGCCCGGACCGCAGTTCATCGTCTACATCGTGCTGTGGATCCTGATGCCGTCGGAGAAGTGAGCTCCGGCCGCGGTATGGGATGATGTCGAGGTGACAACAACCCGGCTGCCTCTGCTGACCCTCGGTCGCCAGGCCGACCCCGCCTCCGAGCGCGGCGTGGACTGCCCGGGCGACCTGCCGCCGGCCTCCGACCCGGGGCTGGTGGAGCGTGCCCGGGCGGCCAAGGCGGCGCTGGGCGAGCGGCTGTTCGTGCTGGGTCACCACTACCAGCGCGACGAGGTGATCGCCTTCGCCGACGTCACCGGCGACTCGTTCAAGCTGGCCCGCGAGGCGGCGGCGCGCCCGGACGCGGAGTACATCGTCTTCTGCGGCGTGCACTTCATGGCCGAGTCCGCGGACATCCTCACCGCCGACGACCAGCACGTGGTGCTGCCCGACCTCGCCGCCGGTTGCTCGATGGCCGACATGGCCCGGCTCGCCCAGGTCGAGGACGCCTGGGACGCGCTGACCGACGCCGGCGTGGCCGATCAGGTCGTGCCGGTCACCTACATGAACTCCTCCGCCGACATCAAGGCGTTCTGCGGGCGGCACGACGGGGCGGTGTGCACCTCCTCCAACGCCCGCACGGTCCTGGAGTGGGCGCTGGACCCGGCGGCTGCGGGTGACGCCCCCGCCGGCGACCGCAAGGTCCTGTTCCTGCCCGACCAGCACCTGGGCCGCAACACCGCGGTCCTGCAGCTCGGGCTCTCCCTGGACGACTGCGTCGTGTGGGACCCGCACCGGCCGAACGGCGGGCTCACCGCGCAGCAGCTGCGCGACGCCCGGATCATCTTGTGGAAGGGCCACTGCTCGGTGCACGGCCGCTTCTCCGCCGACGTGGTCGACGAGCTGCGCGCGACCATCCCGGACGTGCGCATCCTGGTGCACCCCGAGTGCACCCACGACGTGGTCACCCGGGCGGACCTGGTCGGGTCCACCGAGTTCATCATCAAGACGATCGAGGCCGCGCCGGCCGGCTCCTCGTGGGCGGTCGGCACCGAGCTCAACCTGGTCCAGCGGCTCGCCGCCGCGCACCCGGACAAGAACATCGTGTTCCTGGACCGCACGGTCTGCTACTGCTCGACGATGAACCGGATCGACCTGCCGCATCTCGTGTGGGCGCTGGAGAACCTGGTCGCGGACAACCCGGTCAACCTGATCGAGGTGGACCCGACGACGGCGGCCGAGGCGTCCACGGCGCTGCAGCGGATGCTGCAGCTCACCGCCGGCTGACCGGGGGCCCGTCCACCGACGGGAGCTCCACCCGCACCAGGGTGCCCCCGCCCGGCGCCTCGTCGAGCACGATGCGCCCGCCGTGGGCGCGCGCGATCCGGCGACACGTGGCCAGCCCCAGCCCCGTGCCCGGCACGTCGGTGCGCAGCCGGGTCAGCGGCTCGAGCACGTGCTCGCGCTCGGCCGTCGGCACGCCGGGCCCGTCGTCGGCGACCTCGACCAGCCAGCCTCGGACAGTCGCGCGGGCGGAGATCCGCACCGCAGGAGTGGCGCCGGGCCGACGAAACTTCGCCGCGTTGGAGAGCAGGTTCTGCAGCAGCATCCGCAGCAGGGTCGGGTCGGCGCAGACCACCGGCAGCGGCCCCGTCTCCAGCGCCACGTCGCGCAACGCCTCGCCCAGGTCCTCGCGGACCTCGGCCACCAGTGCGGCCAGGTCGACATCCGTACGGCGCACGCGGCCGTCGACCCGGGCGTAGTCGAGGAGGTCGGCCAGCAGCCGGTCCATGCGCCGTACGCCGCCGGCGGCGCGGTCCAGCAGGTCCGCACCGGCCGCACGGTCCGCGCCCACCGGTCGTGCCGGCGGATCCGTCTGCCCCTCGGCGCGGAGCAGCTCCTCCTGCGCGAGCTCCACCGCCAACGCGATGGACGTGAGCGGACTGCGCAGGTCGTGGGCCACCTGGCCGGCGAACGCGGCCAGCTCGGTGTTGGAGCGGGTCAGCTCGTCCCGGGCCGCCGCCAGCTCCGCGAGCGAGGTGCGCAGCTCGCGGGTACGCCGCCGCAACCGCAGCACGTCGACCACGCGACGAGCGAGCACGTCGAGGGCGTCGCGCTGCTCCGGTCCCAGAGCACGCGGCTCCTCGTCGAAGACGCACAGCGTTCCCAGGACCTGCCCGTCGGGCATGGTCAGCGGGCTGGAGCCGTAGGCCCGCACCCGGGCCAGCCGGCCGTCCACGAAGGGGTTGTCCGCGAAGCGGGGGTCGGTCCGGGCATCCTCGACGTGGACCGGCTCGGCTGCGTCGACGACCACGGCGCACATGGAGTCCTCGCGGGAGCACACGTCGGGCGCGAACCCGAGAGCCGCGACCTGGAACTGGTGGTTGGTGCTGACCAGGTTCACCACCGCGCGCGGCATCTGGCAGACCTGCGCCGCCAGCCGGACCGCGTCCTCGAGCCCCGGATCGGTCCGGGCTCCGGTCGCCGGGCTGCGCTTCGGCCCGCTCATCGAGTCGGGTGCAGCGCCGCTCACAGCCCCGGGGCGCCCCAGACCGCCATCCAGCGCTGCAGCTGGGGCTCGAGCGGGAGCTCGTTGGCGAGCAGGTCGCGGACCTGGATCTCCAGCAGGTTGTCGCGCTGCTTGGTCGCCTTGCTCATCGTCTCCTCCCGCGACCCGGTCGGCGCGAACGGGTAGAAGGTGCCCTGCTTGTAGAGGTAGACCAAGGCCAGACGCCGCCCCGACGCGTCGGCGAAGCCGACCAGCGAGCACAGCAGGCCGGGCCCGAAGCCGTGCTCCTGCAGCGTGGTGTTCACGGCGTGCAGGTCGGTGACCAGCGCGGACAGGTCGCTCGGGTCCTGCCGGCTCAGCAGCCAGGTGTAGCCGTACTCGTCGGTGCTGCGCTCGACGTCGGGCCCGTCGTCGGAGTCCAGCAGCTCCACCACCTCGTGCTGGGTCTGCGCGAACGCAGCCCCCTCCGCTGCGCGGTAGCAGACCGACCCGTGCCCCGTCGGCGTGAACCCGAGCGCGGTCTGCAGGGTGATCGCGGCGCCGGGCAGGCCGAACAGGGCGTCGAGGTCGGCGGTGGCAGGCTTGCGCCGACCCATCAGCGCGTCCCAGAGCTTCACTGCACTCCCGGTGCCGGGAAGCCGCCGTCCATCGGCTTGCCGAGCTCGGCGGCGACCTTGGCCAGCTGCTCGAGCCGCTCCTCCAGCGAGGGGTGCGTGGAGGTGATCGTGCGGAGGCCGGCTCCGCTGATCGCGGGCGCGATGAAGAACGCGTTCATCGACTGGGCGGAGCGCAGGTCCTTGCTGGGGATCGCCGCGATGTCGCCGGAGATCTTGCGCAGTGCGCTGGCCAGCGCAGAAGGCTTCTGGGTCAGGAACGCACCGGAACGGTCCGCACACAGCTCGCGGTAGCGCGAGAGCAGCCGGGTCAGGAAGAAGCTGATCGCGTAGACCACCAGGCTGACCACGAGCGCGATCAGCCAGAACGGAGCGCCGCCGTTGTTGTTGTCCCGGCGCCCGCCGCCGAAGAACGCCCCGAACCGGGCGCCCTGGGTGATCATCCCGGCGATGATGCCGGCCGAGGAGGCCAGGGTCATCACCAGCACGTCGCGGTGGGCGACGTGGGAGAGCTCGTGGGCCAGCACGCCCTCCAGCTCCTCGGCGGTGAGTCGGTCCATGATCCCCGTGGTCACGCACACCGCGGAGTGGCTCGGCGAGCGACCGGTGGCGAACGCGTTCGGCATGTCGGTGTAGGCGATGGCCACCCGGGGCTTGGGCATGTCCGCCATCGCGCAGAGCCGGTCGATCATCCCGTGCAGCTCGGGCGCGTCGTTCGGGGAGACCTCGCGGGCCCGCATCGCCTTCAGCGCCACGGTGTCGGAGTTGTACCACTGGAACCAGGCGATCGCGAGGCCGATCACCCCGATGATCGGCACCCAGCTGCCGTTGCCGGAGCTGCCCGCGGCGAGCATCAGCACGACGATGAGCGCGACGAACAGCGCACCGAGCAGGAACATGACCAGCGTCATCCGCGCGGTCAGCCCGGTGTCCTTGATGAAGCGTGTGCGTGCCATCAGCCCGGGATCAGCCCCTCGTCGCTGAGCAGCTCCCGCACCTCCTCCAGCGTCGCGTCGGCGGGCGGCAGGATCAGGTCGGAGTCCTCGAGGGAGTCCGCGGGCAGCGGCGTGCTGGCGTTGCGTACGCCGTCGTGCAGCGCGCGCAGCGTCTGCGCGAACGTCGCCTCGTCTCCGGCCTCCACGGCCGCCTCGACCTGGTCGTCGAGCTCGTTGAGCTGGGCGAGCTGCTCGTCGGGAAGGTCGAACTGCCCCTCGCCGAGGATGCGCACGATCATGACCGCCCCTCCTGCTGGTCGGTGGTGGCCTCCGGAGCCGCCTGCCCCGTCTGGCCCGCTTGCGCCGCCGGTTGTCCGGTCTGCCCCTGCTGGCCGGACTCGATCGCGCCCGGCTGGCTTCCGGCCTTGAGCGCGGCCAGCTCGGCCTCCACGTCGGAGTGCGAGGACATCGACTCCAGCTCCCGGGCGATGTCGTCGCCCCGGTTGAGCGAGGTGGCGTCGTCGAGCGCGCCCGAGGCGATCAGCTCGTCGATAGCACCGGCCCGGGCCTGCATCTGCGCGGTCTTGTCCTCCGCGCGCTGGACGGCCATGCCCACGTCGCCCATCTCCTCGGAGATGCCGGAGAACGCCTCGTTGATCCGGGTCTGCGCCTCGGCCGCGGTGTAGGTGGCCTTGATGGTCTCCTTGCGGGTGCGGAACGCCTCGACCTTGGCCTGGAGCCGCTGCGAGGCCAGGGTGAGCTTCTCCTCCTCGCCCTGCAGCTGCGCCTGCTGGGCGCGCAGGTCGTCGATCTGGCCGGTGATCCCGGACTTGCGGGTCAGCGCCTCGCGCGCCAGGTCCTCACGGCCCATCGACAGGGCCTTCTGCGCCTGGTTCGTCAGCTTCTGGGCCTGCTGCTCGAGCTGGTTGACCTGCAGCTCCACCCGCTTGCGGCTGGTGGCGACGTCGGCCACGCCGCGGCGTACCTTCGACAGCAGCTCCACCGGTCGCTGGTAGCTGTAGTCCAGAGTCTCCCGCGGGTCCTCCGCGCGATCGAGCGCCTTGCTGGCCTTGGACCGGAAGATCAGGCTGATGCGCTTCATGAGGCTCATCGGGCGCGGGCCCCCTTCTCTCGTATGGCTGAGTGTGTTTCCACCCTACGGTGCAACGCGCGGCGTGTGCAGAGCGTTCCCGCAGGTAAGGTGGCAGCGGCGGTACGCCGCCGACCGCCTCCCCCGACCGGCTCGTCCGATCGGTGCCCGACCGTCCCGACCTCGCAGCAGAAAGCCCCGCCGTGTTCAAGCGCAGCAGCTCCGACGACCAGAAGACCGCCACGTCAGCGGCGAGCGACACCGATGCCGGCAAGGCGGGCGGCAAGGGCCGGCCGACCCCGACGCGCCGGGAGGCCGAGGCGGCCCGCAAGGCGCGGGCGAAGGCTCCGCAGAACCGTCGTGAGGCGCAGAAGCTCGCCCGCAGCCGACGCGCGCAGCAGAGCGCGCGGGCCCGCGAGGCGATGCGCACCGGCGACGAGCGCTACCTGCCCGCGCGCGACCAGGGCAAGGTACGCCGCTTCGTCCGCGACCGGATCGACTCGCGGCTGTGCATGGCCGAGTTCCTGCTGCCGCTGCTGCTGATCATCATGGTGCTGCAGTACTCCGGGAACCCTGCGCTGCAGAAGTTCAGCAACGGTCTGTGGACCGCCACCATCCTGCTGCTCCTGGTCGACACCGGGCTGGTGGTCTTCCGGCTCAGGCGGGACCTGCGCTCCCGGTTCGCCGACGAGGACACCAAGGGCGCGGTGCTCTACGGGGTCTTGCGCTCGCTGCAGCTGCGGTTCCTGCGGCTGCCCAAGCCGCAGGTCAAGCTCGGTCAGAAGCTCCCCGACCACTACTGACTGGTCCCGATACGGGTGCTCGCGCACCCGTGGCGGCACGTGGCGGTTGTCGGCTCCCCCCTCACCACGCGTCAGCGCGCGTCACGAAGCGTCACCATGCGTCACCGGGCCGGTCCTCACAGGTCACCGCGACGGACAGATCCGGGACGACCGACGGGTCGACGCGCAGGACCATGAGTCCGCCATGCTCACCATCGGCGACGACGCCGGCCGCGGTTTCCGTGTAAGACAAACCGCGCCACGGCTCCCACCCAAGCAGCTCGTAGAAGCCCTTGGCGCGTCCGGTCGAGAGCAGGGCGACCGGCCACCGCACAGCGATCTCCGCCTGGAGCATCTTCATGGTTCGTTGACCAATGCCTTCGCCCTGGCGCTCCGGATCGGTAGCCACGGCCTCGACGTAGCCGACGGTGCGCCAGGGCCCGTCACCGAACCGGATCCGCCGAGGTACAGCACTGGCGTGGCCGACGAGGCGATCGCCATCGTGGGCCAGCACGTGCACACCGCCGTAGGCGTGGTCGGCATCCTCGTCGCTGAAGCGATCGTCGAAAGCCCGCCGCCACAGGTCTCGCAGGTCCATGCGGACCCGGGGATCGATCTGGTCACTCCCAACCATGACGAACTCCACGAGGGTCAATGTAAAGCCTTGAATCGTCAGGGCATGCAGACCTCGCAGGGCGTGACCAGCGGCAGATCCGCGCGCGCTCGCGCGCACACTATGCGGCATGTCCGGATGCTCACGGCTAGTGTCGACGCCATGACCACCGCAGACCCTCGCGAGACGCCACCGACAACGGTGGGCGGCTTCGACCAATCGGGAATGCTATGGGTGCTGGCGCTATTCGGAATGGGCGGTCTGGCCCTCGGCGCACTGCTCCCGGTGCTCGCGCGATGGGCGAACGACTTGCCTTGGGCGCCGTTCCAGGGGCCTCTAGAACTGTTGGGATCGTTCGGCGAGCCGTGGTTGGTTTGGGGTCGCCCGCTGCTCGGGCTGGCGGCAGGACTCGCCTTCGCTATCTGGGTCATTCTCAACTCTCCGGTGCTGACGGTCGGTCGTGAGGAGATCGAGGTACGACGGCGGGGACAAGTCGAGCGGGTCATCGAGCGCACCAAGGTGGACTCAGTGCACCGTCGTGGGTCCAAGGTCGTGATCGAGACGGTCAGTGGTCGGAAGTTGTTCGAGGACGACGTCGAGGGCGACAGGGCCGTGGTCCGCCACGCATTCATCAGTCAGGGCTATCCGTGGGAAGGTCCCCGCGACTGACGGGACCAGCCGCACGTGGCGACCGCTCATCGGCAGACCCGGTGACGCGGGCGCCTCGAGGCAGGACCCATGAGGCAGGGCGAGAGTCCATGACGACTCCCCCGTGCATCCGGGCCACTCGTGGGCAGCGCCCGGGCATGACCGGCAGCACGCCGGGTACGTCGGCCGCGACCGCGACAAGCGAGAACGAACGAGATACGCGCAGGAGGTGTCATGGCCGACGGCAACAGCGGCAAGGACATGGTCAGCGTGCTGGTCACCGACCATCACGAGATCAAGGACTACTTCAAGCAACTGGAGGCAGCCCAGGATCCGAAGCAACGACGCGACATCGCCGACGCGCTGACGGCAGAGGTCGTCCGGCACTCGGTGGCCGAGGAGATGTACCTCTACCCGGCCGCGCGCGAGAAGCTCCCCAACGGCGACCAGCTGGTCGACGAGGAGCTCTCCGAGCACGCCGAGGCCGAGCAGCTGCTCAAGGACTGGGAGGGCGTCTCCGGCGACGACCCGGAGTTCATGCGGCTCTACGAGAAG
The DNA here is from genome assembly GCA_035706365.1 of Nocardioidaceae bacterium. Classification (GTDB taxonomy): domain Bacteria; phylum Actinomycetota; class Actinomycetes; order Propionibacteriales; family Nocardioidaceae; genus Nocardioides_C. The sequence continues at coordinate 9,022 of DASSVD010000086.1, forward strand.
ATCAAGGAGGGGCTGCTCCACCACATCGACGAGGAGGAGGAGCCCAAGCTCTTCCCGGAGATGCAGGCGGCGCTCACCCCCGAGGAGCTGCTCGACCTGGGCGAGCAGATCACCCGTGCCAAGAAGCTGGCCCCGACCCGGCCGCACCCCTCGGCTCCGGACGAGCCACCGGGCGACAAGGTGCTCGGCGTCCCGATGGGACTGATCGACCGGATCCGCGACAAGATGAGCGGGCGGTCCACAGGCTGATCCTCCCAGGGGGCCAAGAGCCGGTGGCTGCGCGGACTGGGGGTGCAGTCACCGGCGCCGGGACACCCCCATCTCCCGCAGTGAGAGGTCGATGCATGATCCGACGCCTCCTCGTCGGCGCCGCGGCGGGAGCCGCGGGCACCACCGCCCTGCACGCCGCCACTTACCTCGACATGACGCTGCGCGGACGCCCCGCGAGCAGCACGCCCGAACGGACGGTGGAGGCGATGCTCGCCTCCACCGGTATCCAGATCCCGGGCGAGGGCACCGAGCGGCTGAACCGGCTGACCGGCTTGGCCGCGCTGTCCGGGATCGCCACCGGGGTCGCCGTCGGCGTCGGCTACGGCATCCTCGACCTGCTCCGGTTGCGTCCGCCCGGTGTCGGTGGCGCTCTCGTGGCCGGCGGTGGCGCGATGGTCCTGTCGAACTCGGCGATGGCCCGGTACGGCATCACGCACCCGACAGCGTGGAGCGTCGAGGACTGGGTCAGCGACCTCGTTCCTCACCTGGTTTACGGGGTCGTGCTCTCGGCGGCGTACGCCGCTGCCCGGCGGCCTGTCCCGGGGCTGCACGACTAAGGTCGAAGCCATGGATACCCGCAATCTTGGAGCAAGCGGTCTCAAGATCACCGAGATCGCCTACGGCAACTGGCTGACGCACGGATCGCAGGTCGAGGAGGACGCCGCACTGGCTTGCGTGCGGCAGGCGCTGGACGAGGGCATCACCACGTTCGACACCGCCGACGTCTACGCCAACACCCGCGCCGAGACGGTGCTGGGCAAGGCGCTCAAGGGCGAGCGTCGCGAGAGCCTGGAGATCTTCACCAAGGTCTACTTCCCCACCGGCCCGGGCAAGCACAACGACCACGGCCTGTCCCGCAAGCACATCCACGAGTCGATCAACGGGTCGCTCAAGCGACTGGGCACCGACCACGTGGATCTCTACCAGGCGCACCGTTACGACTACGACACTCCGCTGGAGGAGACCATGGAGGCGTTCGCCGACGTGGTGCACTCCGGCAAGGCGCACTACATCGGCGTCTCGGAGTGGAAGGCCGAGCAGCTGCGCGCCGGACACGCGCTCGCCCGGGAGCTGAAGATCCCGTTCGTGTCGAACCAGCCGCAGTACAGCATGCTGTGGCGGGTCATCGAGTCCGAGGTGGTGCCCACCAGCGAGGAGCTGGGCATCGGCCAGGTGGTCTGGTCACCGATCGCGCAGGGCGTGCTCACCGGCAAGTACCAGCCCGGCGCCGAGCCTCCGGCCGGCTCGCGGGCCACCGACGAGAAGGGCGGCGCGGATATGATCTCGCGCTGGCTCAACGACGGCGTGCTGACCCGGGTGCAGCAGCTCAAGCCGCTGGCCGACGAGGCCGGGCTCTCGATGGCCCAGCTGGCGATCGCCTGGGTGCTGCAGAACGCGAACGTGTCCACCGCGATCATCGGCGCCTCGCGCCCCGAGCAGGTCACCGAGAACGTCAAGGCGGCCGGCGTGAAGCTTGAAGACGCACTGCTCAAGCGGATCGACGAGGTGCTCGACGGCGTGGTCGAGCGCGACCCGGGCAAGACCGAGTCGCCGCGACGCGAGAACTTCGGCTGAGCCTGACGGCCACGGGTGCGGGGCCGCGAGTCAGAACCCGTGGCCGCGGCCGCGCACCCACACGGCGAGCAGCGGGTCGACGAAGCGCCACGGCCCGCGCTCGCCGTCGCGCGTGACGTGCTGACCCTCCCGGGCCAGGTCGCGCAGCGCGCTCTGCAACGTCGCCCGCGAGGTGTCGAAGCGGCGCGCGGTGGTCGTGCCCGTCGGTGAGTCGCCCTCAGCCAGCGC
>DASSVD010000087.1:0-3293 GCA_035706365.1 Nocardioidaceae bacterium
GGAGCAGGTGCCGACGTACCAGTTGCACGTCGTCTCCGCCGAGACCGGCAAGGACTCCGGCTTCAGCATCGCCCGCACCGACGACGCCACGGTCGGCTTGCTCGGCGGGGTCGCCAGCACCACGGCGGGCCAGGACGCCGAGATCACCGTCAACGGGCAGAGCCTGACCTCGTCGTCGAACACGATCACCGACCTGGTGCCCGGCGTCGACGTCACCCTCGACCCGACCCTGGACACCAGCGCGACCTCCACGGAGACCAAGGCGACCGTCAGCATCTCGCGCGACCCCGGTGCGCTGGCCGATAAGATCTCCAGCCTGGTCGACTCGGTCAACGCCGCACTCGCCGACATCGACAGCCTCACCGACTACGAGCCGGACACGAAGGCCGCGGGCCTGCTCACCGGCAACTCGCTGATGCGGCAGATCCGCAACCAACTGCTCGAGTCGGTCAGCAACGGCTTCGCCGGCGAGTCCCTGGCCTCGGTCGGCCTGCAGACCGACCGCGACGGCACGCTGGTCTTCGACGAGGCCGCGTTCACCGAGGCCTACGACGCCGACCCGGTCGGCACGGCCCACAAGTTTGCGGGGACGGTCCACTGGGAGGGGACCGGCTCCGCAGAGCTCCGCAGCGCCGGCTGGCGCACCCAGCCAGGCAGCTACACCGTCACCGCCTCCGGCGAGACCGGCACCCTGGGCGGGCGGCCTGCCACGGTCACCGGCGACATCCTCACCGGCGCCACCGGCTCCCCGGTCGAGGACCTGTCCCTGGACCTGACCCGCGACGCCAACGGCGAGGTGAGCGGCACCCTGACCTACACCCAGGGTTTCGCCGCCCGGCTCGAGGCGATCACCCAGCGGCTCTCCAACCCCGACACCGGCACGGTCACCGGGGCGATCCAGAGCCGCGAGGACGCGATCGACGGGCTCACCGACGACATCGCCGACTGGGACATCCGGCTCGACATGCGCCGCAAGACCATGGAGCGGCAGTACGCCGCCCTCGAGGTCGCGCTCGGCAAGCTGCAGAACCAGGCTTCCTGGCTCAACGGCCAGATCGCATCGCTGCCCAGCATGAGCAGCGACTAGGAGGACCCGCGATGAACAACCCCCGCGCCGCCTACCTCGGCCAGATGGTCGCCACCGCGAGCCCGGCCAAGCTGCTGGTGATGCTCTACGACCGGCTGCTGCTCGACCTCGCCCGCGCCGAGGAGGCCCAGCAGCGCGAGGACTTCCGCGCCGCCGGCACCGACCTGATCCACGCCCAGGAGATCGTGCTCGAGCTGCGCTCCTCGCTGCGCACCGACGTGTGGGACGGCGCCGAGGACCTCTCCGGGCTCTACGGCTGGCTGCACAGCGAGCTGGTCCGCGCGAACACCAGCCGCGACGCCGCCGCCACCGCTGCCTGCCGCCGCGTGGTCGAGCCGCTCGCCGAGGCCTGGCGCGAGGCGGCTCTCACCGCCGTCGCCGGCTGAGCCGATGCCCGACCAGGAGGCGGCCCAGGACACGCCTGGGGTCTCGACAGGCTCGACCGGTCGGGTCTCGACGGCCGACGACCGCGCCTGGCGCGCCGCGTGGGAGGCCGCACTCGACGACCTCGAGCTGACCGTGGAGTCGACCGAGGCGCTGCTGCGCGGCGAGGTGCCCGCCGAGTCCGGTACGACGCCCGTGCTGACCGCCTGGCTCCCGCCGCGCCTCGACGGCCCGATGCCCGGCGACCTACGCACCCGCGCGCTCGCGTTGCTGCACCGCCAGCAGGACCTGATCGGCCGCGTCCGGCACACCTCGGCCGGGCTGCGCCACCAGCTGCAGCTGGTCGAGCGGGTGGCCGGCAACCGGCGCACCGACGAGCAGCCGGTCTACCTCGACATCCGGGCCTGAGCCCACGGCGTACGACGCCGGGCCTCCTGGCGAGTCCGACCGCGCGGCGGGCGCGCATCGCCAGGGCATCCCCGAGCTGTCCGCGGGCCGTCCCCCGGGCCGTCCCCCGGGCCGCGAATGCCCCGCTGAACCTCTCAGGTCTACCCCGGCTGCGCCGATGCAAACCTCGAGCATGGATCGCTCTCCCCTCGCCGACGGATCGGCGTTCGCACCACGACGGAGAAACGAACCATGTCTCTGCCTGGGCTCGTCACGGGCTCCGATCCGGTCGCCGCGACCCTGAAGGGCGCGCTCGACGGGTTGCTGCTGCGCCAGAAGGTCGCCGCCGACAACATCGCCAACGTCGACACGCCGGGCTTCATCGCCTCCCGCGTCGAGTTCGAGGGCGCCCTCAGGAGCGCGCTGGTCGACGGCAGCCTCACCGGCGAGCGGGCGCAGTCGGTCGGCCGGTCGTTCGGTCCGGCCGGCGCCGCCGCCACGCCCTCCGCCACCGTCACCGCGACCACCGACGCCCCCGGCGCCAACGGCAACAACGTGGACCTGGCCGCCGAGACGATGACCGCGATGCAGGCGACGTTCCGCTACCAGCTGCTCAGCCGTGCCGTGGGTGACCGCTACTCCCTGATCACCACCGCGATCGGCGGCATGTGATGGGTGCCTTCGACATGCTCGGCATCGCCGGCAGCGGCCTGTCCATGCACCAGACCTGGCTGGACTGCCTGTCGTTCAACATCGCCAACGTCAACACCGCCAAGCCGACCAGCGGACCCGCCTTCCAGGCGCAGTTCGCGATGGCCCAGGACGTCGAGGGCGGCGGCGTACGCGTGTCCGGCATCGCGCTGGGCGACCCCACCGGCCGGCTCGTGCACGACCCCGACCACCCGCTGGCCGACGCCGACGGCTACGTCCGGATGCCCGACATCGACCTGGGCAGCCAGATGAGCCAGCTGATCATGGCCCAGCGCGGCTTCCAGGCGCAGACCTCGGTGATCCGCAACGCGCAGGACGTCTACTCCAGCGCGCTCTCCATCGGGAGGAACGCATGAGCGTCCCCGGCATCGAAGGCTTCGTCCCGCTGACTCCCGCCACCCTGGCGCCGCAGCTGCCGATCCCGCCCACCGCCGGCCCGGGCAGCACAGCCGGCGCCTCCGGCGTCTCGGGGATCACCGGCACCACCGGAGTCGGCGGCGTGGGCGCGATCGGCGGCGTGGGTGCTGCCGGGGGTGCGGCCGGCCCGGACTTCGGCCAGCTCCTCAGCGACGGGCTGCAGCGTCTGCAGGGGCTGCACACCCAGGCCGACCAGCTCGCCGTCCAGGCCGCCACCGGTGACCTCGACGCGCTGCACGACTACACCATCACCGCCACCGAGGCCGCGGTCTCCACGCAGCTGACCACGGCGGTCCGCAACAAGGCC
>DASSVD010000088.1:0-27296 GCA_035706365.1 Nocardioidaceae bacterium
GTCGTGCTCTCGCTGCCCGACATGATGACCTCGGCCGGCCTGAGCGGCGAGGAGCTGCAGCGCGCCGCCCCGATCATCAGCGGCTTCCTGCTCGGCTACGTCGCGATGCTGCCGCTGGTCGGGCGGGTCGCGGATCTGCGAGGCAGGGTGCCGGTCCTGGTCGGATCGCTGGTCGTCTTCGCGCTCGGCTCGCTCGTGACGCTGGCCGCCTACGACCTGCCGAGCATGGTGGCCGGCCGGTTCCTGCAAGGTCTGGGCGGCGGCGGTCTGGTGCCCGCGACTCTCGCCCTCGTCGCGGACCTCTACCCACCGCAGCGACGGGGGCTGCCGCTCGGCGTCGTCGGCGCGGTCCAGGAGGTGGGCAGCGTCCTGGGCCCGCTGTACGGCGCCGCCGTGCTCGCGTTCGCACCCTGGCAGGGCATCTTCGCACTCAACGTCGCGGCCGGGCTGCTCCTGGCCACCGCCCTGCTCGCGCTCGACCGGCGGGGCGGCACCTCCGGTCACGGACACTCCCCCATCCCCCGCGGGGCGGCCCGGGACCCGGTCGGCTGGGTGGCGGTCGTGGTGGCGCTCGCCGCGCTGGTGCTCACCATGATGCAGCCGGCCGCACTCGCCACCCGGGTGACCGCAGGACTGCTGCTCGTGCCGCTCGCCGGCGAGTCGCGGTGGACCTCGCCGCTGGCCGTTCTCGCGGCGCTGTGCCTGGTGGTGCTCGTGGTCCGGGGGTTCACCGCGGCGCGCCCGGTGCTGGACCTGCGCGGCTGGCGCGCGGCGACCGCCACAACCGACGTGCCCGCCGCCGCGCTGCTCGCCGGGGCGCTGGGTGGGGTGGTGCTCGCGTTCGGCACCTCCCAGCCGGAGGTAGCGGTGCTCGCGGCGGGCGGACCGTGGTACCTCGCCGGGTCGGTCGTGCTGGCCGGCCTCTTCGCGGTCCGGAACCGCCGCAGCCCGCACCCGCTGGTGCCGCGCGGCACGCTTCGAGCGATGCCGGCCTGGGGGTCGTTGGCCGTCAGTCTCTTGATCGGGGCCGCGCTGATCGCCGCGCTGGTCGACGTACCGCTGTTCGCACGGGTGACCGTCCACCCGCACTCCCAGCTGGGCGCGGCGCTGGTCCTGGTCCGCCTGCTCGTGGCGTTGCCGGTGGGCGCACTGCTCGGCGGGTGGCTCGTCCGTCGGGTGCCCACGGGTGCCGTGACCGCGGCGGGCATGGCCCTGGCGGCTACCGGTTTCGTGCTGATGTCGGGCTGGGGGCCGACCAGCGTCGCGACCGTGGCGGCCACCCTGACGCTGCTGGCCACCGGTCTGGGCTTCGGGCCGGCGCTGGCCCCGGTCAACGCCGCGCTCCTCGCCTCGACGGCGGACGCGGTGCACGGGGTGGCCAGCGCCCTGCTCGTGGTCGCCCGGATGGTCGGCATGCTGGTCGGGATCAGCGCGCTCACGGCGGTCGGCCTGCGCCGCTACTACGCGGAGACCGCCGCCCTGCCCTCGCCCGGCGACGTCTGCCTCGTCGGGACGCAGTGCCCGGAGTACACCCTGCTCCTCAAGGAGGCCGGACTCGCCCAGCTGCAGACCGTCTTCACCGGAGCCGCCGTGTGCGCGGGTCTGGCTGGGGTGGTCGCGCTCGTGACGCTCGGGGCAACCGGGACCGGGACGGCACGGTCCTCGGCGGCGCGGCCGCCGGCGCCGTGAGCGGCTGCGGTAGTTTGCCCTCGTGACTGACACGACGGATGCCTTCGACGACCTGCTCGCCGCCAACCGCGCCTACGCCGAGACCTTCGAGCTCGGCGGGTTCGACGGGATCGCACACGCCGGAGTGGCGCTGGTGACCTGTATGGACTCCCGGATCGACCCGCTCGGGATCGTGGGGCTCAAGCCCGGTGACGCGAAGATCTTCCGCAACCCCGGCGGTCGGGTCACCGACCAGGCCCTGGAGGCGCTCGTGCTCGGGGTGCACCTGCTCAAGGTGGAGCGGATCCTCATCGTGCCCCACACCAGGTGCGCGATGGCCTCGGCCACGCAGGACGAGCTGCGCGAGCGGGTCGGCGCCTCCGCCGGCCAGGACGCCTCGTGGCAGGTCTTCGGCGTGGTGGCCGACCAGCGGGCCGCACTCGCCGACGACGTACACCGGGTCACCTCGCACCCGCTCGTCCCCGACACGGTGGCGGTCGGCGGTTTCCTCTACGACGTGGACACGGGCCTGCTGGAACCCGTCGTCTGACGTCTGCGGAGGCAGGTGCGTGAGGCCGCTCTGGGCCGTCAGGTCCGGTGCCGGCCCGGTGCCGGCCCCGTGCTGGCCCGTCCGGCCTGGCCCAGCGTCGTCCTAGGCGTCGATCGCCTCGGCGTCGACCTCGTAGGCGCCCTGGACCAGGAACTCCTTGCGCGGCGCGACCTCGCTGCCCATGAGCAGCTCGAAGACGGAGGCGGCCACGTCCGCGTCGTCGACGGTGATCCGGCGCAGGGTGCGGTGCATCGGGTCCATGGTGGTCTCGGCCAGCTGGTCGGCGTCCATCTCGCCGAGCCCCTTGTAGCGTTGCACCGGGTCCTTCCAGCGGACCCCCTTCTTCGACAGCTCGGCGAGCTTGCGCTGCAGGTCGGCGTCGGAGTAGGTGTAGAGGTACTTGTCCATCCCCTTCTTGGGGTTGGACAGCTCGATGCGGTGCAGCGGCGGCACGGCCGTGTAGACCCGGCCCTGCCGGATCAGGTCCGGCATGTACTTGAAGAACAGGGTGGTCAGCAGGCACCGGATGTGCGCGCCGTCGGAGTCTGCGTCGGCCATGAAGATGATCCGGCCGTAGCGCGCTGCCTCGATGTCGAACGTCCGGCCGGACCCGGCGCCCACGACCTGGATGATCGAGGCGCACTCGGCGTTCTTGAGCATGTCGGCGACCGAGGCCTTCTGCACGTTCAGGATCTTGCCGCGGATCGGCAGCAGCGCCTGGAACTCCGAGTTGCGGGCGAGCTTCGCCGTACCGAGCGCCGAGTCGCCCTCCACGATGAACAGCTCGCTGCGCTCCACGTCGTTGGAGCGGCAGTCGGCCAGCTTGGCCGGCAACGCGCTGGACTCCAGGGCGTTCTTGCGCCGCTGGGTCTCCCGGTGCTGGCGGGCGGCGAGGCGGGTGCGGGAGGCGTTGGCGACCTTCTCCAGGACCAGCTTGGCCTGCGCCTTCTCGGCGCGCTTGGTGGAGGTGAGCACCTTCTTCAGCTCCGCCCCGACCACCTTCGACACGATCGAGCGCGCCGCGGGCGTGCCGAGGATCTCCTTGGTCTGGCCCTCGAACTGCGGCTCGGCGAGCCGCACGGTGACCACCGCGGTCATCCCCTCGAGAACGTCGTCCTTGATCACCGACGGCTCGGCGGCCTTGAGCGTCTTGGTCGCCTTGAGCACGTCGTTGAAGGTCTTGGTCACCGCCTGCTCGAAACCGGCCAGGTGGGTGCCGCCCTTCGGGGTGGCGATCACGTTGACGAAGGAGCGCAGCTCGGTCTCGTAGCCGGTGCCCCAGCGCAGTGCCACGTCGACCGCCAGGTCGCGGTCGACGTCCTGGGGGGTCATGTGACCGTTGTCGTCGAGCAGCGGGACGGTCTCGGTGAAGCGCCCCTCCCCCTGCAGCCGCAGCACCTCCGACACCGGCTCGTCGGCTGCCAGGAAGTCGCAGAACTCGCTGATCCCGCCGTCGTGCTTGAAACGCTCCTCGACCGGCTCGGCGCCGCGCAGGTCGCGGATGACCAGCTCCAGCCCGGGCACGATGAACGAGGTCTGCCGCGCCCGCGTCACCAGCTCGTCGAAGGTGAACGTCGCGTCCTTGGTGAAGATCTGCCGGTCCGGCCAGAAGCGGATGCGGGTGCCCGACACCCCCTTCTTGACCCGGGCGCCCTTGCGGCTGAGCCCCGAGCCGGCGGTGAACGCAGCACTCGGGCCCTCTCCGGCGAAGACGCCGGGAACGCCCCGCTGGAACGACATCCCCTGGACCGCCGGGCTGCGCTCCACGTCCACGTCCAGCCGGGAGGACAGCGCGTTGACCACCGAGGCGCCGACCCCGTGGAGGCCACCGGTGGCGACGTAGGAACCGCCGCCGAACTTGCCGCCCGCGTGCAGCTTGGTGAAGATCACCTCGACGCCGGGCAGGCCGGTCCGCGGCTCCTTGTCCACCGGGATCCCGCGACCGTTGTCGTGCACCTCCACCGAGTCGTCGGCGTGCAGCGTGACCTCGATGCGGGTCGCTGCGGCGGCGAGCGCCTCGTCGACTCCGTTGTCGATGATCTCCCACACACAGTGCATCAGCCCGCGGGTGTCGGTGGAGCCGATGTACATGCCGGGCCGCTTGCGCACCGCTTCCAGCCCCTCGAGGACGAGGAGGTGGTGCGCGTTGTAGGTGTTGTCGATGGCGGTCCCTCCGGCGGCGCGGGCTGGCACGGGGCTCCTCGGGGTCAGGGGTGGACGGACGTCCTCAATCTACCCGCGACACGCCGGGACCCCGTTCACGCCACGCCTACCGCCGGATGGCCGGGTCAGGGTCCACGATGTGCCCATGGTCACGATGCGGCCACGGAGGTTTCGAAGTTCCGCGGTTTGGCAACGTATCGGGTCCACCTGCTCCACACTTCGATGCACCACCCCGCAACACATGTGAACAGAGTCACCGCATCTCACCAGCAGAGCCCGTCGCGCGGGGGAAGCAGCGGGCGTGATTGGATGTTGTGTCAGGTGAAACGTGACGGATCCGAGGCATCCCAGGAATCCACAAGCAGTACCCCGGATGATGTGAGTGGGACCAGGAATGGGGAACACTCCGACTGGGCGTCACGTTGAGCAGGACACCACGGAAGGAAAGAGGCCTCTAGTGACCACTGCAGTTGCCACCAGCACGCCGCTGACTGCGCTCGACCGTTGCGATCGGTGCGGTGCCCAGGCCTACCTGCGCGTCGAGCTCGCCCAAGGCGGAGAGCTGCTCTTCTGCGCGCACCACGCCCGCGAGCACGGCGACAAGCTTCGCGAGATCGCGGTCAGCGTGCACGACGAGACCGACAAGCTGTCCGAGACCCCGGCCACCGCGTCCGAGATGGAGCGCTGAGCCGGCCGAGCCAGACGCCAACAGACTTCGAGAGAAGGCCCCGGGTGGTGTGCCCGGGGCCTTCGCCTGTCTGTGGCAGGGTGAGCGCGTGCACGTGACCGAGCTTCTCGTCGGCCTCGCCGTTCTCGTCGGCCTGATCGGCATCGTCGTCCCGGTCCTCCCGGGCTCGTTGCTGATCCTGGCGGCGGTCGTGGTGTGGGCCGCCTGGGTGGGGACCCCCACTTCGTGGGTGGTGCTGGCGGTCGCGGTGACCGTGCTGGCCGCCGGTGCGGTGGTGAAGTACGCCGTGCCGGGCCGCCGCCTCTCCGCGGGCGGTGTCCCCCGCAGCACCCTGGTCGTCGGCGCCGCGCTCGGGGTCGTCGGCTTCTTCGTGATCCCGGTGGTCGGCCTGGTGATCGGGTTCGTCGCCGGGGTGTACGTCGCCGAGCTGCGACGACTCGGCCGCGAGCGGGCCGGCCGCTCCACCGCGCTGGCGTTGCGTGCGGTCGGCCTCTCGGTGCTCATCGAGCTGACCGCCGGGCTGGTGGCGGCGATGGCCTGGGCCGCCGGCGTGGTGCTGACGTGACCGCGGTCCTGCTCGCGTTGACCTCCGCCCTCTGCTACGGGCTCTCCGACTTCGTGGGCGGCATCGTGTCCAGGCGCACGTCGGCCTGGAAGGTCGCCGTGGTCGGTCAGCTGTCGGCCACCGGGTGCACCGCGGCCGTGGCGCTGCTGGTTCCCGGCCGTCCCGACGGAGGCGACTTCGTCTGGGCCCTCCTCGCCGGTGTGGCGAGCGGGACCGGCACCGGCTTCCTCTACCGCGGCTTCGCCTCGGGCCGGATGAGCGTGGTCGCGCCGGTCTCCGCGGTCGGCGCCGCGGTGGTGCCGGTGCTGGTCGGGTCGCTCGGCGGGGAGCGTCTGTCCGCTCTGGTGTGGACCGGCATCGTGTGCGCGCTGCCCGGGATCTGGCTGGTGTCCAGCGCCCCGAGCGAGCCGGACCTGCTCGACGAGGCCGGAGGGCGACCGCGGCGGGGCTCGGTGGCCGAGGGGGTCACCGACGGGGTCCTGGCCGGGCTGGGCTTCGGCGTGCTGTTCGCCGCACTCGGGCAGATCCCGGACGGGGCGGGGCTGTGGCCGCTGACCCTGGCACAGGCGGTCTCGGTGCCCACCGTGGTTCTCCTGGCCGTCGCTGTGCGTGCCGCCTGGGTCCCGCGCGAGCGGGCCAGCTGGTGGGCCCTGCTGGCCGGTCCGTTAGGCGCTTCCGCGACCGGCGCGTTCCTGCTGGCCTCGCAGAGCGGCTACCTCACCATCGCCGGGGTGCTCTCCTCGCTGTACCCGGCGACCACCGTGCTCCTGGCCGCGGTGGTGCTGCGCGAGCGCATCCACCGCGGCCAGGGCCTCGGGCTGGGACTGTGCGCGGTCGCGGTCGCCCTGGTGGCGGGCGGCTGACCGCGTCGGGATGACTACGCCTGCGGCACCCAGCGCGTGAAGTGGCGGACACCGTGCAGCCAGTCGGTCACCCGGCGCCCATCGAGGTCTCCCCCGGTGCGCACCGTCACCCGGACGGCGTCGGGATGTCCCAGCGCCTTGCGGGAGAGCCGGATCCGGGTGATCTCGTCGCGGTAGTCCAGTCTCATCCGGTAGCGGTCCTGCAACGGCACGACGCCGGTCGCCTTCCAGTGCTCGGCGGTCTGCAGGGCGTAGTCGGCCCCTTCGAAGATCCCGCCCATGAAGACGTACTCCGGGCCGCGTGCGTCCCGGTCGGTGTCGAGGTAGACCTTGATCCCGGCGTTGCTGGTGTAGGACCGGACCAGGTCCTGGTGGTGCACGACCACCCGGACCGCCTTCTCGTTGACGACGCGGACGCTGTGGATGTCGGCCCCGTGGCCGTGCATGTCACCGCGGGCGTCGTGGGCGGTCCGGCTGGCCGCCGGTGCTGCCGAGGTGGTGCTCGCGACGGCCGAGGCGCCGGGCGCGATGGCTGCCGTGAGCAGCGCCCCCGACACGAGACCGGCGACGGTGGTGGAAGCCGCGACGCTGGCGCGGCGGACGGCGAAGTGGTTCATGGGTGTCCCGATCGGCTCGATGCCCCCGAGGGGGGCGCGCCTCACCATGAGGCGCTGCAGCCAGGACGCGAGAACCGCCCGGGAGGTTGCATCGGTGCACCCGGGCCCCGCCGCGCGACCTCAGTCGAGGTAGTCCCGAAGCACCTGAGACCGCGACGGGTGGCGCAGCTTCGACATCGTCTTGGACTCGATCTGACGGATCCGCTCGCGCGTGACGCCGTACACCTTGCCGATCTCGTCGAGAGTCTTCGGCTGCCCGTCGGTGAGGCCGAAGCGCATCGAGACCACGCCGGCCTCCCGCTCCGAGAGCGTGTCGAGCACGGCGTGCAGCTGCTCCTGCAGCAGCGTGAACGACACGGCGTCGGCCGGCACGATCGCCTCGGAGTCCTCGATCAGGTCGCCGAACTCCGAGTCGCCGTCCTCGCCCAGAGGGGTGTGCAGCGAGATCGGCTCGCGGCCGTACTTCTGGACCTCGATGACCTTCTCCGGAGTCATGTCGAGCTCCTTGGCCAACTCCTCCGGGGTCGGCTCGCGGCCCAGGTCCTGAAGCATCTGACGCTGCACCCGGGCCAGCTTGTTGATCACCTCGACCATGTGCACCGGGATCCGGATGGTGCGTGCCTGGTCGGCCATCGCGCGGGTGATCGCCTGCCGGATCCACCAGGTGGCGTAGGTGGAGAACTTGTAGCCCTTGGTGTAGTCGAACTTCTCGACCGCGCGGATCAGGCCGAGGTTGCCCTCCTGGATCAGGTCCAGGAACAGCATCCCGCGGCCGGTGTAGCGCTTGGCCAGCGAGACGACCAGGCGCAGGTTCGCCTCGAGCAGGTGGTTCTTGGCACGCCGCCCGTCCTGGGCGATCCACTCCAGCTCCTCGACGACCTTGGTCGACAGCTTGCCGCCCTTGGCCAGCTTCTCCTCGGAGAACAGGCCGGCCTCGATCCGCTTGGCGAGCTCGACCTCCATCTCGGCGTTGAGCAGGGGCACCTTGCCGATCTGCTTCAGGTAGTCCTTGACCGGATCGGCGGTGGCGCCGGCCACCATCACCTGCTGCTCGGGCTCGTCGGTGTCGTCGGCGGCCGAGATCACGAACCCCTGCTTCTCGTCCTCCTTGAGAGTGGGGTCGTGCGCCAGGTCCTTCTCGAACTGCGCGTCGGGGACGTCGGGCAGGACCTTCTTGCCGTCCGGGCCGATCACCGGCGCCGCACCGTCCACGGTGACCTCGACCACCGCGTCAGCGGGCACCGCTGCGTCCGCCCCTGCCTGCTTCGCGGACGTCCCCTTCGCCGTCTTGGCGGACTTCGCAGACTTGGCGGCGGCCTTGGCCGGCGCCTTCTTCGCTGCGGGCGCGGTGTCGCCGGTGTCGCCGGTGTCGCCAGCCTTCTTCTTCGCGGCGCCCTTCTTGGTCGTACTCGCCCGCACCGTGGTCCGGGAGCTGCCCGCGGCCACCACCTTCTTGCGCGTCGTGGACTCGTCGGCCGACAGGACGACGGTCACGCCCTCCTCGGTGAGCAGGCGCAGCAGCGCCTTGAGGTGCTGCGCGGAGATCCCGGCGGCGTCCGTGGTGTCACGTACCGCGGCGGAGCTGACCTCTCCGGCCGACCTCCCACGCTCGAGCAGGGCCACCACGTCGGGGTGTGCGAGAACGTCAGCGGGAAGCTTGCGGGACGTGTTCGACGACACGAACTACCTCTCGTAACCGGTTGTGGGGCGCGGCGAAGCCCGTACACGTCAAGAGCCGCACACACATTGTGACACGGAGGGTGATGAATCCAAGGCGACCCCCACGATTGGGTGACCCGGCAGGCCGCGCCCATGGCCCCGTACCCCCCGCCGGAGTCAATCCGGGGTGATGTGGCGAGGAATCCCGGCCGTGCGACCGGGCGCGCGACAGGGTGGTTGCCTCACCAGCCTGCCGGCCCCACGTCTCGGGATGGGCGCCGCTCATCGAGATGAGTCATCATGAGCCGACCTCGCGCGCCCCGGACCCTCGCGCCTCGACGCCCAGCTCGGCGCCCAATTCGGCGCCCTGCTCGAGGTCCTGCTCGGCGCCCAGCTCGACGAGGAGCGCCCTCGAGGGTCGTCACCGCAGCGGTCACCGGGCTGGCCACCGTGGCTGCCCTGCTGGCGCCCGTGGCAGCGCTGACCGCCCTGGCGCCGCCGGCGTCGGCCGCGCCGGTGGGCCAGGGATTCGCGGTCACCCCCGCGGACCTGGCCTTCATCCTCAAGCAGATCAAGGTCGCCGAGGCGCACGTCGCGAACACCACCGCCGCCACCGGCCCGTGCGGCGCGCTCCTCGGGGACGGGCCGTTGCAGATCCCCAACCCGCTGCTGTCCTTCGGGCTCCGCACGGTCGACGGCTCGTGCAACAACCTGCAGCCCGGGCGCGAGCGGTTCAGCTCCGCGGACCAGCCGTTCACCCGGCTGACCGACCCTGTCTTTCGGGACGCGGAGATCTCGCCGCCGGGCTTCGGGCCGCAGACCAGCACGAGCTACCGGCAGCCGTCGGGCAACGTGTTCGACTCGCGACCGCGGATGGTCAGCAACCTGATCGTGGACCAGACCTCGACCAACCCGGCCGCGGTGCAGGCTGCAGCCCACCCGGTGCGGACGCAGAACAACCCCGGGGTCTTCGCGTGCGGCTCCCCGGGCGCGCCCGCGCCGCCGGACTGCATCCCGCCGGGCGAGACGCTGTTCATCCCCAACGTCACCACCGACGTCGGCCTGTCCCCTCCGTTCAACTCGCTGTTCACCCTGTTCGGGCAGTTCTTCGACCACGGCCTGGACCTGATCAGCAAGTCGGGCGGCACCGTGTTCGTCCCGCTGCGCGCCGACGACCCGCTGATGAGCCGCCCCGACCTGGACCCGCACGGCGCGTTCATGGCGATGACCCGCGCCACCAACGCCCCCGGCCCCGACGGGGTGCTCGGCACCGACGACGACCTGCGGGAGAACGTCAACCTGGACGCCCCGCTGGTCGACCAGTCCCAGACCTACGCCTCGCACCCGTCCCACCAGGTGTTCCTGCGCGAGTACGTCGACAACGCGCAGGGCCGGCCGGTGTCCACGGGGCGGATGCTCGGCCCGACACCCGGCGACCCGCACCACATGGCGACCTGGGGAATGCTCAAGGACCAGGCCCGCACGCTGCTCGGGCTCGAGCTCGGCGATCGCGACGTGCTCGACGTCCCGATGGTGGCGGTCGATCCCTACGGCAGGTTCCTGCCCGGCCCGCACGGGCTGCCGCAGTACGTCACCACCGGCCCCGACGGCCGCCCGGGCACCGACGACGACGGCCTTCGTGAGGGCGATCGCGAGCACCCCGTCCCGGTGACCGCGGACGTGGTCCGCGTCGGCACCGCGTTCCTCGACGACATCGCCCACCACGCGGTGCCCGGGGTGTACGACGACCACGACCCTGCGACGATCGACCCGCCGATGACCCCCGATCCGGACACCGACGGGCTCGCCGACGACGGGGACCCCCGGACCTACGACGACGAGATGCTCGCGACGCACTTCGTGGCCGGCGACGGTCGGGTCAACGAGAACATCGGACTGACCATGATCCATCAGGTCTTCCACTCCGAGCACAACCGGCTGGTCGGGCAGATCAAGCAGGTGCTCACCGATGACACCAGCACCCGCGGGGTGCGCGCGCTGGCGGAGTGGAAGCTGGACAGCGGTGCGGACGGCTGGAACGGTGAGCGGCTCTTCCAGGCCGCGAAGTTCGTCACCGAGATGGAGTACCAGCACCTGGTCTTCGAGGAGTTCGCCCGGAAGGTCCAACCGCTCATCGAGCCGTTCGCGGTGTACCACGACAACGTGAACGCCCAGATCTCCGCCGAGTTCGCCAACGCCGTCTACCGGTTCGGCCACTCCATGCTGACCGACACCATCTCGCGCACCAACGACCTGGGCGGTGGCAACCCCGAGGGTCTGCCGCGCCACAACGACGTGCCACTGCTCGGCGGCTTCCTGAACCCGCAGGAGTACACCGTGGGTCGCCCGGGCGGCCCCACCGGCGAGCTGTCCTCGGCCGAGGCCGCCGGCAGCATCGCGATGGGCATGTCGGACCAGACCGGCAACGAGATCGACGAGTTCGTCACCGAGACCCTGCGCAACAACCTGCTCGGGCTCCCGCTCGACCTCGCCACGATCAACCTCGCACGTGCCCGGGAGACCGGGACCCCCACGCTCAACGACCTGCGGGCCCAGATCTTCGCCGACACCGGCGATGCGGCGCTGGCGCCGTACACCAGCTGGGTGGACTTCGGCCTGGCGCTCAAGCACCCCGAGTCGCTGGTCAACTTCGTCGCCGCCTACGGCACCTACCCCACCATCCGCGACTCGGGACCGGACGGGACGCCGGGCACCGCCGACGACGTGCTCACCGTACGCGCCAAGCGCGAGGCCGCACGGGCGCTGGTGGCGCCGGGCCCGAACGACCCGGCGCCCACCCGGGACATGGTCGACTTCATGTTCGGCAGCGGCGACTGGGCCGACGCGGACGGGCACTCACGCACCGGTCTGGACGACGTGGAGCTGTGGGTGGGCGGGCTCGCCGAGCGCACGAACCTGTTCGGCGGCCTGCTGGGCAGCACCTTCAACTACGTCTTCGAGAAGCAGCTGACCGATCTGCAGAACGGCGACCGCTTCTACTACCTGATCCGCACCGCGGGGATGAACCTGCTCTCGGCGCTCGAGGGCAACTCATTCGCCGAGATGATCATGCGCAACACCACCGCGCACAGCCTCCCCCAGGATGCCTTCGCCACCGCCGACTGCACCTTCGAGCTGGGCAACCTGGCCGGGTCGGCTGCGGCCTTCGACGCGCTGGGCCCCTCCGTGGCCGACGACCCGCTCAGCGAGTGCGACGAGAGCGCGCTCCTGGTCCGCCTGCCCGACGGCACGCTGCGCTACCGCACCATCAACAGCCACGACCCCCCGGGCATCAACGGGCAGTCCGTCTACAACGGCACCCTGGGCGCCGACCGGGTCTGGGGCGGGGTGGACAACGACACCTTCCTCGGCAACGAGGGCGACGACGTGATCGAGGGCAACGACGGCGACGACGTTGCGCTCGGCGGCGACGGCGAGGACCGGATCACCGACCTGGCCGGCGCGGACGTCCTCAAGGGCGGGCCCGGCGACGACGCGCTGGACGCCGGGCCCGGGCTCGACCTGCTGCTCGGCGGGGAGGGCGACGACTTCAGCAACGGCGGGTCGAACACCAACGAGACCTTCGGGGGACCCGGCGACGACCTGGTCATCGCCGGCGGCGGCAACGACACCGTCTTCGGCGACAGCGGCAGCGACTGGATCGAGGGAGGCGACGGCCAGGACCTGCTGTGCGGCGACAGCTGCGCCCCGTTCTTCGACGACCCCAACCGCCCGGGTCACGACGTCTTCGTCGGGCAGAACGGCGAGGAGGACTACGACATGGAGGGCGGCGACGACATCGCCGCCGCCGGGCCGGGCATCGAGCGCAACGCCGGCGCGGGCGGCTTCGACTGGACGATCTACCAGTACGACCCGCTGCCCGCCGAGGCCGACCTCAACCTTCCGCTGCTCGGCATCCCGCTGCCGGCGGTGGTCTTCCGGGACCGCTACCAGGAGGTGGAGGCGGTCTCCGGACACGACCTCGACGACACGCTCATCGGCGACGACGTCGTCCCTGCCCTGGTCGGCGGCGCCGGGTTCACCGGCTGCGACGCGCTCGACCAGGCCGGCATCGACCGGATCATCGGCCTGGGCACGCTCCTGCCGCCGCCGACCACGCCGCTGAGCAGCGTCCCGGACGCCACCGTCTCCGGATGCCCGCTCGAGGGCCCGGTCTGGGGCGCCGGGAACATCCTGCTCGGCGGTGGCGGCAGCGACACTCTCGAGGGGCGCGGCGCCGACGACGTGCTCGACGGCGACGCCTACCTCCAGGTGATGCTCAGCGTGCGCGCCGCAGCGGACCACGCGGTCGAGATCGGCCGCACCGACCTGCTCGAGGGCCGGTACCTGCCCGGCAGCAGCCACACCCTGCAGCAGGACCTGCTCTCGGGGGCGGTCCGGCCGTCCCAGATCGAGGTCGAGCGCAGCATCCAGCGGGCCGCGCCCTCCGACGGCGTGGACGTCGCGGTCTTCCGCGGCAACCGGCTCGACTACGCGATCAGCCAGACCGGCGACACCGTGACTGTGGTCGACGAGACCACGGTGGCGGCTCCCGGGGAGGACGGCGAGGCCGAGGTGCCCGGTGACGGCGGGGGCGGCGGTGCGGCGGCGCCGCGCGGCAACGACGGCACGGACACCGTCCGCAACGTCGAGCTGCTGCGCTTCGCCGACCAGACGGTCGACCTGCGCGACGGGTTGCCGGTGCCGGCGGGACGGCCGGAGCCGCCCGTGATCGGGTCGGTGACCGCGGCCGACGCCGCCGCCACCGTGGGCTGGCAGCCGGCCGGCGACGGGGGTACGCCGCTGACCGGCTACCGCGTCGAGGTCCACGCGGAGCAGGGGCTCGTGGCCTCCCTGGACGTCACCGACCCGGCGGCCACGTCCACCGCGGTCCATGGCCTGCTGAACGGGGTCAGCTACACCTTCCGCGTGGTCGCGCTGAACGCACTGGGCGCGAGCGAGCCCTCGGGGTTCTCCGCCCCCGTCACGCCCGCCGCGGCCGGTGGTGACCCGGGCGGTCCGCCTGCCGCCACCGTGCCCGACGCACCGGTCCTTGCTGACGCCTCGGCCGGGGACGCCAGCGCCACGGTGACCTGGGAACCGCCCGCCGGCGACGGCGGCAGCACGATCACCGGTTACCGCGTCGACGTGTTCACGGCGGCGGGGCAGGTCGGCAGCGTGGAGGTTGCGGCCACATCCACCTCCGCGGTGCTGCGTGGGCTGGCCAACGGCACGGCGTACTCCTTCGCGGTCGTGGCCCTCAACGCCGTGGGTGCAGGGGCCCCCTCGGCCCGGTCGGCCGAGGTCACCCCGCACGGCACGGTCCCGCCGCCCGAGCCGCCGCCACCGGGGCCGCCACCGCCTCCCGGGCCCCCGCCGCCTCCCGAGCCGCAACCGGTCGGGGTTCCCGCGGCTCCCACGATCGGGCGTGCCGTGCCCGGCGACCGCGCGGTGCGGGTCTCCTGGAGCGCCCCGCTGGACGACGGCGGTGCGGCGATCTCGGGGTACCGCGTCCAGGTGAGCACGGCCGGCACCGTGGTCCGCACCCTCGAGCAGGTGCCCGCCAGCGCCACGGCGACGGTGGTCGCCGGGCTGGAGGACGGGACGGCCTACGTGTTCCGGGTGGCCGCGGTCAACGAGGCCGGCACCAGCGCCTGGTCGGCGCCGACCGAGCCGGTGCGTCCGCACCGGCAGCGGGACGGCGTGCGCCCGGCGCTCACGTGGCGCAGTCCGGGACCCGGTTCGGGTCGGGTCGCTCCCGGCGTGACCGTGCGGGTGAGGTTCAGCGAGCCGGTCGCCGGGGTGAGCCGCCGGACGGTTCGGCTGGTCGAGGTCCGCACCGGACGGCGCGTGCGCGTCGACCTCGAGGCGGTCCGGTCCGGGCGGACGGTGCGGATCGACCCGCGGGCCCGACTGCACCGCGACACCCGCTACCGCGTGCTGCTCGTGGGGGGCCGCCACGGGCTGCGCGACCTCAGCGGAGAGGAGCTGCGCTCGGCGCGGTGGTCGTTCCGGACCCGGTGAGGCGGTAGGCGGCAGTCAGGCCCGGGCTGCCGCCTTCTTCTGCTTCTTGTAGTCGCGCACCTTCTGCAGCGACTCCTCGTCCACCACGTCGGCCACCGACCGGTAGCCCTCCAGCGCGTAGTCGCCGGCGACGTCCTGCCATCCGTCGGGGCGCACCCCGAGCTGCTTGGCGAGCAGCGCTACGAAGATCTGCGCCTTCTGCTTGCCGAAGCCCGGCAGCGCCTGGACGCGCCGGAACAGCTCGCGGCCCGTGGTCGGCTCGGACCACAGCCGGGTGACGTCGCCGTCGTACTCCTCCTCGACGAGAGCGGCGAGCTCCTGCAGTCGCGCAGCCATCGACCCGGGGAACCGGTGGATCGCCGGCGGCCGGATGCACAGCTCCTTGAACGACTCCGGCTCCGCCGCCGCGATGGCCGACGGCTCGAGGGTGCCGAACCGCTCCAGCAGCTTCCAGCCGCCGCGGAACGCGTGCTCCATGCCGTACTGCTGGTCGAGCATCATCCCGACCACGACGGCGAACGGGTACTGGTCGAGAACCTGATCGGCTTCGGGGAGCCCGGTCATCTGGAAGGCCATGGCTCCATCCTTCCCCATCACGGGCCGGCCTGTCCCCGCGGCCGCGGACCCGCTGCCCGGCGCGGGGCCGTTCGAGCCGGGGCTACTCCGCCGCCTTGACCGCGAGCACCGGGCAGGGCGCGTCGAGCAGGACCCGCTGCGCGTTGCTGCCCAGGATCAGCTTGCCGACCGGAGAGCGCCGGCGCAGACCGATCACGATGAACTCGGCGTCCAGCTCCGTGGCGACGTTGACCAGGTCCTCGGCCGGGTCCATGCCGCGGACCAGCTGGCGCACCTCGTGCTCGACTCCCGCGGAGGCGAGCTCCTGCTTGACCTCGTCGAGCTGGGCCTCGGACTCGATGGCGTCATCGCGGTCGAACTCGCGTCCGCCGCGGTGGGAGTTCACCACGACCAGCTTCGAGGAGCGCAACCTCGCCTCCTCGGCGGCGCGGCGCAGCGCCGCCTTGCCTTCGGGCTTGGGCACGTAGCCGACGACGATGGTCCCCATGGACGTCCTTCCTCACGCGCGGTGGTCCGCGACTGCGGAGCCTCGTGGGTGCACCGTACCCCAGGGCGAGACCGGTCACGCCTGGCTCCGCGGCGGGCCACCTGTGGACGACCGTCGGCACGAGTACGCCGACCGCGGCACCCTGGGCGGATGCACTCCGAGCACGGCGACTCCCCCGCGTCGGACCCGCGCGTGCCGGAGCAGGGCGCGTCGGAGCCGCTCGTGCCGGGCCCGCTGGTCGCCGTACCGCTCTCCGACGAGCAGCGTGCGGGACTGCGCCTCGAGGTGGGCCGGCTGCGCCAGCGGGAGCGGCGTCGCCGCTTCGGGCCCGAGGTGCACCTGGGAGAACCGGGGGTGGACAGCGTGGCACTGCGCCTGGAGGAGGTCGACGGCCCCGCACTGGACGCCGCGCTGCGCACGGACCTGGCCGCCCGGCTGGTCGGCGCAGCCACCCGGGGGGACACTGCCTGGCTGGTGCGCCCCGGCGCTCCGGACCCGCACGACCTCGACCTGGCCTGGCTGGCAGCACTCCGGATGGCCGCGGGGATGCACGGGGTCCGCCTCACCCGGTTCTTCGCGGTGACCCGCTACGGCTGGCTGGACGTGGCGAGCGGTGAGCGCCGCGTGTGGAAGCGGCTGCGCCTATGACCACGGACCACCGACCCGGCGGCCCGCGAGGTCAGGACCAGGTGTGCACCGGCTCGTTGGAGTGCATCAGCTCGCGGTAGTCCCCCAGCGTGCGACGCAGCGCCCGCATCCGGTCATGGGACGCGGAGTCGAGGTGCTGGTGGAAGCGGTTCACGAACCAGGAGGCGCCGTTCTGCCCGACCAGGCAGCGCTGCTCGATGATGCCCAGCAGCCGGTCGCGCTCGGCGGGCTCCACGCCCCACGCGTCGAGTCCGGAGCGGGCCATCGGCAGCAGCCGCCGCACGGTCAGTTCGGTTGCCGACACCTGCCCCACGCCGGGCCAGTAGACGTTGGCGTCGATGCCCTGGCGGGCCGCGACGTGGAAGTTCTCCTCGGCGGCGCTGAACGACATCTGCGACCACAGCGGCCGCTCGTGCTCGGCCAGCGTACGCACCAGGCCGTAGTAGAAGGCGGCGTTGGCCATCGTGTCGACCACGGTGGGGCCGGCGGGCAGCACCCGGTTCTCGACCCGCAGGTGCGGCATGGTGTCGACCACGTCGTAGACCGGGCGGTTCCACCGGTAGATGGTTCCGTTGTGCAGCCGGAGCTCGGCCAGCTTGGGCGTCTCGCCACGCTCGAGCACCGCCAGCGGGTCCTCGTCCTCGATGATCGGCAGCAGCGCCGGGAAGTAGCGCACGTTCTCCTCGAACAGGTCGAAGATCGACGTGATCCAGCGCTCACCGAACCAGACCCGCGGACGCACTCCCTGGGCCTTGAGCTCCTCGCTGCGCGTGTCGGTGGCCTGCTCGAACAGCGCGATGCGGGTCTCGGCCCACAGCTCCTTGCCGAGCAGGAACGGCGAGTTGGCGCCGAGGGCGAGCTGCACCCCGGAAACGGCCTGGGAGGCGTTCCAGTAGGCCGGGAAGTCCTCGGGGCTGACCTGGATGTGCAGCTGGGTGCTGGTGCACGCGGCCTCGGGCACGATGGAGTCCGCTGTGGTGCGCAGCCGGTCGGTGCCGGCGATGTCGATGAGGATGTCCTCGCCGCGGGCGGCCAGGATCTGGTCGGACAGCAGCCGGTAGCGCGGGTTCCCGCTCAGCGACTCGGGCGCCATGTGACCCTCGGACAGGGTGGGCAGGATCCCGATCATCACCAGGTGGGCCCCTACCCCGTGGGCCCGCTCCTCCGCCGCGTTCAGGCTCGCGCGCACGCCCTCCTCGAAGTCCGCGAACCCGCGCTGCACGAGCCGCTTGGGCGGTACGTTGATCTCGAGGTTGAACTGCCCCAGCTCGGTCACGAAGTCGGGGTCCGCGATCGCGGTCAGCGCCTCGGCGTTCTTCAGCGCCGGGTCGTTCGCGTCATCGACGAGGTTGAGCTCGATCTCGAGCCCGGTCATCGGGTCGTCGGCCTCGAAGCGCGACTCCCGCAGCATCCGGGCGAACACGTCGAGGCACCGGCGCACCTTCTCGCGGTAGCGCGTCCGGTCGGCCCGCGTGAACTCCTGCTGCGCGACCTCTTCTCCCATGGACGAAGCCTAGACGCAACCGGGACCCTCGTCCCCCTGTCGCGCAGAGCGGCCCCGGCGTCGCCGTGACGGCTGCCGACCCAGGCCGCCCGCGTCAGGACGCGCAGGAGCCTCCCATGCCCGAGACCGGCGGCTGCCAGGTGTCGGGCGACCGGGCGCTGATCAGGATCTCGGCCAGCAGCTGGGCCAGTGGATAGTCGGGCTCCGCCTCCTGGCACCGCTCGATGGCGCACCAGGCCAGGGCGCCGCTGCCGGACAGCCACGCCGCGAAGCCGAGCAGTGCGGCCGGTGCGGCCCGGAGCTCGACCGGGCAGCGGCGCACCACGTCGCGCCACAGGTCCACGTGCTCGGAGGCGACCGATCGCGTCAGCATCGACCAGGCGACGTGGCAGATCACGACGCGTCGCAGCGCGACGAGCAGACGGCCCGCGTCGCGGGCGTCGGGGGTGGTCTCCGAGCCGGTCCACGCACGCACCTGTTGCTCCACCCAGCGCCCCTCCGCGGCCACCAGCGTCGCTTCGCCGTCGGGCAGCGGTGCCCCCAGCGGCGTGCGCCCCGCCCCGCGCCAGCGACGCTCGGCGGCCTCGGCGGCACGGGCGACCTCCTCCACTGCGTCCGGGTCGGTGCCGACCAGGGAGTCGGCCACCTCTTCTCGGCTGGCGAAGGCCGCCTGCCCCTCGTAGACGGCCTGGGCGGTGAACGGATGGCTGCGCAGGTCGTAGGGCGCTCCCCCGACGGGACACCGGTCGCAGTCGGCGAGGCAGTACCAGCGCCGACCGTCGGCCTGGATCGCCTGCATCACCTGCGTGTGGCCGTAGAGCGCGTCCTCCAGGGCACCGACCAGGTCCTCGGCCAGCACGCCGTCGTCGGAGTAGACCACGAGCACCAGCCGCTCCACCCGGTGCCGCAGCACCACCTCGGTCAGGTAGTCGACCAGCTGGTTCATCGCCTCGGTCGACTCCGGCAGGTCCACGCGAGCGTGGAAGGGGCGGCCGGGACCGCCGGCGGTGAGCACCACCAGCGACTCCTCGGGATGGAACCCGAGCAGCAGCGGGACCGCTGCCAGCACGTCGTCGGGAGTGGAGAGGGTCAGGGTTGTGGGCTTCGTCATGGCCTCACCCTGCTGCGAGGCGGTGCCCGCCAACAGGGCGATCGGTGAGCCTGTGCAGAAGCGGCGCCTGCGTCGGGCTGTGGACCGGAATCGGCCCGCCGAGCGCCGCAGCACCACGACCTGCCCGGCCCGGCCGACCCGCCCGGCACAATGAGCGGCGTGCGCAGCCGACCGTCGATCCTCCACCTGGACCTCGACGCGTTCTTCGCCGCCGTGGAGCAGCGCGACAAGCCGTCCCTGCGAGGCAAGCCGGTGATCGTCGGCGGCGTCGGCGGCCGGGGCGTGGTCGCGACCGCGTCGTACGAGGCCCGCCGCTTCGGCGTACGCTCCGCGATGTCCACCGCCGAGGCACGGTCACGGTGTCCGCACGCGGCGTTCCTCAGCGGCCGGTTCGACGCCTACCGGGAGACCAGCGCCGCGGTGATGTCCACGCTTCGGGAGCTCTCGCCGCTGGTCGAGCCGCTGTCCCTGGACGAGGCGTTCGTCGACCTCGAGGCCAGCGGTCACACGGACCTGTCGCCCGAGTCGGTCACCGAGATCGCCTGCCGTCTCAAGGAGGACGTGCGCACCGTCACCGGCGGCCTCGACGCGTCGGTCGGGGTGGCCACGTCGAAGCTGGTCGCCAAGATCGCCAGCGACCTGGACAAGCCCGACGGGCTGGTCGTGGTCCCGCCCGGCACCGAGCGTGACCTGCTCCGCCCGATGGCGGCGACGGTGATCCCCGGAGTCGGTCCGGCGACCGCCGAACGGCTGCGCCGGGTCGGCGTGCACACCATCGCCGATCTGGAGCGGATCAGTGAGGACGAGCTGGTCCGGGTCGTCGGCCAGGCGCACGGGCGCGCCCTCTATCGGCTGGCCCGCGCCGACGACGACCGCGCCGTGGTCGCCGAGCGGGAGACCAAGTCGATCAGCGTCGAGGGCACCTACGACACCGACCTCGTCGACACCCGTCTTCTCGAGGGGCTGCTGGACCGGCAGGCCGCGCAGGTCGCCGCTCGACTGGGGACCGCCCGCCTGTCCGGGCGGACCGTCACCGTCAAGATCCGCCTGCACGACTTCACCACCCACACCCGCTCGGCCACGCTGCCCTCCCCCACCGACTCCGCCCGGGTGATCGCCCGGATCGCGCGGACCCTGCTCGCCGAGGTGGACACCTCGGCCGGCGTGCGGCTGCTGGGCGTCGGCGTCTCGGGGCTGGCCGACTGGATCCAGGAGGACCTGTTCGGCCTCGACGACCTGCTCGCGGGCGGAGAAGGACCAGCCGACCAGGCGGCCGAACTCGCCCCGCAGAGCGTGGGGGCGGATCCGGCCACGACCCAGGCGCTCGGGCGAATCCTGCAAGGGCGCGTGTGGGCGCCCGGGATGGACGTCGTGCACGCCGAGCACGGCGCGGGCTGGGTGTGGGGATCGGGCGCGGGGCGGGTCACCGTCCGCTTCGAGTCAGCCGGTACGCCGCCGGGTCCGGTACGCACGTTCCGGGCCGATGACCCGGCCCTGGAGCGGCGGCCTCGGGGGCGCTACCCGCTCAGTCCGGCACCAGGAGCGCCTGGGGAGCCGCCGCCTTCATCCGGGTCGTGAGCCACTGCAGGATCGCGTTGGTCTCCTTCTCGCAGGAGCCCACCACCTCGGGCACCTCCTGGTCGCGGGCACCCTGTCCGGCCCGGCCGACCATCGTCCAGGCGATGTCGAGATAGCTGGCCAGCAGGTAGAGGTCGTGCCCCACACGTCGGCGATCCGGTCCGTGCTCGCGCCCGCGCTGGCACCGGCGGCACCATCAGCGGGTCGAGGCCGCGGTCGCGGCGTCGAACCGGGCAGCTGCCTCCTCGTCGAGCACCAGACCGTGGCCGGGACGGGACCGGTCGGGCCGGACCGCGCCGCCGGCCGGGTCCAGGGCGCCGTGCAGCAGCATCGACTCGATCCGGACGTGGTCGTGGAACCACTCCTGGTGCCGGAAGTTCTGCGTGGCCACCGCCGCCGGAGCGTGCAGGTGGGGGGCGCAGTGCCCGGAGACCTGCAGGCCGTGTGCCTCGGCCACCGCGGCAGCCCGGAACCAGGCGGTGTAGCCACCCGCGCGCGTGGCATCGACCTGCAGGCAGTCGACCGCGCCGGCGGCGCACATCCGCGCGAAGTAGAACAGGTCCGTGCCGTACTCCCCCGCGGCGACGTCGGCGTCCACCATCGAGCGGACCTCGGCGAGCCCGGCCAGGTGGTCGGAGCTGACCGGCTCCTCGAACCAGCGCACGTCCGCGTCCGCGACCGCGCGCATCAGGCGCACCGCCTGCTTGGCGGTGTAGGCGCCGTTGGCGTCGACGTAGAGCTCGGTGCCCTCGCCGACGGTACGCCGGGCCAGCCGGATCCGGTGCTCGTCCCGGTCGATCCGGCCGCCCCAGTCCTCACCGATCTTGATCTTCACCCGCGGGATGCGCTGCTCGAGCGCCCAGCCGCTCAGCTGCTCGACAGTACGGGCGTCGTCGTAGCTGGTGAACCCGCCGCTGCCGTACACCGGCGCCTCGGGTCGCACCGCCCCGAACAGGTCGGCCAACGAGACACCGAGCAGCCGCGCCTTGAGGTCCCACAGGGCCACGTCGACAGCACTGATCGCGTAGCCGACCAGCCCCGGGCGGGTGGCGTTGCGCGTGGCCCGCACCATCGCCGACCACGTCCCGGGGACCGCCATCGGGTCGGCGTTCACCACCACCGGGCGCAGCTGGTCCGCGACCACCTGCGCGCACGCGGAGGGCCCGTAGGTCCAGCCGA
Organism: Nocardioidaceae bacterium; assembly: GCA_035706365.1. Lineage (GTDB taxonomy): Bacteria > Actinomycetota > Actinomycetes > Propionibacteriales > Nocardioidaceae > Nocardioides_C. The sequence continues at coordinate 21,881 of DASSVD010000088.1, forward strand.
GCCCCACGGTGTCCCCGCTGCGGGCCTCCACCACCACCATCGTGGTGGAGGCCCACTCCAGCGTCCCGTCCGCCTCGTGCTGGTCGGTCGGGATGGTGAGGACCCGGCAGCGCAGCTCCTCGACGGCGCGAGGCCGCCGCGACCCCGACGTGCCGCTCACGCGTCCTTGCCCGGGAGGAACTCCTGGGCCTTGACCTTCAGGCCCTCCTTGATCACGCCCCAGCGGTCGGCGTCGCCCTTGGCCAGCGCCAGCGCGGCCTCCTTCATCTGCTCGTAGGTGGCGTGCGGCGGGATCGGCGGGATGCTGGCGTCGGTGTGCACGTCGAGCACGGTGGGACGGTCGGCTGCGAGGGCCCGCTCCCAGGCCGGCGCGATCTGGTCCGGGTCGGTGATCGTCTCGGCGGCCAGCCCCAGGCTCTGCGCGAAACCGGCGTAGTCCACGTCGGGCAGGGTCTGCGACTCCTCGAACTTCGGCGCCCCACCCATGGCACGCATCTCCCAGGTGACCTGGTTCAGGTCGTTGTTGTGCAGCACCGCGACCACCAGCCGTGGGTCGGCCCACTGCTGCCAGTAGTGCTTGATCGTGATCAGCTCGGCCAGGCCGTTCATCTGCATCGCGCCGTCGCCGGCGAACACGATCGCGGGACGCTCGGGGTGGGCGAACTTCGCGCCGATGCCGTAGGGCACGCCGGGCCCCATCGTGGCCAGCGTCCCGGACAGCGAGCCGCGCATGTCGCCGCGGAACTTCAGGTGCCGGGCGTACCAGTTCGCCGAGGACCCGGAGTCGGCCGACACGATCGCGTCGTGCGGCAGCCGCGAGGACAGCTCCCAGAACAGCCGCATCGGGTTGACCGGCTCGGCCTCGACCATGGCCTCCTGCTCCATGGTCTCCCACCACCGGGACACGTTCTTCTCGATGGTCTCGCGCCAGGCCCCGTCGGACTTCTTCTCCAGATGCGGCAGGATCGCGCGCAGCGCCGAGCCGGCGTCGGCGACGATGTTGAGCTCCGTGGGGTAGCGCATCCCGATGAACTTGCCGTCGATGTCGATCTGGATCGCCCGCGCCTGGCCGTACTCGGGCAGGAACTGGGTGTAGGGGAAGTTCGACCCGACGATCAGCATGGTGTCGCAGTCGCGCATCATCTCGTAGCTCGGCCGGGTGCCGAGCAGGCCGATGGCGCCCGTGACGAAGGGCAGGTCGTCGGCGAGCACGTCCTTGCCCAACAGCGGCTTGGCCACTCCGGCACCGAGTACGTCGGCCAGCTGGACCAGCTCGTCGCGCGCGCCGCGTGCGCCCTGTCCGGCCAGGACGGCGACCTTCTCGCCCTCGTTGAGGATCTGCGCGGCCCGGCGTACCGACTCGTCGTCGGGGTTGACCTGCGGCCAGGTGGTGCCGAGGGAGGAGGGCACCATCTTGAACTCGTGGCCGGGCGGGGTGTACTCCAGCTCCTGCACGTCGCCGGGGATGATCACCGCGGTGGGGCAGCGCTCGGACTCCGCGACGCGGATCGCCCGGTCCAGCACGTTGGGCAGCTGCTCGGGCACCATCACCGTCTGCACGTAGGGCCCGGCCACGTCCTTGAACAGCGTCTGCAGGTCGACCTCCTGCTGGTAGGAGCCGCCCATCGCCGACCGTGCGGTCTGCCCCACGATCGCGACGACCGGGACGTGGTCGAGCTTGGCGTCGTAGAGCCCGTTGAGCAGATGCACCGCGCCGGGACCCGACGTGGCTGCGCACACCCCGACCTTTCCGGAGAACTTCGCGTAGCCCACGGCCTCGAACGCCGACATCTCCTCGTGCCGCGCCTGGACGAACATCGGCTGGTTGCCCGCCTTCCCCCAGGCGGCAAGCAGCCCGTTGATGCCGTCCCCGGCGTAGCCGAAGACCTTCTCCACGCCCCACTCGCGCAGGCGCTCCAGGATGTGGTCAGCCACTGTCTGGCTCATGTGTTCCTCCGAACTTCTCAGTCGTTCTCGGTACGTGGTTCGCGGCTCGGCCCGGTGGCGGTCAGCCGCCGGTGCGGCCGGAGGAGACCAGCCGGTCCGCCGCCCGGGCGGCGACGGACATGATGGTCAGCGCCGGGTTCGCGGCGCCCTGGGTCGGCAGCACGCTGCCGTCGGTGATGAGCAGGTTGGGCACGGCGAAGGACCGACAGTCCGCGTCGACCACGCCCTCCTGTGGACTGCGCCCCATCCGGGCTCCGCCGACCAGGTGCGCGACGCGGCCGAACGTGGTCACCTCGCGCGCGCCGGCCGCCAGCAGGATCTGCTCCATGACCTGCTGTGCCTCCTGCATCAGCGCCTTGTCGTTGTCACAGCGGGTGTAGCTGAACTTCGCCACCGGCATGCCGTGCCGGTCGCGCTGCTCGGCGAGGGTGACCCGGTTCTCCGGCAGCGGCAGGAACTCGCACAGCGCGCCCAGGCAGGCCCAGTGCACGAAGTCGCGCATGTGCCGGCGCAGCTGGGAGCCCCAGATCTTCTGGCCGGCGAAGTGCTCGGACCAGGTGACCGGCAGCGGGGAGACGGTCTGGATGGAGAAACCGCGCTTGTGGGGCTTGGTCGGGTCGGTCTCGTAGAACTGCTCGGAGGAGACCTCCGGGGGCGGCGCCTTGTACATGCGCACCTCGTCGTCGAACCGCCCGCCGGTCTGCGGTGCGCCCTGCACCATCAGGTAGCGGCCCACCAGGTCGTGGTCGTTGCACAGCCCGTCGGGGAACCGCTTGCTGGTGGAGTGCAGCAGCAGGCGGGGCGTCTCGATCGAGTAGCCGGCCACGATCACGTGCGCGGCGCGCTGGAACCGCTCGACGCCGCGGCGTACGTAGTGCACTCCCGTGGCGCGTCCGGTGCGCTCGTCGACCTCCACCCGGGTGACCATCGAGTCGGCGCGGACCTCCGCTCCGTGTGCCAGCGCGTCGGGGATGTGGGTGATCAGCGGCGACGCCTTCGCGTTGACCTTGCACCCCTGCAGGCAGAACCCGCGGTAGATGCAGTGCTGACGGTGACCGAACCGGCCGTTGGCGATGGCCACCGGACCGACGCGCGTCTCGATGCCCAGGCGCTCGGCGCCGCGCTGCAGGGTCTGACCGTTGCCGCCGACCGGGTGCGGGCCGTGCGGGTAGCGGTGGGGCGCGCCCCAGGGCCAGTCCTCCCCGGCCACGGGCAGCTCGCCCTCGATCTGGTCGTAGTACGGCGCCAGGTCCTGGTAGCCGATCGGCCAGTCCGCGCCCACGCCGTCGCGGGTGTGCGTCTCGAAGTCGCTGGGGTGGAACCGCGGCGTGTAGCCGGCGAAGTGCACCATCGAGCCGCCGACCCCGCGCCCGGAGTTGTTCGAGCCCATCGGCACCGGGTCCTCACCGTCGATCACCCGCGGCTCGGTCCAGTAGATGTGGTGCGAGCCGCCCTCGTCGGAGACCCAGTCGCGGTCCGGGTCCCAGAACGGGCCGGCGTCCAGAGCCGCCACTCGCCAACCGGCCCGGGCCAGCCGCTGCGCCATGGTCGCGCCACCGGCCCCGCAACCGACGATGACCGCGTCGATCTCGTCGGCGTCGTCGAAGCGGCGCATGTCCTCGCGCAACCGGTGGTCGGTGCGGTCCTGTCCGGGCGGGATCAGCCAGGCGGACTCGTTGCGTTCGCGCACTGCGTCGGCGGATCCGTCACGGAACAGCGTCCTCACCGTCCTGCCTCCTCGTCCTGGTGGTCGTTGTGGTGGTCTCCCGCTTGGTCGAGCGGCTGGTCTCCCGGATGCTCGACCGGGTCGATCGGACGCTGGTCGGGCTGCTCGAACGGCTCGAGGGTGTTGATGCCCGCGTTCTTGTAGCCGCGCGGGTAGGCCGGCCCCGGGAAGCCGATCTCGTTCCAGGCCCACGGATGGGCGTAGAAGGCGGCACAGGCGTAGCGGTACCACAGCGACCAGACCCGCTCCGCGCGCATCCCGTGCCAGATCTCCGAGCCGAGGTCGAGCACCGCCTGCAGCATCCCGGCCTGCTGGTCCCGGTCGCACTCGGCGAAGCCGCGCCCGTGGGTGTGGTGGGCGTCCTGATCCAGGGCGGCCAGCGTCTGCGACCAGGCCTCGGGATCCGGAGGCAGGTCGGCGTAGTGCCAGCCGTCGGTCTGCAGCTCGGCCAGCCGAGCGTCGACCATCTCCAGCACCGGGATGCGCGGCTCCTCGTGCTGGTCCAGGATCAGGTCCAGGAGCGCCCGGGCGGTCGCCTCCTCGGTGGGCGAGAAGTAGCGGATCGGCGGTGGGGGTCCGACCCGACGCAGCACCACCCCGGCCGTGACGGGATCCCAGGCGTCGGCCTGGCTCAGCACGTCGAAGCCCTCGAAGCGTGGCTGGTGCCCGCCGGGCGTGGTCCCGCTCCGCGGCAGTCGGGCCCGCATCAGAGCTTGCGCCGCAGGATCGAGGCGAGCAGCCCCATGCCGCCGACCATGGTCATCAGCAGCGGCGCGAACAGCGGGGGCCCCATCTCCAGGTTGTAGCGCGCGTTGCGCCAGCCGCCCGGCTTCTGGCCCACCCCCCGCGCGTGCAGGTAGGTTCCCTGCAGGCCGTTGGCCACGATCGCCGCGGATGCCACCGGAAGCGCCGTGTGCGAGGCGCGTTCGCTGGCCATCCCGGCGACGCCGGCGGCGGCGCCCAGCGGGCCGAGCGCGACCGGGAGCCACATCAACCGGTTGCCGAAGCTCGCCGAGTCGTGTTCGAAGTAGATCTCAAGGGCTGTGATGATCGAACCCACGCCGGTGAGCACCGAGAGGGTGCGCTGGAAGCGGCCGTGCCGAATGTCGGAGACGATGTCGGCCGCGTCCGCGACGAGGGTCCCGTTGTCTGCAGATGCCATAGGTTCAGTAGTACGCATATTTGCGTTTCCGCAAACGTTGGAGTTGTCGCTGTGTCAGACGCCTCGCCGAAACAGACCGACCCCGACCGTTCCCCGGTGGTACCGGACCACGTCGACGAGGTGATGGCCGGTACCCAGGTGCTCGGAGCGCTAATCGCGGAGTCGCTGGCCGTCGTGGAGCGACAGGTCTCCATGCCGCAGCTGCGGGTGCTGCTGCTCGCCGACGCGGCGGCGAGGGACCCCGAGGTGCCCAACCTCAACCTGTCCGCGGTGGCTCGCGACCTCGGCGTGCACCCGTCGAACGCGACCCGTACCTGCGACCGGCTGGTCAAGCAGGGCCTGCTCCACCGGCGGACCTCCACCGTCGACCGGCGCCACCTGGACCTCACGCTGACCGCCTCCGGCCGGCGGCTGGTCGGGCGGGTGATGGCGCACCGCCGCGCCCGCATCGAGCAGCTCCTCGGCGCGCTCGGGACCGATGACCGGGCCGATCTGGCTCGATCCCTGGCCACTCTGGCCGAGGCTGCACGGCGCTCCGGCGAGTCACCGCTGGCGTGACCTCCCCCGGCTGATCGAGCCTG
>DASSVD010000089.1:0-4756 GCA_035706365.1 Nocardioidaceae bacterium
GACGAACGCGGCGCCGTTGCGGTACTGCGCCATCTTGGCGTCCAGGCCGAGCAGCCGGCGCAGCACGCGGTCCAGGGTGCTGGTGCCCTTGCGGCGCTGGTTGAACTTGCGGCGGATCGTCGCCACGCTCGGGATCACCGAGGGGCCGACGCCGTCCATCACCACGTCGGCGTGGCCCTCCAGCAGCGACATGACGCCGGTGATCCGGTCCACGACCTCCTTCTGCTCCGGGGTCTGCACCAGGTCGAGCAGGCTGACCTCGTCCTCGCCGCGGACCAGGTCGCCGATCCGCTTGACGCCCTCGCCGACCAGCCCGGCCAGCCGGGACGGGTCCACGTCGACGGTCTCCACCAGCCGGGCGATCTCGCCCTGGATGTGCTCGCGCATCCAGGGCACCGCGGTGAACTGGACCCGGTGGGTCTCCTCGTGCAGGCACACCCAGAGCCGGAAGTCGGTGGGGTCCACGTGCAGCTCGGACTCGACGTGGACGATGTTCGGCGCGACCAGCAGCAGCCGGCCCGCGGTCGCGGTCGCCGGCGGGGCCGCGGTGACGCCCGGCATCGGCCGCGCGGTGGGGCCCGGCGGCAACGCGGGTGCGGAGTAGAACGGGTCGAACTGGCCCAGCACCTTCGAGGACATGAAGCCCAGCAGCGCGCCGAGCTCCACCCCGGTCACCCGGGAGCCGACGGCCTCCGCCCACGCGCTGGGCGGGCCCTTGCGCGACTGCAGCTTGTCCAGCAGCGGGGAGATGACGGTGGCGAAGCCGTCCACGTTGGCCTGCACCCAGCCGGGGCGGTCCACCACCAGCACCGGGGCGGTCAGCGCCGGGCCGCTCGAGGCTCCGCGGGCGCCGGCGGCAGCGGCGCCGTCCGCGGTCAGCCCGGTGTAGTCGCGGACCAGCGCGGTGGAGCGCTCCGCGTCGGCGCGCAGCTCCTCCACCACCGCCGCAGCCTGAGCGGGCGAGACCTCCGGGCCCGGGCCGGCCATCCGCGAGGCAGTCGTGACCGCGAGGTCCCAGTCGATCATCGTCGAGCGAGGCATGCTGCCGACTCTACGGGGTGCGCCGTAGCCGGGGCGGCGCGTCGTTTGGCGCAAGCGGGCCGCCCCCAGGCGCGTCCGGCGTACCTCTCACGCCGAACGCGTGGGCAGCCCGCCGCCCGTGCGCAGTGCAGGGCCCGAGGGCGCCGGTCAGGGCCTGTGGACAGCCCGCAGCAGGGGCGGCGGATCTGCGGGAGGGTGGCCGGATGCGTGCGCGACATCGCTGGGATCCCCGGTGCGGACCCCCACCACCGCTGGTCACCCCGGTCCCGCGCGACCCTTCCGGCCGCCACGGGCCGACTCCGGCGCAGGCGCGCGGCCCGTACTGGCGGCGGACCGCGCACGGGCTGTTCGTGCCGCGCCACGTGGACGGCACCGTGCCGGAGCAGCGCGTCGCCGAGGCTGCGGCCCTGCTCGGTGCGGTCGGCGCGGTCACCGGGTGGGCGGCGCTGCGACTCCACGGCGGCAACTTCTTCGACGGCGTGGACCGGGACGGGCGTACGCCGCTGCCGGTCCCGCTCTGCCTCGGGGCGAGCAGCGCGCATCGCACGCGCAGCGGCGTACTCCTCCTCCGTGACCGTCTCGACCCCGACGAGATCCGGGTCGTGCACGGGATCCCGGTGACCGCGCCGGAGCGGGCGACCTTCGACGCCGTGCGGCTGGCCCGCGACGTCCGGGAAGCCGTCGTGGCGCTGGACATGGCGGCCGCGGCGGAGATCACGTCGGTGGAGCGGGTGAGGAGCTACGTGGATCGCCGCGCGGGATGGAAGGGAGTCCGCCGGGCACGCCGCGCCGTCGCCCTGGCCGACGAGGCGAGCCGGTCCCCGAACGAGTCGCGACTCCGGTTGATCTGGCAACTGGATGCGCGGTTCCCGCGCCCGTTGGTGAACCAGCCGATCTGGGACCGGAGGGGGCGGCTGCTCGGGTACGCCGACCTGCTGGACCCGGTCGCCGGCGTCGTCGGGGAGTACGACGGCGCCGAGCACCGCACCGCCCTGCGCCACAGCGCCGACGTCGACCGGGAGAGCCGGATGCGCGACTGCGGGCTGGAGCTGTTCCGGGTCACCGGGCCGGACCTGCGCGATCCCGACCGTGTCGTGGACCGGATGCGGGCGGCGCGCGCCCGGGCTCGGTGGCTGCCTGCGCGCCGGCGCGCCTGGACGATGACGGCGCCCGAGGGGGAGGAGGCGGAGCTGTCCCTGGACCAGGTGCTCGTTCAGCGCGAGATGGTGCGCGAGGCGGAGGAGCGCTGGCAGGCCGAGACCCGGGTCGACCCGCCGCGTTCGGCGTGAATGTGCTGCTCTCAGGCACGGATGACGACCGTTTCGCGCCAAGTGATGCCGGGCGTCGGCGCCGGGGGCAGCGCGGCGCTGCGGAGGATCAGCTCGAGGGCTGAGGGCTGGCGCTGTCCCCGCTGTCCGCCGCCGCGGCGCCACAGTGGCAGCCGGCCAGCGCGGCGGCGATCTGCTGGAGCAGCGCGATCGCCTTGCCCTCGTTGCGGTCCTTGACCCGGTCGGCGACCGCGACGAAGGCCAGCTCGGTGCCGTCGAGGTCGGTGGTGACGCCGGTGAGGCCGTGTACGCCGGTCAGCGTGCCGGTCTTGGCGCGGACCCGCCCGAGGCCGGCCGGGTCGCCCACCTCGAACTCGTACAGCAAGGACCCGGTCCACCCGGCCACCGGCAGCCCGGTGAGCACCGCGCGCAGCTCGGGGTGGTCCTCGGCCGACGCCACCTCGAGTACGCCGAGCTCGGTCTCCGGGGCCACCAGGTTGTCGCGGGACAGCCCGCTCCCGTCGAGCATCCGCAACCCGGTCGTGTCCACGCCGAGCCGGTCGAGGACCGCGGGCACCGCCTGCTGCCCGCCGGCGAACGACCCGGGCAGCCCCTCGGCGAGCGCGACCTGGCGGAACAGCACCTCGGCCGCCTCGTTGTCGCTGACCTCCAGGGTGCGCTGCACGATCCGCGCGAGCGGCGCGCTCTGCACCGAGGCGAGCTCGTCCGCGTCGGGGGCCGCGAGCTGCCGCTTCGGCGTACCCCGCACGGTGACGCCGGCATCCTCCAGCGCCCGCGCGAACACCCGCGCCGCGAACAGCGACGGGTCGTCGGTGCGCTCGCGCAGCCCGGGAGTCTTCCGTCCCTCGTCGACCCACAGCGCGGTGATCGGGCTGACCACGTCGTCGGGGAGGTAGGAGGCAGGCCAGTCCGGCGACACGGCCGGGCCGGTGAACAGCGAGTCGTCGTAGCGCAGCCGGACCCGGTCGCGTCCCCGGTCGTGCAGCGCCTTCGCGGTCGCGTCGGCCAGCGTCTCCAGGTCCGCCCGCTCGGGGTAGACGTCCGCCTCGACCGGCGCCCGGCTCAGGAACGGGTCGCCGCCGCCGACGAGGGTCACCGTCTTCGCGGTGCCGGTGGTCACCGTCGAGGTGGTGAAGTGGTGGTCCGGGCCCAGCGCGGACAGCGCCGCGGTGGTGGTCAGCAGCTTGAGCGTCGAGGCCGGGGTGACCCGTGGCGCCCCCGCGTCGAAGACGGTCTCGCCGTCGGAGAGCTGTGCGACCGCGACCGCCAGGTGCGGCCCGAGCGCCTTGTCGCCGACCAGGTCGGCCAGCGCCTGCTGCACCGCGTCGGGGTCGGCGGGCTGTGCCTCGAGCGGCTCGGCCACGGCCGGGGCGGCCTCCACCTCGGGCAGCGTCAGCCCGGGAGGCGGCGCGACCTCGGCCGGCTCCGTGATCGGGGACGGGTAGTCCCAGCCCAGCCAGCGCTCGCCCAGGTCGAAGCGGTAGGAGGCCAGCGCCGCGGCGTACACCAGGACCACCAGGACCAGCGGCAGCACCGTGAGCCGGCGGCGCCGACGCGAGCCGGGTGCTGCGGGGTCGGCGGAGTGGCGTGCATCACCTCTGGCCACTCCCTCGCCCCTCTCGACTACGCATCACGAATGGTTGTGCGCGACACTAGCCAAACAGACCCGTGCACGCCGACTGGAAGGCTGACAAGTGGAGTTCGACGTCCTGGTGGAGATCCCGAAGGGCCAGCGGAACAAGTATGAGGTCGACCACGAGACCGGCCGCATCCGGCTGGACCGGACGCTGTTCACCTCCACGCAGTACCCGGCCGACTACGGGTACATCGAGAACACCCTCGGCCTGGACGGCGACCCCCTCGATGCGCTGGTGCTCCTGCAGGAGCCGACGTTTCCCGGGTGCCTGATCGAGTGCCGCGCGATCGGCATGTTCCGGATGACCGACGAGGCCGGCGGCGACGACAAGGTGCTGTGCGTGCCCGCGCACGACCCGCGCCTGGAGCACCTGCGCGACGTCAACCACGTCTCCAAGTTCGACCGGCTGGAGATCCAGCACTTCTTCGAGGTCTACAAGGACCTCGAGCCCGGCAAGTCCGTCGAGGGCGCCGAGTGGGTCGGCCGCGCCGAGGCCGAGGCCGAGGTTCAGGCGTCCTTCGAGAGGCAGAAGAAGAACGCACACTGAGCCGCGTCGGCGGTCGGTCGTCGGGCGGCCGGCGGGCGGTCGTCGGGCGGGTGCCTGGCGCACGCGGCGCTTTCTGTCACTCCCGCCCCGGCTTCATCAAGGTATGTCGTCCAAGCCCCACTTCCCACGGTGAGCTCACCATGGGAAGTGGGGCTTCGTCATCAGACCGTGATGAAACTGGGGCCCCCGGGGCGCCTGGGGCGCCTGGGGCCCCGGGGCTGAGCAGCAGTACGCCGACCCGGC
>DASSVD010000090.1:0-8175 GCA_035706365.1 Nocardioidaceae bacterium
CGTCCCCGAAGCGGACGACCAGCGCGCCCCTGTCCACCCGGGCCCCGCGCACCGGACGCTGCCGCAGCGCCGCCGGCAGTGCCAGCACGCGGCGATAGGTCCCCACGGTCACCACCAGCTCATCTCCTGGTCGGGCCAGGTCGACGTCGTCCTTGTCGACGAACGGTAGTTCCAGGCGCAGCACCATCCCGCGCGGGGTCCGGCGTACGGTCAGCGGGTCGGCCCGCTCCGCGATCGCCAGCGGGTCGGTGCCGGCGTACGCCTGCTCGGCCGCGGCGGTCAGTGCCGCCACCCCGACCGGCTCCTCGGGCAGGAACGGCGCGTGCCAGACCGGTACGCCGTCGAAGGAGGTGGCCACCTCGGCGAGCACCTTCTGTTGCGACTCCACCCAGCCCTGCCGCCACGGGTCGGCGCCGCCGGTCGGGAAGACCCGGTTGGCGACCACCCCGTCCACCCGGTAGCCGAACATGGTCAGCGTGGTCAGCGACCGGCGCGCCTCGGCGAGCACGACCGACTCCGGGGTGAGCACGACGCGCACGCTGGTGGTGCCTTCGGTGAGGAGCTGTTGCACCTCGGCGAGGTCGGCGTGCAGGCGTTCGACGGCGTCGAAGACCGGGTCCGCGGGCATGGGTACGCCGGCGGCGCGGGTCAGCACCGGCCGCAGGGTCCGCACCAGCCGTCGCTCGGCCGGCAGGATCCGGTCCATGTACCACCCCAGCGCCTCGGGCAGCGCGAGCAGCCGCAGCGTCTCGGCCGTCGGGGCGCAGTCGACCACCACCACGTCCCAGCGGCCGGACCGGACCTGGGCCCGCAGCTCGAGCAGTGCCAGGACCTCCTCGGCGCCGGGCAGCACGGTCAGCTCCTCGGCGGTGATCGGGTCCACACCGGCCGCGTCGAGCACGGACTTGAGGTAGGACTGCAGCTCGTTCCACGACTCCTCGAACCGGCGCTGGGCGTCGACCTGTTGCACGAACAGGCGCTCGGCGACCTCCGTGGGCTCCGAACCGACCGGCGCCGCGAACGCGTCACCCAGCGAGTGCGCGGCGTCCGTGGAGAGCACCAGGGTTCGCCGGCCGCGCGCGGCGGCCAGTGCGGCGGTCCCGGCGGCCGTGGTGGTCTTGCCGACCCCACCCTTGCCGGTGAACAACAGGATCCGCACGGGCGTCAGCCGAGCGACTCGACGCGCTTCTTCAACCCCTTGAGGGCGTTGTCGATGATGACCTTCTCCGCCTTGCGCCGCAGCATCCCGATCATCGGCACGGCGATGTCGACGGCGAGCCGGTAGGTGACCTCCGTGCCGGCGTCGGCCTCGGCCAGCTCGTAGGCGCCGTCCATCGCCTTGAGCATCCGCCCGTCGACCAGCTGCCAGGTGACCGCCTCGTCACCGTGCCAGTCGTAGGCCAGCGTGTACTGGTCCTTGATCGGCGAGGCGTCCAGCTCGAAGTAGACCTGCTCCGCGCGGCCGTCGGCCCCGGGCTCGACGACCTCGGCCTTCTTCACGCCCTGCACCCAGGCCGGATAGGCGTCGAAGTCGGCGATCACCGCCATCACCGCGGCAGGCGCGGCCCCGATGACGATGCTCGAGGTGGTCTGGTCGGCCATGTCGGGTGTGCCCCCTGCTCGTGCGCGGCTGGTGCGGCCGAGCCTAACCGATGGCGGCGCGGCGACCTGCCGGGCGACCCGGCGGTAACCTGCGCTGTGCACCCCGTCTGCCGACTTGGAGGAGCACCCACGTGCGGGAGTACGCCACACCGTTGACCATCGACGTGCCCGGCGGGACCTGGCGAGCCGGTGGTCGCGGGCGGGCGGCGGCCGCGGGCCCCGGTGATGGCGCAGAGTCGGCGCCGAGCGCCAACCTCACCGACGACGTCTCCCACCACGCCGAGCACTCCCCCGACCGGGTTCTGTTCGCCCGCAGCACCGGCGACGGCTGGCAGGACGTGAGCGCCGCCGAGTTCCGCCGCGAAGTGGTCGCGGTCGCCAAGGGCCTGATCGCCTCCGGCATCGGTCCCGGTGACCGGGTGGGGCTGCTGTCCCGCACCCGTTACGAGTGGACGCTGCTGGACTACGCGATCTGGCACGCCGGCGCGGTCACCGTGCCGTTGTACGAGAACGCGTCGGCCGAGCAGATCGCCTGGGTGCTCTCCGACTCCGGCGCCCGGGCGGTGATCACCGAGACGCTCGCCCACGCGGCCCGGGTGGCCGAGGTCCGCGAGCGCTGCCCGCAGCTGCGCCAGGTGTGGACGTTGGCCGACGGCGCGGTCGAGCAGCTGCAGCGCTACGGCGAGGACCTGGAGGACCGGGAGGTCGAGCAACGGCGCAGCGGCCTGACTCCGGACTCCACCGCCACGATCATCTACACCTCGGGCACCACCGGGCGGCCGAAGGGCTGCGTGCTGACCCACGGCAACTTCCTCTTCGAGCTCGAGGTCGCGGTGCACGAGCTGCACGAGCTGTTCGAGGACGACGCGTCCACGCTGCTGTTCCTGCCGCTGGCGCACGTGTTCGCCCGGATCATCCAGATCGGCGCGGTCAAGACCGGCACCCGGCTCGCGCACAGCGCCTCGATGCAGACCGTGCCCACCGACCTGCAGACGCTGCGCCCGACCTTCATCCTCGGTGTGCCGCGGGTCTTCGAGAAGGTGTTCAACAGTGCGGCGCAGACCGCGACCGCCGAAGGGCGCGGACGGATCTTCGACCTGGCCACCCGCACCGCGATCCGCTACAGCCAGGCCCGCGACGGCGACGGCCCCGGCGTGGGCCTGCGGATGCAGCACGCGCTGTTCGACCGGCTCGTCTACGGCCGCCTGCGTGACAGCCTCGGCGGCCGGTGCCGGTACGCCGTGTCCGGGGGCGCCCCGCTCGGAGAGCGCCTCGCCCACTTCTACCGCGGCATCGGGCTGACCGTGCTGGAGGGTTGGGGACTCACCGAGAGCACCGCCGCGCTGTGCGTCAACCTCCCCGACGCGCTGCAGATCGGCACCGTCGGGCGCCCGCTGCCCGGCACCACCGTGCGGGTCGCCGAGGACGGCGAGCTGCTCGTGCGCGGTGGGCAGGTGTTCGCCGGCTACTGGCACGACCCCGACCGCACCGCGGAGGTGCTCGACGCCGACGGGTGGTTGCACACCGGCGACCTGGGCGAGATCGACGAGCAGGGATTCGTGCGGATCACCGGCCGCAAGAAGGAGATCCTGGTGACCGCGGGCGGCAAGAACGTCGCCCCGGGCCTGCTGGAGGATCGGATGCGCGCGCACCCGCTGGTCTCCCAGTGCATGGTCGTCGGCGACGGGCGGCCCTTCATCGCGGCACTCGTCACCCTCGACCCGGAGGCGACGGCGGCCTGGGCGCACAAGCTCGGCAAGCCGGAGGACCCAGCACGGCTGACCCGCGACACCGAGCTGCGCGCCGAGGTGCAGACCGCCGTCGACGAGGCGAACCGCGCAGTCTCGAAGGCCGAGTCGATCCGCGCCTTCACCGTGCTGCCCGGCGAGTGGACCGAGGAGGGCGGTCAGCTCACCCCCAGCCTCAAGGTCAAGCGGCACGTGGTGCTGCGCGAGTGCCGCGCGCAGATCGAGCAGCTGTACGGCTGACCGTCGCGCCCGTCGCGTCCCGTCCGTACCGCACGTCACACCCGATTTTGGGAGTTTCCGCACGGTGTCGGGTGAAATGTAGAACCCTGGGACCGGCCCCAATGGGAGGGTCTCTGGGAGGGAACCTTTAGATGGGACGACGCACGATCCTGCTCGTCGTGGCCGCCGTGGTCGCGGCGCTGGGCAGCTCACTGGTCTACCTGTACGTGCACGGCGTGGATGCCCGCGCCGCGGAGCGCTACGACGCGGTGCAGGTGCTCAAGGCCACCGGCGTGATCGCCCCGGGCGAGACCATCGACCAGGCACAGGCCGGCGGCAAGATCGCGATGGGCACGGTGACCCGCTCACAGGTCCTCGACGGCGCCCTCACCTCCACCGAGGGGCTCAGCGGCCAGGTGGCGCTGACCACGATCTACCCGAACGAGCAGATCGTGACCGCGAAGTTCGGCGCCGCCGGCGAGCAGGACGCCGGCCTGTCGATCCCCGACGGCAAGATGGCGATCTCGGTGAACCTCAGCGACCCGGCCCGCGTCGCCGGCTTCGTCACCCCCGGCTCCGAGGTGGCGATCTTCGTCTCCGCCGAGCCGGAGATGGCCGACGGCGAGACCGGCCCGAAGTTCACCCGGCTGCTGCTGCCGCGGGTCCAGGTGATCGGCGTGGGCACCACCACCGTGGTGTCGACCACCACCACCGACCAGACCGGCGGGCAGACCATCGAGCAGCTGCCCCGTACCCTGCTCACCCTGGCCGTCGACCAGAAGCAGGCCGAGAAGGTCCTCTACGCCACCGGCAACGGCGATGTCGCCTTCGGGCTGCTCACCGACAAGTCCACAGTCAGCCCGGGCCCGGGCGTGACCGCCAACGACGTCTTCGAATGAGCTGACATGCCCACCATCGTCGAGAGCGTCCAGACCAACGCGGCCCTGTTCACCTCCGCCATCGGCGCCGGCTGCACGGTCGTGGCCAGCCTGGACGAGCTCAAGCGCCACCTGGCCGACACCCCCGACGAGTACGCCGTGGTGCTGGGCCCGGGAGTCGACCTGGAGGCCGCCTCGGCCCTGGCCGACACGCTGCGGGTGACCCGCCCGGCGACCAGCGTGATCCTGGTCCGCCGTCGGGTGGACACCAGCGTGCTCGCCGAGGCGCTGCGCTCGGGCATGCGCGAGGTCGTCGAGGAGCGCGACCTGGCCGGGCTGGGTGCCGCGGTGGTCCGGGCCCGTCAGGTGTGGGAGGCGTTGCACGGCCCGATCAGCGGCGGCAGCACCGGCGGCCAGCTCATCACCGTGTTCTCCCCCAAGGGCGGGGTCGGCAAGACCACCACCGCGGTGAACCTGGCGCTCGCACTGGCCGCGGCCGGCCAGCGTCGGGTGTGCCTGGTCGACCTGGACCTCGGCTTCGGCGACGTGGCCATCACCCTCCAGCTGTTCCCGGCGCGCACCATCGCCGACACCGTGGCCCTGGAGAGCGGCCTCGACTTCGCGGTGCTCGAGCCGCTGCTCACGCCGTACGCCGACCGCATCGCCACCCTGGTCGCGCCGGTGCAGCCCGACGCCCGCGACGCGATCCCGGCCGCGCTGGTCGGGCGCGTGCTCAAGCTGCTCAAGGCCGAGTTCGACTACGTCGTGGTCGACACCGCCCCCACCTTCGACGACCACGTGCTGCAGGCCTTCGACGAGACCGACCAGGCGCTGGTGCTGACCACGCTGGACGTGCCGACCCTGAAGAACGTCAAGATCGCTTTGGAGACCCTCGACCTGCTCAACTTCCCGCGCGAGAAGCGCACCCTGGTGCTCAACCGCGCCGACGAGAAGGTGGGCCTGAGCCCGGCCAAGGTCGAGGAGACCCTCGGCGTCCCGGTCCGGGTGCAGATCCCCACCTCCGCGCAGGTCGCGCACGCCACCAACGCCGGGGAGCCGATCGTGGTCTCCCAGCCGCGGCACCCGGTCAGCCAGGCGATCAAGGCACTGGCCGCCCAGATCGCCGCCGATGCGGGCGAGGGCGGGGCCGACCGAACCGGCGGACCAGCCGGCGCCGGCGGTGCGGACCGGGCCGACGACCAGGGCCGTGATCGGGCGGCCGACCGCACCGAGTCCCGCTCCGGCCGCGCCCGCGGCGGCGCTCGCGCCGCCGCGGGCCGCCGCGGCCTGCTCCGTCGACGGTAGGAGGACGCGATGAGCACCCTGACCGAACGTCTCGCCGCCGCCACCCGGGACCGTGCCCCTGGCCCCGGCACGGTTCCCGACGCCCTGCCCTCGCCTACGTCGAAGCGGATCCAGGTGCCCGACGCCAAGGAGGACCGGTTCCGGGCGCTGAAGTCCAGCGTGCACGCCAAGCTGCTGCAGCAGCTGGGCCCGCAGCTCTACGACGCCGACCTGAGCCAGTCCGACCTGGAGAGCCGGGTCCGCGCGGTGCTGCAGGAGGTGATGGCCGCCGACGACGAGCAGCTGCTCACCATCGCCGACCGCAGCCGGATCACCCAGGAGATCGCCGACGACATCCTCGGCTACGGGCCGATCGAACCGTTCCTGCGCGACCCGGACCTGACCGAGGTGATGGTCAACGGCCCCTTCGACATCTGGATCGAGCGCGCCGGCCGGCTCACCCGGGTGGAGGGCCAGTTCAACGACGAGGCGCACCTGCGGCGCACGATCGACAAGATCGTCTCCCGGATCGGCCGCCGGGTCGACGAGTCCAGCCCGATGGTCGACGCCCGCCTGCCCGACGGCAGCCGCGTCAACGCGGTGATCCCGCCGCTGGCCGTCGACGGCTCGCTGCTGACCATCCGGAAGTTCTCCGCCGACCCCTACACCGCGCAGGACCTGATCGCGTTCGGCTCGATGACCCAGCGCACCGCCGACTTCCTCGAGGCGTGCGTGCGCGGCAAGCTCAACATCATCGTCTCCGGCAGCACCGGCGCCGGAAAGACCACCACGCTCAACGTGCTGTCCTCGTTCATCCCCAGCGACGAGCGGATCGTCACCATCGAGGACGCCGCCGAGCTGCAGCTGCACCAGGACCACGTGCTGCGCCTGGAGTCGCGTCCGGCCAACATCGAGGGCAAGGGCGCGGTCGAGATCCGCGACCTGGTGAAGAACTCGCTGCGCATGCGGCCGGACCGGATCGTGGTCGGCGAGGTCCGCGACTCCGCGGCACTGGACATGCTGCAGGCGATGAACACCGGCCACGACGGCTCGATCTGCACCATCCACTCCAACGGCCCGCGCGACACGCTCTCCCGCATCGAGACCATGGTGCTGATGGCCGGGATGGACCTGCCGATCCGCGCGATCCGCGAGCAGGTGGCCTCCGCGGTCGACCTGATCGTGCACCAGGCCCGGCTCAAGGACGGCTCGCGCCGGATCACCCACGTCACCGAGGTCGAGCGGATGGAGGGTGACGTGATCACCCTGCAGGACGTGTTCGTCTACGACCACTCCGCCGGCTTCGACCAGAACGGGCGCAGCCTGGGCGGCCTGGTGGCCACCGGGCTGCGGCCGAAGTTCCTGGACAAGCTGGCCCACGCGAACGTGCACGTCGACCCGATGCTGTTCGCGACCGGGGGCTACTGATGCGCCGCTCCCCCACCGCGGTGGCGCGGTTGCTGCTGCTCGCCGTGGGACTCCTGCTCGCCGCTGCCGCGCCGGCCGGAGCCCAGGACCTGACGTCGGGTACGGCGAGCATCGATCACATCGAGACCGACCACGGCACCCTGCAGATCCTGTTCTCCGTGCCCGACGTCGACGACGCGACCCGGCCCGACCTCGACTCGGTCCAGGTCATCGTCAACGACCAGCCGCTGGAGGCGACCGCGACGCCTGCCTCGGACTCCGCGCAGGCGGTACGCCGCACCGCGATGCTCGCCATCGATACGAGCAAGAGCATGCGCGGCGACCGGTTCGCGCAGGCCAAGGTGGCCGCGCGCGCCTTCCTCGACGCGGCCCCCGACGACCTCTACGTCGGCGTGGTGGGCTTCGCCGACGACGTGGAGGTGCTGCAGAAGCCGAGCCGGGACCGGGCCGCGACCCGGGCGGTGATCGACGACCTCAGCCTGTCCCTGCAGACCCGGCTCTACGAAGGCGTGCGGCAGGCGGTCCTGGCCACCGGCCAGCGCGGGCAGCGCAGCGTCCTGGTCCTCTCCGACGGCCGGGACACCTCCGACATGGAGATCGCCGACCTGACCGCCACGATCGACGCCGCCGACGTGAAGGTCGACGTGGTCGCCCTGGAGCAGGAGGGCGACGCGCTCGAGCCGCTGCAGGCGATCGCGGTGGCCGGCTCCGGGCGGGTGCTCAACGCCCACGACCCGGCGGCGCTGAGCGCGGTGTTCTCCAGCGAGGCCGAGCAGCTGGCCCGGCAGGTGCTGGTCACCGCACCGGTGCCGGCGTCGCTGTCCGGGACCGAGGGCACGGTGGCCGTGTCCCTCAAGGCGGGCGGCCATGCCTACACCGCCTCCGCGTTCGTGCCGCTGGGGCAGGCGGCGCCTGCTGCGGGCGAGCCCGCGACGACGGCGGCCGCGCCGAAGCCGGTGGAGGCCTCCGCTCTGGCGGTGTCCCGGCCGGTGATGATCGGCGGGCTGGTCGCGGTC
>DASSVD010000091.1:0-4715 GCA_035706365.1 Nocardioidaceae bacterium
CGCGACGCGGGCACCGCGCCGTTCACGGTGATGTCGTGCGACAACATCCAGGGCAACGGCACGGTGGCGCACACGATGATCTGCGCGTTCGCCCGGCTGCGGGACCCGGAGCTGGCCGACTGGATCGAGCAGCACGTCGCGTTCCCGAACTCGATGGTGGACCGGATCACCCCGGTGACCACCGACGCGGACCGGACCATGCTCGCGGACCGGTTCGGCATCGACGACCGGTGGCCGGTGGTGTGTGAGCCGTTCACCCAGTGGGTGCTCGAGGACCGCTTCCCGGCCGGCCGGCCGCCGCTGGAGCGGGTCGGCGTGCAGGTGGTCGACGACGTCGAGCCCTACGAGCTGATGAAGCTGCGGCTGCTCAACGCCAGCCATCAGGCGCTGTGCTACCTGGGCTACCTGGCCGGCTACCGCTACGCGCACGAGGTCTGCGCGGACCCGCTGTTCGTCGAGTTCCTGCTCGGCTACATGGACGACGAGGGGACGCCCGCGCTGGCGCCGGTGCCCGGGGTGGACCTGCACGCCTACAAGCGGCAGCTGGTCGAGCGGTTCGCGAACCCGGAGATCCGCGACACCCTGGCCCGGCTGTGCGCGGAGAGCTCGGACCGGATCCCGAAGTGGCTGGTGCCGGTGGTGCGGCACAACCTGGACACCGGTGGGGAGGTACGTCGCTCCGCCCTGGTGATCGCCTCGTGGGCCCGCTACGCCGAGGGGGTCGACGAGGCCGGCGAGCCGATCGAGATCGTGGACCGGCGCCGCGACCAGGTGATGGCCCGCGCCGCCCGGCAGCGCGAGGACCCGCTGGCGTTCCTGCGCGACCGGGACCTGTTCGGCGACCTGGTCGACCAGCCCCGCTTCGCCGAGCAGTACGCCGCGGCGCTGGACTCGCTGCACCGGGTCGGGGCACGGGCCACCCTCGAAGCGCAGGAGCGTCCGTGACGACCGCACCGCCGACGATGCGCGCGGTGCGCCTGCCCGGCGGGAGCCGGGTCGAGCACGTGACGGTGCCGGTGCCCGAGCCCGGACACGGCCAGGTGCTGCTGCGGGTGAAGGCGTCCTCGATCTGCGGCAGCGACATCCGCGCGATCTACCGCGAGCACCTCGGCGAGGGGCCGGAGGCCTACCAGGGCGTGGTCGCGGGCCACGAGCCGTGCGGGCAGGTCGTCGCGGTGGGCCCGGGCTGCCTGCGGCTGGCCGAGGGCGACCGGGTGGTCGTCTACCACATCGCCGGCTGCGGGATGTGCGAGCAGTGCCTGCGCGGCTACCAGGTCGGCTGCACCTCGCCGGCACGAGCGGCGTACGGCTGGCAACGCGACGGCGGGCACGCGGAGTACCTGCTGGCCGAGGAGCGCAGCTGCCTGCCGCTGCCGGACCGGCTCAGCTACGTCGACGGGGCGCTGGTCTCGTGCGGCTTCGGCACCGCCTACGAGGCGCTGCTGCGGATCGGCGCCGGCGGTCGGGACAGCCTGCTGGTCACCGGGCTCGGACCGGTCGGGCTGGCCACGGCGATGCTGGGGCGCCAGCTGGGCTGCCGGCCGGTGGTGGGCACCGACGTCTCCCCCGAGCGACTCCGGCTGGCCGAAGAGCTGGGCCTGGTCGACGAGGCCGTGCCCGCCGGCGAGCCGTTGGGCGCCGGTCCGGACGCCGGGTTCTCCGCCGTGGTCGACTGCTCGGGCAGCCCGCAGGCCCGGCAGACGGCGGTGCGCCACACCCGGGCGTGGGGGCGGTGCGCGTTCGTCGGCGAGGGGTCGCAGGTGACGCTGGAGGTGTCCCCGGAGCTGATCCACAAGCAGGTCAGCGTGCACGGGTCGTGGGTGACGTCGCTGGCGCACATGGCCGAGCTGCTGGAGCTGCTCGACCGGTGGGACTGCCACCCCGAGCGCATCGTCACCGACCGGTTCGGGCTCGAGGACGCAGCGCGCGCGTACGAGCTGGCCGACGCCGGGGCGGCCGGCAAGGTCTGCCTGCTTCCTGGCTGAGTCGCCGGCAGTCGCCTAGATTCGTCGGTACGCCGGGGCGTCCGGCGACGAGCAGGCAGCGAAGGGACACCCACAGGACATGGTGCACGACCCCGCCGCGCCCGACCGCCTGGTCGCGGGCGTGGACTCCTCGACCCAGGCCACCAAGATCGTGGTGTGCCGCGCCGACACCGGGCAGGTGCTCCGCGAGGCGCGACGGCCGCACCCCGAGGGCACCGAGGTCGACCCCGAGCACTGGTGGCGGGCGCTCGAGGGCGCCGCGGGCGGTGGCCTGCTCGACGACGTCGCGGCGATCGGCGTGGGCGGCCAGCAGCACGGGATGGTCGCCCTGGACGAGGACGGCGCGGTGGTGCGCCCGGCGCTGCTGTGGAACGACGTGCGCTCGGCCGGCGCGGCCACCGACCTGGTCGACGAGCTCGGCGGTCCCTCCGCGTGGGTGAAGGCGGTCGGCTCGGTGCCGGTGGCGGCGTTGACGGTCACCAAGCTGCGCTGGCTCGCCGAGCACGAGCCGGAGGCGGCCGGCCGGGTCGCCGAGGTGGTGCTACCGCACGACTGGGTCACCGCCCGCCTCGCCGGCCACGACCGGGTGCGCCCCGGGACCGCGACCACGGACCGCGGGGACGCGTCGGGGACCGGCTACTGGTCACCGGCCGAGGGCACCTACCGCACCGACCTGCTGGAGCTGGCGTTCGGACGTGTCCCGGGCACGCCGCGGGTCCTGGGTCCCGGCGAGGTGGCCGGCACCGACCCGCAGGGCCGGCTGCTGTCGGTCGGCAGCGGCGACAACATGGCCGCGGCCCTCGGCTTGGGCATCGAGCCCGGTGACGTGGTGGTCTCCCTGGGCACCAGCGGGACCGCCTTCGGGGTGCACGACGGGCCGGCGGCCGACCCGTCCGGTGCGGTGTCCGGGTTCGCCGACGCGACCGGCCGCTACCTGCCGCTGGTGTGCACCCTCAACGCGGCGCGGGTGCTCACCGCCGCAGCCTCGATGCTGGACACCGACCTGGTCGAGCTGGAGCAGCTCGCGCTGCAGGCACCGCCCGGGGCCGGCGGGCTGGTGCTGCTGCCCTACCTGGACGGCGAGCGCACCCCGGACCTGCCCTTCGCCACCGGCACGCTCGGCGGGCTGACCCGCGGCAACGCGACGCCGGCGAACCTGGCCCGTGCCGCGGTGGAGGGGATGCTGTGCGGCCTGGCCGACGGCGTGGACGCGCTGGTCGCGCAGGGGCTGACCGTGCATCGCGTGGTGCTGATCGGCGGCGCCTCCCGCTCCGCCGCGGTGCAGGAGGTCGCGCGCCAGCTGTTCGGCGTACCGGTCACCGTGCCGGCGCCCGCCGAGTACGTCGCGCTCGGCGCGGCCCGCCAGGCGGCGTGGGCGCTGGCCGGAGGCGGCCACCCACCGCGCTGGGAGCGCCCCGACCAGCTCGACCTGGACGTCGAGGACGCCGCGGCCGGGCGCGAGGTGCGGGAGCGCTACCGCGCGTTCCAGGCGACGGTGCACAGGCGGTAGGTGGTGCGCTGGGCTCAGGACGACGGCGGGTACTGCGCCCCCTGGAGCAGCCGGGCCAGGTGAGCGGCGTTGGCGGCCAGCGTCGCGGTGGTCTTCGCGGTGACCTCCGGCTGCGGCTGCTTGTCCTTGTAGTCGGTGCCGTGCATCGCCTCGCCCACCCAGTAGGTGACCGCGTTGGCCGGCAGTGTGAAGCCCGCGTCGTTGAGCCCCTGGTAGAGCTCGGCGGACACGTGGTGCGCGCCGTCCTCGTTGCCCACCACGCCGACCGCGGCGACCTTGCCGTAGGTCGACATCCGGCCCTCGTCGTCGGTCTCGCTCAGCTCGGCGTTCAGCCGCTCCAGCACCAGCTTGCACACCGACGCCGGCTGCCCCAGCCAGATCGGGGTGGCCAGCACCAGGATGTCCGCGGCGAGCATCTTGGCCCGGATGTGCGGCCAGGCGTCGCCGTTGCCCTCGTCGGTGCTGACCCCGAACGCGACGGGGTGGTCCACCACCCGCAGCAGCTCGGCGTCCACGTCGTGCTTGCCCAGCGCGGAGAGGATCTCGGTGCCGAGCAGCTCGGTGCTGGACTCGGCGGGCGAGGACTTCAGGGTGCAGTTCAGGACGAGTGCTTTGAGAGGATCCATGGCGGCGGGTGCCCGGACGGCGGGCGATCATGCCCCCGGGGCCCGCAACGACACAGGAGGACGGATGCTCAAGGTCGCGGTACTCGACGACTACCAGCAGGTCGCGCTGGAGGTCGCCGACTGGTCGCCGCTGGACGGCCGGGTCGAGGTGGACACCTTCGCCGACCACGTGGTCGATCCCGCCGCGCTGGTGGACCGGCTGGCGGCGTACGACGTGGTGGTGGCGATGCGCGAGCGCACCCCGCTGCCCCGGGAGGTGATCACCGCGCTGCCGCGGCTGCGGCTGATCGTGAGCACCGGCCGGCGCAACCCGGTCATCGACGTGGAGGCGGCCCGTGAACGCGGCATCCCGGTGTGCGGCACGGGCAGCCTGAGCACCGCACCGGCCGAACTGACCTGGGCGCTGATCCTCGGGCTGGCCCGCGACCTGGTCACCGAGGCCACCCAGGTCCGCGACGGCGGGTGGCAGACCGCGCTCGGCCGGGATCTCGCCGGCAGCACCCTGGGCATCCTGGGGTTGGGCCGCATCGGCGCCCAGGTCGCCGCGGTCGGCGCGGCGTTCGGGATGCGGGTGCAGGCGTGGAGCCAGAACCT
>DASSVD010000092.1:0-22108 GCA_035706365.1 Nocardioidaceae bacterium
CCCCCACTCCCACCAGTCCACCGGCTTGTCCTGATGCTGTGCTGCAACAGGTACGGCGAGGTCGCATTCGCAAGACGGTTGGCCATTCCTGTGACTCCTGACGGCGTGGCGGGTGATGCGTCCTCTCGCCAGCTCAAGACGGGCGATGCACGGAATGCTCGAGCCTTCCTCGTTCCCGAACCGGTCGAAGGGACCACATCCAGCCTAGGAGGGACGCGGGACGCGGGTGGCACCAAGGAGAGGACCGCGCGAGCTCGCCCCAAGGTTGTCGCAAGGTCCTTTACCGACGCTGGGCATGTCCGCCAACGCCCCCCAAAGGAACCGATATGGACATTCACCAGGACCTGCGGCGGCCTCGCCGCCGGGTCCCCCGGGGCACGGCTCTTCTCGGAGCAGCTGCCCTCATCCTCGCCAGTACGGCCGCCGGCATCGCACCTGCCGACGCGGCTCTGCAGAACGCCGGTCCGGTGGACCCGGACACGACGTTCCCCGCCTACTACGCCGACGCCAACGGGCTCGCGCTGCAGCTCTGCCTCGACGGCGCCCCGCTGTGCCTGACCAACCGAGCCGAGCTGCTCGACCAGGGCGCCGACGGGGAGGGCTTCTACTCCTCGGTGACCGCGGAGGTCGCCGGCTTCGCGCTCGGGCTCGACCTCGAGGCGGCCTTCCTCGATGTCGACCAACCGGAGACCTTCGCCCGCACGCAGGTCTCCTACCAAGCCTCCGACCTCACCCCCGGGGACGTCTACACCGTCACCGATCCGTACGGCGTGCGCACCTGCGTCGCCGACGACCGCGGCGGCATCAAGAACAACGGCTGCCGCATCGACCAGGGCGCCGGCAGCTTCACCGGGGCGCTGAACGGCCGCTTCGGCCCGTTCCTCACCTGGGACACCTTCGGCGCAGTCACCGGGGCGCCCCCGGCCGGCTACATCGGCGACGGAGCCAGCCCGCACAAGATCACCGGCTCTCCCACCGGGTTCAACGCGTTCCGGGTCACCGGGCCCGGTATCAGCGGGACGTGCCTGGACCTGGACGGGTTGACCGTGGTCCTCAACTGCGCCCAGACCGACCTGTTCGTGGTCTCCGGCAAGCTGGCCCCCGGTGCGAGCAGCGCGCTGAGCGCGACCGCACTGGACTTCGGCAACTCGACCAGCGAGGTGACCCGTGAGCTGACGTTCAGCAGCGTGGGCACGGCCGAGACCGCGGTCACCTCGGTGACCAGCAGCGATCCGGCGTTCACGCCCGAGCACAGCTGCACCACCGTCGCCTCCGGCGCCAACTGCACCATCACCGTGCGCTACACGCCGCAACCGGGAGTGATCTCCTCCGGGGAGCTCCAGGTCGTCGACACCGCCGGCACCCACACGGTGGCCCTGACCGGGCGCGACGTCGGCGTCGCCACGCTGTCCCCGACCACGCTCGACTTCGGCGAGCAGCCGATCGGCTCCGGCCCGTCAGCGGCCCAGACAGTCACCGTGCGCAACACCGGCGTACAACCGCTGCAGGTCACCGGAGTGGAGTCCTCGGCCGACTTCCCGCTCACGCACACCTGCACAAGCGCGCTGGCCGTCGATGCGACATGCACCGTGCGGCTCACTTTCGATCCCACCTTCACGGGCGCGAAGAGCGCGGCCCTGCGGGTCGGCACCGACGCCGAATCCGCGAGCATCCCGCTGACGGGTCAAGGGATCACCGGTGGCACCGGCGGAGGCACGGGCGGAGGCACGGGCGGCGGCACGGGCGGAGGCACGGGCGGCGGCACCGGCGGAGGCACCGGCGGCGGGACGATCGAAGCCCCGGCCAGCCTCGCCTTCGGTGACGTCACCGTCGGCCGGACCGCCACGCAGACCCTGACGGTGACCAACACCGGCACCGCGTCCTCCACTCTGGACGGGCTCGCTCTCGGGGGCACCGATGCGGCCGCCTTCGGCCTCGGTTCAGGTGACTGCGCGCAGGGCAGCACCCTGGCCGCGGGCGCCGTGTGCCAGGTGGCGGTCACCTTCCGACCCGACCGTCCGGGTCTGCGCAGCGCCGCCCTCAGCGTGACCTCCGGCAGCAGCACTGTGGCCGTGGGGCTGAGCGGGAACGGCGTCGCCGCCGCAAGCGTCGACACGGTTGCTCCGCGAGTGACCGGCCGGTCGCCGCGGCCCGGGGCCCGCGAGGTGCGGCGGGGCCGGGCGGTCGTGGTCCGGTTCTCCGAGCCGGTGCACGGCCCGAACGCACGCAGCTTCACCGTGAGCCAGGGCAAGACCAAGGTGAAGGCGGTCGTGCTGCGCAGCTCGGCGCGGCGCTGGGTCGTCGACCCGAAGCGGTCGCTGGCGCGCGACACCCGCTACACCGTGCGGCTCAACGCCGGCACCACCCGGATCCGGGATGCCGCGGGCAACCCGCTGCGGCCCGTGATCTGGCGGTTCCGCACCCGCTGAGCAGACGGCCTGCTCCTCCCAGGCGTGACCCCGGTGCGACTCGGCGCATCGGGGTCACGGCGTGCGGGCGCCGGGTGACCGAGTGACCGGGTGGCGCCGGTGCCCATCGGGTGTCGCGGCCGACCGCCTGGGGAATGACCCGGCCGAGACGCCCGTTGGACCGGGTGAGAGCAGTCCCGTTCGAGAGGAACCCGATGACCACCACCACCATGACCGCCGGCAACTTCGAGAAGACCGTGGCCGAGAACGACATCGTGCTCGTCGACTTCTGGGCGTCGTGGTGCGGTCCGTGCCGCCAGTTCGCGCCGACCTTCGAGACCGCGTCGGAGGCCAACCCGGACATCGTCTTCGGCAAGGTCGACACCGAGGCCGAGCAGGCGCTGGCCCAGGCCGCCAACATCACTTCGATCCCGACCCTGATGGCCTTCCGCGAGGGCGTGCTGGTCTTCTCCCAGCCCGGCGCACTCCCGCCCTCGGCCCTCGACCAGGTGATCGGCGCGGTGCGCGACCTGGACATGGAGGATGTGCACCGCCAGGTCGCCGCCCAGCAGAACGGTGACCAGGACGCGGCCGGGAACTAGTCTTCCCCCATGGACGCGCACGCCTGGGACGAGCGGTACGCCGCCGCCGAGCTGGTCTGGTCGGCCGGCCCCAACCGGTTCGTCGCCGAGGAGCTGGTCGACCTGCCTCCGGGCCGGGCGCTCGACGTGGCCTGCGGGGAGGGCCGGAACGCGCTGTGGCTGGCCGGGCTGGGTTGGCAGGTGACCGCGCTCGACTTCTCCGAGGTCGCGCTGCGCAAGGGCCGCGAGCTGCAGGCCCACCGCCAGGACGCGGACCCGACCCGGCCGCTCTCGGTCGAGTGGGTGCACGGTGACGTGCTCGGACGCGATCTCGGCACGTCGCGGTTCGACCTCGCCGTGACCGCGTACCTGCAGCTCCCGGCTCAGGAGCGCGCCGCAGCGGTGCGCCGTACCTTCGCCGCCCTCCGTCCGGGCGGCACCT
This sequence comes from Nocardioidaceae bacterium, assembly GCA_035706365.1. Lineage (GTDB taxonomy): Bacteria > Actinomycetota > Actinomycetes > Propionibacteriales > Nocardioidaceae > Nocardioides_C. The sequence continues at coordinate 3,432 of DASSVD010000092.1, forward strand.
TCTTCCTGGTCGCCCACGACAGCAGCAACCTCGCCGAGGGGACGGGTGGCCCTCAGGACCCGTCCGTGCTGTTCACGGCCGAGGAGGTGCTCGCCGACCTGGACGGCGAGCGCTTCGAGGTCGAGCGGGCCGAGCGCGTGGCGCGTGCGGTCGAGGATCCCGACACCGGTGAGCAAGCGACCGCCTACGACGCCCTGGTCCGCCTGGTGCGCGCCCCGCTGCTCTGATCCGTCGACGCCGCGAGGATCACGGCGAGCGCCTCACGCATCGCGTTCAGCGTGTGCGCCGGCAAGAACGCGTCGCAGAAGGGCAACGCCGCGGCCATCGCGCCGACCCGCGGCTCGAACCCGGCCACGCCCGCCCGCGGGTTGAGCCACACCACGCGGTACGCCCGCAGCCGCGCGCGTCGCATCGCCGCGGCCAGCCGCTCCGGCGGGTCGCTGTCCCACCCGTCCGAGGCGATGACCAGCACGCCGCCGCGCACCCCGGCCGCGTGCGGCGAGGCCAGCAGGGCCCGGAGGCTGCCGGCCACGCGCGTCCCGCCGTAGCGGTCCACCACCTCTGCCGAAGCCCGCGCGACCGCGTCCTGGGCGGACGTCTCGCGCAGCGCACGGGTCACCCGGGTCACCGAGGTGGAGAACGCGAACGTCTCCGCGCCGCCCCCGCGCGCCAGCGCGCGCATCAGGTGCAGGTACGCCGTCGAGTAGGGCCGCATCGAGGCGCTGACGTCGGCCAGCATCACCACCGGACGCGGGCGCCGGGCCGGCCGCTCGCGGACCGGCTCGAACGCCTCCCAGCCGGTACGCCGGGACCGGGCGAGCGTCTCGCGCACGCTCACCCGACCGCCCCTGTGCGCCGCCGTCATCCGCCGCGCACGCCGCCAGGGCCGGTCCGGCAGCTGCCGCTCCAGCCAGTCGGCCAGCAGCCGCAGCTGCGCCGGGTCGAGGTCCTCGAAGGGGACATCACCGACCCGCTCCAGCGCACTGGGCGACGGCTCGGGCAGTACCGTCTCGGCTTCGTCGGCCTCCTCCTCGCGCGCCTGCACCCGGGGGGTGTGCCACGGCAGGGGTCTCGTACGCCGCGGCGCCGGGGCGTCCGCCTCGTCCGCGGCGTCGGGCCCGAGACCGCCGGGCTGCACGGTGACACCGGCCGGGCGCAGCGGCGGCAGGCCACTCGGGACGGCTGCTGCCTCCGGTGAGCCCGAGCCCAGGCCGACGTGGAGGCCGGCCCCGAACACCGCCGCGAACACCGCATCGAAGGCGGGCAGCTCGTGCACGTCGGCGACCAGGGTGACCCGGGCCGACCAGTAGACGGCGCCCACGTCGACCGGCGGTTGCACGATCAGCGCCCGGGTGAACGCGTCCAGCGAGGTGAGCGTGACCGGCACGCCGGCGGCCCGCAGGCGCTGTCCGAACGCGGCCACGAAGGCGGCCCGGTCGACCCGCAGCGGCGCCGGCCCCGGCGTACCCGACGTGCCCGCCGGCTCCGCGGCACCCGCCTCAGGTGAGGGCATGGCCGTCGTCGACCGCGGCCAGGATGGTGTCCCGGTCGTCGGGGGTCTTGGCGAGCGTTCCCAGCGTCGCGACCACGTCCGCGCGCGCCAGTGCGGCCACGCCCAGCGCGGACAGCGCGGCCAGCCAGTTGATCGTCTCGGCCAGGCCCGGAGGCTTGTCCAGGTCGAGCTCGCGCACCCGACCGACGAACCGGGTCACCGACTCCAGGAGCGGCTCGGCGGCCGCCGGTACCGTGCGTCGCAGGATCTGTGCCACGCGGTCCGGGGCCGGGAAGTCCAGCCAGTGGTAGAGGCAGCGTCGCCGCAGCGCGTCGTGGAGGTCCCGGCTCCGGTTCGAGGTCAGCACCACCACCGGAGGATGCCGGGCGGCGAAGGTGCCCAGCTCCGGCACGGTGACCGACCCCTCCCCGAGGAACTCCAGCAGCAGCGCCTCGAACTCGTCGTCGGCGCGGTCCACCTCGTCGACCAGGAGCACCGGCGGCCGGACGCCGGCGTCGCGCACGCAACGCAGGATCGGCCGCTCCACCAGGAAGTCGACGGAGAACAGGTCGGCCTCGGTGAGGTGCTCGTGCTGCGCCTCCGCCAGCCGGATCGCGAGCAGCTGACGCTGGTAGTTCCAGTCGTAGAGCGCTTCGCGTGCGGTGAGCCCCTCGTAGCACTGCAGCCGCACCAGCGGGGCGTCCAGCGCGAGCGCGAGCACCTTGCCCGCCTGGGTCTTGCCGACCCCCGGCTCGCCCTCCAGCAGCAGCGGCATGCCCAGCCGCAGCGCCAGGAAGACCGCGGTGCACAGCCCGGCGTCGGCGAGGTAGTCGCGGGCGTCGAACCGGGCGCGCACCTCCTCCGCGTCGCGCGGCCGGTCGGCGCGCTCGAGGTCCGGGGCGCCGCTCATTCGTCGGTGGTCTCGGCCAGCAGCGCCTGGTAGTCCTCCCAGGTGTCCACGTCGCGCGGGACCGGTCCGGGCACGGCGACCTCGACCGCCTCGGGGTGGGCGTCCACCACCTTCCACACCGCCTTGTCACCGTGCAGGTCGAGCAGCTCGTCGAACACCGCCCGCGCGAACCACAACGGGTGTCCCGGGCCGTCGGCGTACCGGCACACCCCGACCGGCGCCGTGCCCACCCGGGTGAGCAGCGTGCCGATCGTGGCGACGTCCACGCCTGGCTGGTCGCCGAGAAGCAGCACCAGGCCGGTGACGTCCTCGTGCAGCGCCCGCACCGCGAGGCCCATCGACGAGCCGCAGCCCGATCCGTAGTCCGCGTTGACCACCACGTCGAGGCCGGTGGTGTCCACCTGCGCGCGCACCTCGTCGGCGGAACCGCCGAGCGCGAGCACCACCTGGTCGAACCCGGCGGCGCGGGCCGTACCCAGGACCGCGGAGAGCAGCGGGGCACCGCGGTACTCCAGCAGCTGCTTGGGCGTCCCGAGACGACGCGACCCGCCCGCCGCCAGCACCACCGCTCCCAGGCTCACCGCGGCCTCAGATCGGCGGCGTGGGGCGGCCCTGGAGGGCGTCCCACACGCGCGAGGGCGTCAGCGGCATGTCCACGTGCCGGATCCCGAGGGGCTCGAGCGCGTCGACCACCGCGTTCACCAAGGCCGGTGGAGACCCGACGGTGGCGGACTCGCCGACCCCCTTGGCGCCGATCGGGTGGTGCGGCGAGGGCGTGACGGTGAAGCCGGTCTCCCAGTGCGGCACCTCCAGGGCGGTCGGGATCAGGTAGTCCATCAACGACCCGCTCAGGCAGTTGCCGTCCTCGTCGAAGGAGATCATCTCCATCAGCGCCATGCCCACCCCGTCGGTCAGCCCGCCGTGCACCTGCCCTTCGATGATCATCGGGTTGATCCGCGTGCCGCAGTCGTCCACCGCGACGAACCGGCGCACCGTGACCTGCGCGGTGCCCGGGTCGATGTCCACCACCGCGACATAGGCGCCGAACGGGTAGGTGAGGTTGGACGGGTTGTAGCAGATCTGCGCCTCCAGGGCGCCTTCGAGCCCCTCGGGCAGGTCGCCGGCGCCGTGCGCGCGCATCGCGATCTCCTGGATGGTGACCGCCCGTCCCGGGTCGCCGGCCACGCGGAAGGCGCCGCTGCCGCCGCTGGTGTCCCACTCCAGGTCCGCCACCGACACCTCGAGCATCCCCGAGGCGATGATCCGGGCCTTGTCCCGCACCTTGCGCGCCACCAGCGCCGCCGCGGCGCCGGACACCGGCGTGGACCGGCTGCCGTAGGTGCCCAGCCCGAACGGGGTGTTGTCGGTGTCGCCGTGCACCACTTCGATGTCGTCGGGAGGGATGCCGATCTCCTCGGCGACGATCTGCGCGAACGTGGTCTCGTGACCCTGGCCCTGGGACTGCACGGACAGCCGGACGACGGCCTTGCCGGTGGGGTGCACCCGCAGCTCGCAGCCGTCGTTCATGCCCAGCCCGAGGATGTCCATGTCCTTGCGCGGTCCCGCTCCTACCGCCTCGGTGAAGAACGCGACCCCGATCCCCATCAGCTCTCCGCGGGCACGTCGCTCGGCCTGCTCGGCGCGCAGCGCGTCGTAGCCGGCCAGGTCCAGCGCCGTGCGCATCGCCGCGGCGTACTCACCGGAGTCGTAGACCCACCCGGTCTTCGTGGTGTAGGGGAACTGCTCGGGCGCGATGAAGTTGCGCATCCGCAGCTCGACGGGGTCCATCCCGAGCTCGTCGGCGAGGCAGTCCACGATCCGCTCGACCAGGTAGACCGCCTCGGTGATGCGGAACGAGCAGGCGTAGGCCACGCCCCCTGGCGCCTTGTTGGTGTAGACGGCGGTCATCTTCGCGTACGCCGCCTCCAGGTCGTAGCTGCCGCAGAAGACGCCGAAGAACCCGGCCGGGTACTTCACCGGCGCGGCGGTGCCGTTGAACGCGCCGTGGTCGGCCAGCACGTGCGTGCGGATGGCGAGGATCTTCCCCTCCTTGGTGGCCGCGATCTCGCCGCGCATCACGTAGTCGCGGGCGAACCCGGTGCTCATCAGGTTCTCGCTGCGGTCCTCCATCCACTTCACGGGCTTGCCGGTGACGATCGAGGCGACGATCGCACAGACGTAGCCGGGGTAGATCGGCACCTTGTTGCCGAACCCGCCGCCGATGTCCGGCGAGATCACCCGGATCTTGTGCTCGGGCAGGCCGGCGACCAGGGCGTAGAGCGTGCGGTGCGCGTGCGGCGCCTGGCTGGTCGACCACAGGGTGAGCTTCCCCTCGACCCGGTCGTAGTCAGCCACTGCGCCGCAGGTCTCCATCGGGGCCGGGTGCACCCGCGGGTAGACGAGGTCCTGACTGACCACCACGTCGGCCCGGTCGAAGACCGCCGCGGTGGCCGCTTCGTCGCCGGTCTCCCAGTCGAAGACGTGGTTGTCGGTCTTGTTCTCCAGGTCGTCGCGGATCACCGGGGACTCGGGCGCCAGCGCGGAGCGTACGTCGACCACCGGAGGCAGCACGTCGTAGTCGACGTCGATCAGCTCCAGCGCGTCGCGGGCGGCGTACCGGTCGTGCGCGACGACGAAGGCGACCTCCTGGCCCTGGAAGCGCACCTTGTCGGTGGCCAGCACCGCCTGCACGTCGTTGGACAGGGTCGGCATCCACGCCAGGCCCTTCTCCGCGAGCATCGCCCCGGTGACCACGGCCACCACCTTCGGGTGCTCCTCGGCCGCGGAGGTGTCGATGCTGAGGATCCGGGCGTGCGCGACCGGCGAGCGCAGGATCGCCAGGTGCAGCATGCCGGGCAGCTGCACGTCGTCGCAGTAGCGGCCGAGGCCGCGCACGAAGCGCGGGTCCTCCTTGCGCAGCATCCGGCCGTGCCCGAGCGGCTTGTGGTCGTTGTCGACGTGGTCCAGGTCCTCGGTCCCGGGCGCCTCGGCCCCAGTGGCCGGGCGGTCGATGGTCGTCATGTCGAGCTCCCCACGCTCTCGTCGGCCCCGTGCGCGGCCGCCCACTGCACCGAGCGGACGATCGTGGTGTAGCCGGTGCAGCGGCAGATCTGTCCCGAGATCGCCTCGCGGATGGTCGGCTCGTCCGGGTCGGGCACCCGGTCGAGCAGCGCTCGGGCGGTGAGCATCATCCCGGGCGTGCAGAAGCCGCACTGCAGCCCGTGGCACTGGATGAAGCCTTCCTGCACCGGGTCGAGGACGCCGTCACGCTCCAAGCCCTCGACCGTGCGCACCTCGTGGCCTGCGGCCATCGCCGCCAGCACCGTGCAGCTCTTCACCGGCTCGCCGTCCATCAGGACCACGCAGGTACCGCAGTTGCTGGTGTCGCAGCCCCAATGGGTCCCGGTCAGCGCCAGCTCGTCGCGCAGGAAGTGCACCAGCAGCATCCGCGGCTCGACCTCACGGGTGACGTCCTCGCCGTTCACGCTCATCGACACCTGCATGTCACGCGTCTCCTTCCGAACCTGCCTGGTCGCCCGCACGCCCGGCGTGCAGCCGCTGCACCGCCCGGCGCAGGGTGCGGCGGGTCAGCTCGTCGGCGAGGTGCCGCTTGTAGTCGACCGACCCGCGGGTGTCGGCCGTAGGCGAGCAGCTGCGCGCCGCGATCGCCCCGGCCTCGGCGTACAGCTCCTCGTCGGGCTCGCGCCCGCGCATCAGGTCCGCGATCGCGGGGATCCCGTCGCTGCTCGGCCCGACCGCGGCCAGGGCGACGCGGACGTCCGCGACGACCGGACCGTCGAACCACACCGCCGCGCCGACCGAGCAGATCGCCCAGTCACCGGCCCGCCGCTCGACCTTGGCGTAGGCGCTCGAGCCGTGCGGACGGACCGGGATCCGGATCTCGGTGAGCATCTCGTCGTGGGCCAACGCGGTCTCGTACGGGCCACGGTGCAGCTCGTGCATCGCCAGCACCCGCTCCCCCGCCGGGCCACGAACCACGCACCGGGCGTCCAGCGCGGTGCACACTGCGGAGAGGTCCTCGGCGGGGTCGGCCTGCCCCAGCGAGCCGCCGATGGTGCCGCGGTTGCGCACCGGCGGGTCGGCGATGACCCGCTCGGCGTCGGCGAAGATCGGGAACAGCGCAGCCAGCTCGGCGGCCTCGAGCAGCTCTCGGTGCCGGGTCATCGCCCCGATGCGCACCTCGTCGGCGCCGACGCGGACGTAGCCCAGCTCGGCGTGCAGGTCGTTGATGTCGACCACGTGCTCCACGTCGGTCAGCCGCAGCTTCATCATCGGCAGCAGGCTGTGACCACCGGCCAGCACCCGGGCCTGCGGCCCGAGCCGCTGCAGAAGCTCGATGGCGTGGTCGACGCTGGTGGCACGCTCGTAGGCGAATGGCGCGGGTACCTGCATGACTGTCCCCTCCGGCGGTGACGTCTCCTGTCACTGTCGGACCCGGCGTGCCGGCGGTCAACCGGGGCGTGCCGAAACCGGGCCGGAACGGTCTGTTCGGGCCATCAGCCGTCGGCCGACACGACGCCGACGGGCCACCGCTGCGGCATTGACGGGCCACGGACCCGAAACCGTCTGGCGCGGGCGCAGTGGCCCGGCCGGGCTACGCGCGCGAGCCGGGGTCGGTGCTGTGGCCGGGCTGCTGGTCGGTGCGTGGGGAGTCCGGGACGTCGCCCTCGGCGCGCTGGTCGCCGCGGTCGTCGGGCTCGCCAGGGTCCCCGCCGGGAGCCCCGGCGGTCCCCGCGTCCACCTCGAAGTGCCGGTTGGCACGCCGGAGGTGCTTGATCAGGCTGAAGGCGAGCAGCACCACCGCGGCGGCCAGCAGCAGGAACACGCCGAAGGCCAGCCACCCGGGCTTCACGTCGGACGGGTCCGGCGCCGGGTCGACCAGGCGGACCAGCTGCAGCTGCAGCTGCAGCGCGAGGGGGCTCATGCTCATGCTGACATTGTCCCAACCGACTCGCGCACGCCGGCGAACAGGTCGTCCTCGGGCAGGTCCACGTCGACCAGGCTGCGGACCAGCTCGTAGTCCTCGGTCGGCCACGCCTCCTGGTGCACCTCGAGCGGGCAGGCGAACCACGCGCCGTCGGGGTCGATCTGGGTGGCGTGGGCGAGCAGCGCACGGTCCCGGACCGGGAAGTACTCCGCGCATGGCACCCGGGTGGTGATCCGGGCCGCGTGCTCGGGGTCCGGCTTCCACTCCTCGAGCCGCTCGGCGTAGGGCGACTCCAGGCCGCGGGCCACCATCGCGTCGTGCAGCGCCTGCGTGCGCTCACGGTGGAAGGAGTGGTGGTAGTAGAGCTTGAGCGGCTGCCACGGCTCGCCCGCGTCGGGGTAGGCGTCGGGATCGCCGGCAGCCTCGAACGCCGCCACGCTGACCTGGTGGCACATGATGTGGTCGGGGTGCGGGTAGCCGCCCTTCTCGTCGTAGGTGGTGACCACGTGCGGCTTGAAGTCGCGCATCAACCGCACGAGCGGCGCGGCCGCCTCCGCGACCGGCACCGTGGCGAAGCAGCCCTCCGGCAGCGGTGGCTTCGGGTCCCCCTCCGGCCAGCCGGAGTCGACGAATCCCAGCCAGTCCTGCCGGACACCGAGGATCTCGCGGGCGCGGTCCATCTCCTGGCGGCGCACCTCGCTGATGTTCGCCAGCACGTCGGGACGGTCCATCTTGGGGTTGAGGATCGAGCCGCGCTCGCCGCCGGTGCAGGTGACCACGTGGACGTCGACACCCTCGGCGACGTAGCGAGCCGTGGAAGCGGCGCCCTTGCTCGACTCGTCGTCGGGGTGGGCGTGGACGTGCATCAAGCGCAGCATGGCCCCAATCCTAGGATGGAGGGGTGAGTGACCTCGCAGCGCGATACGGAGCCCCCCGACCGGGGCGGCGTACCTGGGTGACGGTGCTCGCTGTCCTTCTCGCCGTGGTGGGCGTCGCCTGGGTGGTCTGGGCCGCGCTGTTCCACTCAACGCCGGAGGCCCGGTCGGCGATGGTGGCCTTCCGTACGCCGGGCGAGCATGTCGCGCGGGCCACCGTCACGGTGATCCGCGCCGACCGCGACGTGCGGGCCAGCTGCCTCTTGCGCGCCTCGGCCCGGGACCACTCGGTGGTCGGCGAGCTGAACTTCACCGTCGGCCCGGACCGCCCCGAGACGGCCACCGTGACCAAGCAGATCCGCACCGAGCGGAAGGCGACCGCGGTCGAGCTGATCGGCTGCACCACAAGCGACCAGGCCCGCCGCCGCTGACCGAGAATTGGTCCGCCCCCGGGGCCGGTTGGTAGACTCGTCCACTTGCCTGACACCCGGGAGCCGGCATGACGCCCCGGGTCCACCCGTACACGCACACGCATCAGGAGCAGTACACCGTGACGCAGTCGAGCGAGCAGAACGTGATCTGGCTGACCCAGGAGGCTTTCGACAAGCTCCAGGCCGAGCTGGAGAACCTGCGTGGCCCCGTCCGCAACGAGGTGGTCGCCCGGATCAGCGCTGCCCGTGACGAGGGGGACCTGAAGGAGAACGGCGGCTACCACGCGGCCCGCGAGGAGCAGGGCAAGATCGAGGCCCGGATCCGCCAGCTCGAGGACATGCTGCGTCGCGCCCAGGTGGGCGAGACGCCTCCCGACGACGGCGTGGTCGAGCCCGGCATGAAGGTCACCACCCGCTTCGTCGGCGACAGCGAGACCGAGACCTTCCTGCTCGGCGCGCGCGAGATGGCCGAGACCACCGAGGATCTGCAGGTGTTCTCGCCGCAGTCACCGCTGGGTGCCGCGATCATCGGGGCCAAGAAGGGTGACACCGTCGCCTACGCCGCCCCGAACGGCAAGGAGCTCAAGGTCGAGATCGTCGACGCGGTGCCCTACCAGGGCTGAGCCCGCGGCATCTACCCCGTCGACACGGAGTAGCCGCACTCCCGCAGCCGCCGCAGCACCCGCTCGGCGTGCTGCGGGCCGCGGGTCTCCACCTGCATCGCCACCTCCACCTCGTCCAGGTGCAGGTGCGCCGAGGTCCGCTCGTGAACGACGTCGAGCACGTTCGCCTCGACGCCGGCGAGCTCGTTGAGCAGCGTGGCCAGCCCGCCGGGCAGGTCCGGGATACACACGGTGAAGTTGAGGTAGCGCCCCGCCGCGGCCATGCCGTGCCGGATCACCCGCATGAGCAGCAGGGGGTCGACATTGCCTCCGGAGAGCACCGCGACTGCCGGCGTCTCGAACCGGTCCGGCCCGTCCAGGATCGCCGCGACCGCCGCGGCGCCGGCCGGCTCGACCAGCATCTTGGCGCGCTCGAGCAGCAGCAGCAGGGCCTGGGACAGCGCCTCTTCGGAGACGGTCACCACGTCGTCGACGTAGCGCTGGATCGCCGCGAACGGCACCTCTCCGGGACAGCCGACCGCGATCCCGTCGGCCATCGTGGACATCGCACCGACCGGGATCGGGCGCCCCTCGGCCAGCGAGGCGGGGAACGCCGCCGCTCCCTCGGCCTGGACCCCGACCACGCGCACGTCGGGGCGCATCGCCTTCACCGCGGTGGCGATGCCGGCAATCAGGCCGCCGCCGCCGGTCGAGACCAGCACGGTGCGCACGTCGGGGCACTGCTCCAGGATCTCCAGACCGCAGGTGCCCTGACCGGTGACGATGTCGGCGTGATCGAAGGGGTGGATCAGCACGGCCCCGGTCTCGGCAGAGAACTTCTTGGCCTCGACCAGCGCCTCGTCCACGGAACTGCCGTGGAAGACCACGTGCGCGCCGTAGCCGCGGGTGGCGTTCTCCTTCGGGATCGGCGCCCCCTCGGGCATGAACACGGTCGCCTTGATGCCGAGCAGCTGCGCGGCCAGCGCGACCCCCTGGGCGTGGTTGCCGGCACTGGCCGCGACCACGCCGTTGGCACGGTCCTGCTCGGAGAGGCGGCTCATCCGCAGGTAGGCGCCGCGGATCTTGAACGACCCGGTGCGCTGCAGGTTCTCGCACTTGAGCGACACCGGTCCCCCGGCTGCCGCGGAGAGCCAGCGCGACTCCTCCATCGGAGTCTCGATCACCACCGGGCGCAGGAACTCCCGCGCCTTCTCGATGTCGGCGAGCGTGGGGATCGAGACGGCATCGGTCATGGCGCCCAGGGTAGGCGCCGGCCCGGACCGTCCGGGTGAGCAGGGTCACCGGCCGCCCGTTTGCCTGCACCGCCGTCGCGCTACATGCTTGTCTCATGCAATCGCCTGGGGGTGCACGCCGCCGGGCTCGGAGGGAGAACCGGTGAGCTCACCGCAGCACACGGACCACGGCTACCTGACCCATCGGCAGATCCTGGTGGTGATGAGCGGCCTGATGGTGGGCATGTTCCTGGCCGCGCTCGACCAGAGCATCGTGGGTACGGCGCTCCCCCGGATCACCAGCGAGCTGGGCGGTCTGGACAAGCTGTCCTGGGTGGTCACGGCGTACCTGCTCAGCGCCACGGCGTCCACGCCGCTGTGGGGCAAGATCTCCGACCTCTACGGCCGCCGGCTGATGTTCCAGGTGGCGATCGGCACCTTCCTGGTCGGGTCGCTGCTCTCCGGCTTCTCGGCCGACATCGAGCAGCTGATCGCGTTCCGCGCGGTGCAGGGCCTCGGCGGTGGCGGACTGATGGCGCTCGCCCTGGCCACCATCGGCGACGTGATCCCGCCGCGCGAGCGCGGCCGCTACCAGGGCTACTTCGCGGCCGTCTTCGGGACGTCCTCCGTGCTCGGGCCGGTGCTCGGCGGCTGGTTCGCCGACGGACCGGGCTGGGAGTGGATCTTCTTCATGAACGTGCCGATCGGCATCGTCGCACTGGTGATCACCACCGCGGCGCTGCGGATCCCGCACGTGCGCCGGGAGCACTCCATCGACTACCTCGGGGCCGCGATCGTGGTCGCCTCGGTGAGCACGATCCTGCTCTACACCGCCTGGGCCGGGCCCGACCTCGGCTGGACCTCCGGCACCTCGCTGGCGCTGCTCGCCGCGGGCATCGTGCTGGCGTTCGTGTTCGTCCTGGTCGAACGGCGGGCAGCCGAGCCGATCATCCCGATGCGGCTGTTCGGCAACTCGATCTTCTCGGTGGCGAACCTGTTCGGCTTCCTGATCGGCGTGGCGATGTTCGGCGCGATGATCTTCATCCCGGTCTACCTGCAGGTGGTCGACGGGATGAGCCCGACCCGCTCGGGCCTGGCGATGATCCCGATGGTGGTCGGCATCTTCACCACCTCGATCTTCGCCGGCCAGATGATGACCCGGACCGGCCGCTACAAGGTGTTCCCGATCCTCGGCGCCGGGGTGGTCGTGGTCGCGCTGCTGCTGCTGTCGCGGCTGGAGGCGGACTCGCCGTACTGGTACGCCGGGGCGTCGATGTACGTGATGGGGGCCGGGCTGGGCTTCACCATGCAGGTGCTGGTCACCGTGGTGCAGAACTCCGTGGCGCGCAGCGACATGGGCGTCGCGACCAGTACCGTCGCGTTCTTCCGGCAGATGGGCGGCTCGTTCGGAACCGCGCTGTTCGGAGCGGTGCTGACCAGCCGGCTCGCCGTGCACATGAGCGACGCGCTGGCGCACGCGCCGCGTGGCGCGGTGCCGTCCGGCGGCGCCGAGGTCGCCGACGTGGCGAACAACGTGCAGGCGATCAAGCAGCTGCCCGACCCGCTGCACGACCTGGTCACCGGCGCGTTCAGTGCGGCACTGTCCGACATGTTCCTGACCGCCGTGCCGCTGGTCCTGGTCGCGCTGGGGGTGGCGTTCTTCCTCAAGGAAGTGCCGCTGGCGCAGCGGCAGCCCGAGGGCGGTCAGCAGCCGGCGGCGACCACGCCCGAGCCGGCCGGACCTCCGCCGGGGACCGGTCGCTGAGTCGATCGCCCTGCGGAGCGGTCAGTCTTCGGGCGGATCGGAGCCGACCGACGCCGACCCGGACACCTGCGTGGTCCTCGTCGCGTCCCCGACGGTGGTGTCACCGGCCAGGTACTGCGCGACCGCGTTGAGGGCAGCGGCGAGGGGTACGGCGACCAGCGCACCGGCCACCCCGGCCACGAGGACCCCACACCCGATCGCGACGATCACGCCGAGCGGGTGCACCGCGACGAACCGGCCCAGCAGGAACGGCTGGAGCACGTGCGCCTCGATCTGCTGCACCACGATCACCCCGGCCAGCATCAGCAGCGCCACCAGCGGCCCGTGCGAGACCAGCGCCACCAGCACGGCCACCGACCCGGACAGGGTCGCGCCGATCATCGGGATGAACGCGCCGAGGAAGACCAGCACGCCGATGGCCGTGGCGAAGGGGACCTTGAGGATCAGCGCGACCAGCATGATGCCGATCGCGTCGACCAGGGCCACCAGCACCGTCGCGCGCACGAACTGGGTCAGCGACTTCCAGGCCACCCGGCCCGAGGCGTCGGTGCGGACCCTGGCAGCACGGGGGAACAGCCGCACCACCCACGCCCAGATCCGCGCGCCGTCGGCGAGGAAGAAGAAGCTGGCGAAGAGCACGATGAAGAAGCCGGCCACGATGTGACCGATCGTGGTGCCGACCTCGGTGACCCGGCTGACGACCTGCTCGTTGGAGTTGGTCACCGCGTCCTGGGCGGCCTTGATGTAGTCGTTGATCTGGGAGTCGCTGGCCTTCAACGGCCCGGTCCGCAGCCAGTGCCGGATCTCCTCCAGACCGCCGACCACCTGGTCGGCCAGGTCACTGAAGCCCTGGGCCACCTGCGTGCCGACGAAGGTGAGCAGCAGCGCCACCACCCCGAGTCCACCGACCACCACGAGCGCCGACCCCAGCTTGCGGTTGACGCCGGCGCGCTCGCCGAGGTTGACCAACGGCACCGCCAGGGCGGTGATCAGCAGCGCGATCACCAGCGGCAGGACGATCACCGAGAAGCGGGCCACCACCCAGGCGACCACCGCGCCCGCCGCCACGATCACCAGGAACCGCCACGACCAGGCGGCGGCGAGGTCGACCGCCCAGGGCACCTGGGCGCGGGTGAAGTTGGACGGGCCGCCCTCGATCCGCGGCTCCGGGTCCGGGCGGCGCTCGGCGCGCACCTGGGCCCACTGCGTGGCGAACCGCTCGGCGAACCGGTCCTCGGACTTGCGCCGCTGCCGGTCGCGCACCCGGGACATGCTCCCCGACAGCCGCTTGCCTATCCCCATGCAGCACAGGTTATGCGGCCCAGCAGACGGAACGCCGCCTGCGGGTGCGTGGAGGCGAGAAGTCCGGCCGGGGCGAGCACGTAGTCGCGGTCCACCACCACCGCGGGAGCCTCCGGCAGCTGCCAGCCGCCCGGGACGTCGCGGCCGGTGACCGATCCGAGCACCTCGGAGGCGAGCACGTCACCGGAGGCCCGGAGCACGCCGCCGGAGCCGACCAGCAGGTCGACCTCGCGCAGGTCCTTGCCGGTGCGCTCGACGAGCCTCCCGTCGGGGCCGAAGACGACCCGTTGCCGTCCCGCGTGACGTCGCAGGGCCACCCCGACCGCGGCGGTGGCGATCATCCGGTCCTCGGTCTGCTCCTGCGTGGTGGTGGGGAGCATCGACGGGTCGGCGCGGCGTACGCGGGCGGCCTCTCGCAGGGATGCGGCCTCGGCCTCAGGGAGTACGCCGGCGGCCAGGCCCTGCTCGACCGCGTCGACCGCGGACCACCGCATGCCCAGGTCGCCCTCCACGGTGCGGGTGAGCGGGACGGTGGCGACCACCTCGCGGGCCAGCCCGGCATCCTCGGGGTCGACCCCGACCACGGAGTGCACGTCGGTGGTGGCACCTCCGACGTCGACCACCACCACGTCACCGGCGCCGGGATGCTCCTCGTCGAGGCCGCGTGCCAGCAGCTCGACGCCGGTGAGCACCACGTCGGGAGTGGCGCCGCGCACCATCGCGGTGAACGCGTCGCCCGAGCCGGAGTCCCCGCGACGCGACAGGTGCTTGCCGCCGATCACGTGAGCCAGGAACATCTCCCGGATCGCGGCGCGCGCCGAGTCCGGGGTGAGCACGCCGATCCGGGGGACGACGTTGTCGGCCAGCACGTGCGGGATCCGGGCCGCCGCGAGCACGCTCCTGACGTCGTCGCGGGCCTCCACGTTGCCGGCCACCACGACCGGACCCGGCCAGGCGGCAGCGGCCAGCGCCCGGGCACTGGCCATCAGCACCTCGGCGTTGCCGCCGTCGGTGCCGCCGACGAGGAGCAGGACGTCGGGGCGCGCCTCGCGCAGCGCCGTGACCGCGTCCGCGTCGAGCCCGCCTTCGGGGCCGCCGCTGGCCACGTGCACCACGCGCCCGCCGCTGCTCAGCGCCACCCGGCGCCCGGCCTCCGCGGTGACCAGCTCCTCGTTGCCGACCACCCCGATGCGCAGGCCGCCTCCGGCCGAGGAGCAGGCGAGCACCTCGGCGTCAGCCGCCCTGGGGTCGGCGCGGACCAGCTCGGCGCGGCAGGCGTCCCAGCCGTCCAGCACGTCGGTGTCCACGGTGGTGCGGTGGGCGGCGGTGGCGACGAGCTCGCCGGTGGGCACCTCGACCAGCGCGGCCTTGGTGAAGGTCGACCCGAAGTCGACGCAGGCGACGAGGTGAGGCTCTGCGCCCCGGCCGTCGGGCTCACCCAACGCGCAGCGCCTGGTCCAGGTCGGCGATCAGGTCCTCGGCGGTCTCGATCCCGACGCTGAGCCGGATCAGGTCGGCGGGCACCTCGAGCGCCGTGCCGGCCACCGACGCGTGCGTCATCCGGCCGGGGTGCTCGATCAACGACTCCACGCCGCCCAGCGACTCTCCGAGGGTGAACACACCGGCCCGGGCGCAGGCGTCCAGGGCACGGGCCTCGCCGTCCTTGACGCGGAAGGACACGATGCCGCCGTACCGCTTCATCTGCCGAGTGGCCACGTCGTGGCCGGGGTGCTCGGGCAGACCGGGGTAGATCACCTGCGAGACGGCCGGATGCGCGGAGAGGAACTCCACCACCCGCTCGGCGTTGTCGCAGTGCCGGTCCATCCGCACGCCCAGCGTCTTCAGGCCGCGCAGGACCAGCCACGCGTCGAACGGCCCGGCGACCCCGCCGATCGAGTTCTGGTGGAAGGCGAGCTTGTCGGCCACCTCGTGGTCGCGGACCACGAGGGCGCCGCCGACGACGTCGGAGTGGCCGCCGCAGTACTTCGTGGTGGAGTGCACGACCACGTCCGCGCCGAGGGTGAGCGGCTGCTGGAGGTATGGGGAGGCGAACGTGTTGTCCACGACCAGCAGCGCGCCCGCGTCGTGGGCGACTGCGGCGATCGCCTCGATGTCGCCGATGGTCAGCAGCGGGTTCGTCGGCGTCTCCACCCACACCAGCTTGGTCTCGCCGGGCCGGATCGCGGCACGCACCGCGTCGACGTCGGAGACCGGGGCCGGCGTGTGCCGCAGTCCCCACGGCTCGGCGACCTTGGCGAAGAGCCGGTAGGTGCCGCCGTATGCGTCGTCCGGGATCACCACGTGGTCGCCGGGGCGGCACAGCGCCCGCAGCAGCGTGTCCTCGGCGGCCAGCCCGCTGGCGAAGGCGAAGCCGCGCTCCCCTTCCTCGAGCGCGGCCAGGCACTCCTCCAGCGCGGTCCGCGTGGGGTTGGCCGAGCGGGAGTACTCGTAGCCGTTGCGCATCCCGCCGACGCCGTCCTGCTTGTAGGTGCTGGTGGCGTAGATCGGCGGGGACACCGCGCCCGTGGTGGGATCGGGCTCCTGCCCGGCGTGGATCGCGCGCGTCTCGAACCCGGTCTTGTGCACCTGCTCACTCATGCCCCGAAGCGTAGCCGTGCCGGGAAGGATCCGGCCGGGGCGGTGGTTGCACCCATGACCGCGCAGATCAGCGCGCGCGGGACCGCACACAAGACCGCGCACCAGACCCGAGGAGCTGCCGTGCTGTTCAACCGCCACAAGCTCGAGATCCCCGCCGAGGACCAGGCGCTGGCCGGGCGCCCGGAGCGCTGGTTCAGCCTGCCCGAGCGGCACCTGGTCCTGGACGCGCCCCTGGTCACCGACGAGGCCACCATTCCCGACGGCTACCAGGTCGCGATCTTCGGGCTCGGCTGCTTCTGGGGCGCGGAGGAGATCTTCTGGCAGACGCCCGGCGTCTGGTCCACCTCGGTGGGGTACGCCGGCGGCAGCACCCCGAACCCGTCGTACGACGAGGTGTGCTCGGGAGGCACCGGCCACCTCGAGGCGGTGCGCGTCGTGTTCGACCCCGCCCGGGTCTCCTACGCCGACCTGGTCAAGGCGTTCTACGAGTTCCACGACCCGACCCAGGGCATGCGGCAGGGCAACGACGTCGGCACGCAGTACCGCTCCGCCATCTACACCACCTCCCCCGAGCAGGAGGAGGTCGCCCGCGCGCTGACCGCGGCGTACGAGCCGGAGCTGGCGCGGCGCGGCTACGGCCCGATCACCACCGAGATCAGGCCGGCGACGACCTACTACTACGCCGAGGAAGTGCACCAGCAGTACCTCGCGAAGAACCCCTTCGGCTACCGCTGCCACAGCGCGTCGGGCGTGCCGTTCCCCTCCGACGCCTGAACAGCGGCGTAGCCTGCCCGAGTGATCACCTCGGGCCTCGTCAACGTCTTCACTCACGACATCGACGAGGCACTGCGCTTCTATCAAGGGGTGCTGAACCTTTCGGAGTCGTTCCGAACGCCACGGGAGGGGACGCCCGAGCACGTCGAGATGACCGCGGGCGGCTTCGTCCTTGCCCTCAGCACCGCCGAAGCGGCACAACGCGTGCACGGGCTGGCCGCCGAGCCGGGACGGCCCGCGATGTCGCTGGTCTTCTGGGTCGACGACGTCGACGCCGTCTTCGACGCCGCTGTGGCAGCCGGTGCGGCCGCGGTGACGCGTCCGCATGACGCCGGCAACGACAACCGCAACGCTGTCGTCCGCGGTCCCGACGGCACGCTCGTCGAGCTGGTTGCCAAGCGAGCGTGAGAGCGGCTGCCCCGGTGCATCGCGACGAGCCGCGGAGGGCGCCCGATGAGTTCACCGTCGTCACGCTCTGCGGCTCCATGCGCTTTCGCCAGGAGTTCGAGCGTCTCGACGGTGAGCTGACGCTGGCCGGGCACGTGGTGCTGGCACCGGCCGCGCTGGACCCGTGCACCCAACTCACCGAAGAGGACCGCGCGCGGCTCGGCCGGATCCACCTGCAGAAGGTCGCGATGGCCGACGCGGTTCTCGTCGTCAACGTGGGCGGCTACGTCGGGGAGAGCACCCGGCGCGAGATCGACCATGCGCGCTCGCGCGGGATCCGGGTGGACTTCCTGGAGCCGCACGGCAACGATCGGCCCGCCGACGCCTGACAGCGCACCTCGGCAGTACCCGCCGAACGGCCCTCGACGGCTCCCGCTGTCGGCGCACCACCGACCTCAGCGGTTGTCCCCCGAGCCGCCGAGGACGGCACGCCGCTGCCGGTCCGCGAGCTTGTCCACGTTCCGCCGGGCGACGTCGTCGAGCGAGAGTCCCAGGAAGTTGGCCAGGACCGCGGTGTACCAGAGAACGTCTCCGAGCTCGGCGGCCATGTCGTCGCGGTCGAGCCGGGCGAGGTCGCCGTTCTTGTCGCGAACCAGCTTCTTGACCTTCTCGGCGATCTCGCCGGCCTCGCCGACCAGCCCCAGGACCAGGTGCATGAACTCGTCCGGTGCGCTCTCGTCGCGGGCGGTGCGCATCGCGGCGCGCTGGTAGTCGTCGCACTCCATGGCCGTCACGGTAGCGACCATGCCCAGGTTGACCCGGCTGGGCCATCCGTCGTCGGCGGCCAGGGCGTAGCGTCGGGGACGGGCCGCGCGCTGCGTCTCGCCCCCGAGAACCTGCCAGGCGGACCTGCCCTTGGACCAGACCATGGCCACTCACCTCTTCGATGTCGCGATCGCCGGCGGCGGCCTTGCCGGGTCAGCCCTGGCCGGCGTACTGGCGAAATCGGGGCTGGGGGTGGTCGTCGTCGAGAAGGAGTCCAGGTTCCGGGACCGGATTCGCGGTGAGCTGACCTGGCCCTGGGGCCACCACGAGGCGCTTCGGGCGGGGCTCGCAGAGCCGCTCGTGGACGCCGGGGTCGTACCCCTGCCCGTGCTGGACTTCTATCAGGACCGGCACCGGGTCGACGCCCAGCGCTGGGCCGATATCGCCGTCGACGCCCTGCCCGCCGTCGGCTTCTCGCACCCGCACCTGCAGGAGGTGGTCCTGACCTGGGCCGAGGCGCAGGGTGCCACCGTGCTCCGCCCGGCGAAGGTAGCCGGCGTGCGCGACGGCCCGAGCGACAGTGACTGCGTCATCAT
>DASSVD010000093.1:0-22404 GCA_035706365.1 Nocardioidaceae bacterium
TTGTTCCTCACCCGAAGACCGGCGCCCTCGGGCCGCGGACACGGAGGAGGTGACCCATGGGCTCCTCCGCCTACCTAGCACCGTCATCCTGATCGAGTTCGGCCGCCCCGCCCTCATCCGCTGCGGGTGATTCCGCCATCGAGTCTGGGATCGCTTCACCGTCAGCGCGGTGGTGGCCAGCGGCCATCCCCGCTGTGAATGGACGACAACGGGATCCCCGAAGTGCCACTGTGGTGTCGGCGGGCCACACGCTGCGGCACGCCTCCACTGGCGTCGTCGACGGGAGGAAGCATGGACATCGAGGACATCGGTCCGGAGCCACAGAGCTTCGACCTCGAGACCGCGACCCTGGACAACAGCAACTACCGCACCGTCGCGTGGAGCGGTCGGTACCTGCAGCTGACCCTGATGTCGATCCCGGTCGGTGAGGACATCGGCCTCGAGGCGCACCCGCAGACCGACCAGTTCCTGCGGCTCGACGGCGGCCGCGGGCGCGTGCAGATGGGACCCGCCCCCGACCAGCTGGACTTCGAGCAGGAGGTCGAGGACGGGTGGGCGGTGCTCGTCCCTGCGGGGACCTGGCACAACGTGACCAACATCGGTGAAGAGCCGATGCGGCTGTACGCCGTGTACGCGCCGGTGCATCACGCCGCGGGCCACGTCCAGGCGACGGCAGACGACGCGGAACGCGAGGAGGGGACCGGCAGCGACCGGCCCCCCACGTGGTCGGTCCAGCCCGCAGCGGACACCTCGGACGAGCACGCCTGACCCCTGAGCCGACGCATCGGAGGCGCCCCACGCCCGCGCGTGGCGTGAAAGTGTCGTCGGGAGTGCCTGGCGACAGCACGATGGCGCCGAACGCGGGCTCTGCGGGACGTCCCGTCGGCAGCGGACGCGTCCGACGAGCACGCCTGACCCGTGTCGCCGGCTGCTCGGCTACCCTGGTCCGGTCCGATGGCGGTGGGGCTCGCCGACAACCGCGGCACCGGCCGCCAACAGTCCCTACCTTTCACGGTAGGAGGCTGTGCTCATGTCACTGACGGCGTTGCGCGGACGCGTCGACATCCTGCTGGTGATCGCCGCAGGGGGTGCGCTCGGCAGCCTGGGCAGGTGGGGTGTCAACCAGGCGCTGCCGCCGGCCGCGAGTGGTTTCCCCTGGGCGACGCTGCTCGAGAACGTGACGGGCGCGCTGGCCCTGGGCGCGTTGATGACGCTGATCGTGGAGGTGTGGCCACCGAACCGGTACCTGCGCCCCTTCCTCGGGATCGGCGTGCTCGGCGGTTACACCACGTTCTCGACCTACATGCTGGACACGCACGCGCTGCTGGTCGCGGGGCGACCCGGCCCGGCCGCGGCGTACCTGTTCGGCACGGTGCTGAGCGGGCTGCTCGCCGTGTGGCTGGGGATCGTCGCCGCCCGGGCGCTCGGCCTGTCCCTGAGGAGGCGACGATGATGCTGCACGGCAAGGCCACCCGGTTGACCGTCCTGATCAAGGAGGACGAGCGGTGGCACCACCGCCCGCTCTACACCGAGATCGTCCACCGGGCGCACCAGGCCGGTCTGGCGGGCGCCAGCGTCTTCCGCGGCATCGAGGGGTACGGCGCGTCCCAGCACATCCACACCACCCGGATCCTGTCGCTGGCCGAGGACCTGCCGTGCTCCATCGTGATCGTCGACGAGGAGGAGAAGATCCGCGATTTCCTGCCCCGGCTCGATGAGCTGGTCACCGGAGGACTGGTGATGATCGACGAGGTCGAGGTGGTCCGGCACGCCAGCGGGGACGACCCGGCCGGCAACGGTCGCGGGTCGACGCGATGACGGTCCTGCTCGTGCTCGTCGGCGGCGCCGTGGGGGCGCCGGTGCGCTACCTTGCCGACCTGACAGTCCAGTCCCGCCACGACAGCGTGCTGCCGTGGGGCACCCTGACCGTGAACGTGATCGGGTCCCTTCTGCTGGGAGCGGTGGCTGCCGGCGTGGTGCATGCAGGGCTTCCGGACTGGGTGCTGACCGTGGTGGGGACCGGCTTCTGCGGCGCGCTGACCACGTTCTCCACGTTCGGCTTCGAGACGGTCCGACTCGTCGAGGACGGGGCGTGGCTGGAGGCCGGCATGAACGCCGTGCTCGGCCTGGTGTTCGGGTTCGCCGCGGTCGCCCTGGGCTGGTGGTTGGTCGGGGCGGTCGCCTGAGCCCCCATGTGTCCCCGCACCATTGCCCGGACCCTTGCCCGGACGCTGTCAGCTGCCGCGGTAGGCGACGCCGTCGATCATCAGCAGGCAGTCGGCGTCGATGAACTCCGTCGTGGTGGTCATCCGGGCCGGGTAGGCCTCGTCGGGGAAGTGACCGGCGAAGCCCTGCTCCATGCGCGGCAGGTCCCCGATCCTCTTGAGGTAGACGTGCACCTTCACCAGGTCGCCGAGCACGAGACGGCACTCCGCCAGGGTGCGCGTGAGGTGGTCGATGGTGCCGGCGAGCTGGGTGTCGAAGTCCTCGCCGAAGCCGCGGTGCAGGCCGAGGAACACGAAGTCACCGGCCGCGACCGCGGCGGAGTAGCTGTGCGAAGTGGGCAGGCGAGTGATACCGGGCACGTGGCTCGTCTCCTCTGTCAGCTGTGCGCGCCCGCGAGGCGGCCGGTGAGCCGGTCGTGGATCGCGGCGCTGGACTCGTTCAGGCCGATGATCTTCACATCCTTGCCCTTGGCGGCGAACTTGTGGGTGATCGCGTCCAGCGCCGCGACGCTGCTCGCGTCCCAGACGTGCGCCTCGCTGAGGTCGATGATCACGTTGCGTGGAGCGCCGACGTAGTCGAACTGTGTGTAGAGGTCGTTACTGGTGGCGAAGAACAGCTCCCCGGTCACCGCGTAGACCTGGGTGTCCTCGTCGAGGACGGCGACGTCCTTGACCTCGGTCAGGTGCGCGACCCGGCGCGCGAACAGCACCATCGCGATCAGCACGCCGGTCACCACGCCGATCGCGAGGTTGCCGGTTGCGACGACGACCACCACCGTGGACACCATCACGACGGTCTCCGCGCGAGGCATCCGCCGGAGCGTCGCCGGGTGGATGGTGTGCCAGTCGAAGGTGCCGACCGCAACCATGATCATCACCGCCACCAGCGCAGCCATCGGGATGTCGGCGACGACGCCGCCGAACCCGACGACGAGCACGAGCAGGAACGAGCCGGCCAGGAACGTGGAGACGCGGCTGCGGGCACCTGAGGCCTTCACGTTGATCATGGTCTGGCCGATCATCGCGCAGCCGCCCATGCCTCCGAAGAACCCGGTGACGACGTTGGCCACGCCCTGACCCCACGACTCGCGGGTCTTGTCGGAGCCGGTGTCGGTGATGTCGTCCACCAGCTTCGCGGTGAGCAGCGACTCCAGTAGCCCCACCAGCGCCATGCCGAGTGCGTAGGGACCGATCAGTGTGAGCGTCTCGAGGTCGAGCGGGACGTCGGGGAGCATCAGCGACGGCAGCGTCTGCGGAAGCCTTCCCTCGTCGCCGACGTCGGGCAGAGCGATGCCGCTGAGGAGGACGAAGCCGGTCAGCAGCGCGATCGCCACCAGCGGTGCCGGTACGGCGGTGGTCAGCCGGGGGAGCAGCACGATGACGGCGATACCGACCGCGACCAGCGGATAGACCAGGAACGGTACGTCGACCAGGTGCGGCAGCTGGGCGAGGAAGATCAGGATCGCCAGCGCGTTCACGAAGCCGACCATCACCGAGCGCGGGATGAACCGCATCAGCCGCGCGACGCCCATGACGCCGAGCACCACCTGAAGGATGCCGGCGAGGATGACCGTGGCCATGAAGTACTGCAGTCCGTACTCGCGGGCGACCGGAGCGACCACCAGCGCCACGGAGCCGGTCGCCGCGGAGATCATCGCGGGGCGGCCACCGACGATCGCGATGGTCACGGCCATCGTGAACGAGGCGAAGAGGCCGACGCGCGGATCGACACCGGCGATGATCGAGAACGAGATCGCCTCGGGGATCAGGGCCAGGGCAACCACGAGCCCGGCGAGCACCTCGATACGCAGGAGCCGCGGCGAGCGCAGCACCTCGAGCACCGAGGGTGTCCCGCGGTACGTCGGGAGGGCAGGGGCGTCGTGAGGCACGCAGTGTCCGTTCGGGGTGGGGGAGGAGGCAGGATGGTCGCGCCGGCGGATGCGTTCGACGTCTCCGACACGATCCGGCGCTGTCGCTACGTAACCCTACAGTGACGTGAGGGTTGTGCTCGTCGTCGGCGGCCTGAACGCGACGTGATCTCTCGCACGCGCCGCGAGCTCGCTCCTCGCCCGCACCTGGAGCGGATTCGCACCCTCCCCGAGCGTGAGGGTAGCGTGGGTGCAGCACACCAGCGTCGACGAAGGATCGAGATCATGGGGCTGAGGCACCTGCAGATCGGCGAGGTGGCCGAGACGGTCGGGCTGAGCCTGCGGACCATCCGCTACTACGAGGAGGTCGGCCTGATCACCCCGTCGGCGCGCACCACGGGCGGGTTCCGGCTCTACTCCGAGACCGACGTGGCGCGTCTGCGGCTGATCCGCCGGATGAAGCCGCTGGGCTTCTCCCTCGACGACATGCGGGAGGTGCTCGCTGTGCTCGACAGGCTCGAGAACGGCTCTCCGACCGACGGCGAGCTGCAGGAGCTGATCGGGCGCCTCGAGATGTACCGCGAGGCAGCCCAGGCGCGCGTGCGTGCCCTGCACGAGCAGCTTGAGGTGGCCGAGGGCTTCGCCGGCGACCTGCGCCGCGAGATCTCCCGTCAGAAGAAGGTGGCGACCCAGCCGCGATGACCACGAACTCCAGCACCGCAACCTCCCCCGACTCCGCGCAGGTGGCGCGCGAGGCGGCCCGCCGGCGTACCTTCGCCGTGATCAGCCATCCCGACGCCGGTAAGTCCACGCTGACCGAGGCGCTGGCGCTGCACGCCGAGGTGATCTCCGAGGCCGGGGCCGTGCACGGCAAGGCCGGGCGCAAGGGCACCGTGTCGGACTGGATGGAGATGGAGCGGGCGCGCGGGATCTCGATCACCTCCGCCGCGCTCCAGTTCCGGTACGGCGACCACGTGATCAACCTGGTCGACACCCCCGGCCACGCCGACTTCTCCGAGGACACCTACCGGGTGCTCTCCGCCGTGGATGCCGCCGTGATGCTGATCGACGCCGCCAAAGGGCTCGAGCCGCAGACGCTCAAGCTCTTCCAGGTCTGTCGCCACCGCGGCATCCCGGTGATCACCGTGATCAACAAGTGGGACCGACCCGGTCGTGACGCGCTCGAGCTGGTCGACGAGATAGAGCAGCAGATCGGCCTGCGGCCCACCCCGCTGACCTGGCCGGTGGGCGTGTCCGGCGACTTCCGCGGCGTGCTCGACCGGCGTACCGGCGGCTACATCCGCTACGAGCGCACGGCCGGCGGTGCTACCCGCGCGCCCGAGCAGCACCTGGACGCCGACGCCGCACAGACCGCCGAGGGGGAGTGGTGGACCACCGCCCGCGACGAGCACGAGCTGCTCGCCGCGGACGGCGCCGACCACGACCAGGACACCTTCCTCGCCGGGCGCACCACCCCGGTGCTGTTCGCCTCCGCGATCTCGAACTTCGGGGTCGCCCAGCTGCTGCAGACCCTGGTGGAGCTGGCGCCGCCGCCCCGGCCCACGCCGACCGCCGAGGGGGACCGCCGCGACGTGGCCGAGCCGTTCAGCGCGTTCGTGTTCAAGGTGCAGGCGGGGATGGACGCCGCGCACCGCGACCGGCTGGCCTACGCCCGGGTGGTGTCCGGGGTCTTCCGGCGCGGGATGGTCGCCACGCACGCGGAGACCGGGCGGCCCTTCGCCACCAAGTACGCCCAGGCCGTCTTCGGCCGTGAGCGCCTCGTCGTCGACACCGCCTACCCCGGCGACATCGTCGGCCTGGTCAACGCCAGCGCCCTGCGCGTCGGCGACTCGATCTTCGAGGACGTCCCGGTCCGGTTCCCGCCGATCGCGAGCTTCGCGCCCGAGCACTTCCGCACTGTGCGGGCCAAGGACTCCGGCCGCTACAAGCAGTTCCGGCGCGGCATCGAGCAGCTCGACCAGGAGGGCGTGGTCCAGGTGCTCCGCTCCGACCTGCGCGGAAGCCAGGCGCCCGTCCTCGCCGCGGTCGGGCCGATGCAGTTCGAGGTCGTCGAGGCGCGGATGCGCGACGAGTTCAAGGCGCCGGTCCGGCTCGACCAGCTCGACTACTCGATCGCCCGTCGCACCCGGCGCGAGGACGTCGTGGAGCTGAACAGTCAACGCGGCGTCGAGGTGCTGGAACGCTCCGACGGGGAGCTCCTGGCACTGTTCCCCGACAAGTGGCGGATCCGCTCCGTGCTGCGCGCGCAGCCCGACCTGGTGCTCGAGCCGCTCGTCGCGGGCGAGGAGGACTGACGTGCGCCCGCGGTTCGAGGAGCTGGACTGGCAGGAGACCCCGCGCGGCGAGATCAGCCTGCGCCGCCGGGTCGAGCCCACCCTGGGCGTGGACGTCTACGAGGTCAAGCTGGGCGAGGAGTTCTTGATGTCCAGCCTGTTCACCGCAGCCGAGGAGGAGCTCGCCCGGCTCGGCCTGGGCGCGGTCTCTGCTGATTCCGACCGACGCCTGGACGTCCTGGTCGGCGGCCTCGGCCTGGGCTACACCGCCGTGACTGCGCTCGCGGACCCGCGCGTGCAGACCCTCACCGTGGTCGACGCGATGCCGCCCGTGGTCGAGTGGCACCGGCGGGGCCTGCTGCCGGACGCGACCGGGCTCGCGGACGACCCGCGCAGCCGGCTGGTGGTGGCCGACGTGTTCACGCTGCTGGCGGGGGAGGACGAGCCCGCGCCCGGCACGGCGGCGTACGACGTCATCCTGCTCGACGTGGACCACACGCCGCGCCACCTCCTGCACCCCGACCACGCCGGCTTCTACACCGAGACCGGGCTCGCCCGGATGCGTGAGCGGCTGCGGCCCGGGGGCGCGTTCGCGCTGTGGTCCGACGACCCGCCCGACGCCGACTTCCTGAGCGTGCTGCGAGGCGTCCTCCCCGAGGCGCGCGCCGAGGTGGTCGCCTTCCCGAACCCGCTGACCGGTGGAGACAGCTCGAACACCGTGTACGTCGCCTCGCACTGACCGGGCGAAACGCCCCCGCGGCGGGGTCGGCGGCAGCACACTGGCGAGCATGACCGACGCCGGCCGGGTGCGCGCCTACTACGACTCGAACACCTGGAAGTTCCTGCTGACCAGCAGCCACCGGGCACTTCACCGGGAGCTGTGGGGTCCGGGCGTCGCCAGCCGCGTCGAGGCCGCACACCACGTGCACGCGCTGGTCCTGGACGAGCTCGGGGACGCGGACCGTCGCGTGCTGGACCTCGGCTGCGGAGTCGGTACCGCGGCGCTGTACCTCGCCACGCGGCGGGAGGTCGACGTCGTGGGGGTGTCGGTCAGCCCGGCGCAGGTCAAGCTGGCCCGTCGATTCGCGAGCCGCCCGGCAGCGTCCCTGGCCGGCACGGTGCGCTTCGACGTCGCAGACTTCACCGCGTTGCCTGCGGCGTACTCCGGCTTCGACCTGGCCTTCGCCATCGAGTCCTTCGTCCACGCCGACCCGACCGACGCCTTCTTCAGCGAAGCCGCCCGCGTCCTGCGGCCGGGAGGTGCCCTGGTCGTGGTCGACGACGTCCTGGTGCAGCAGCCCGGCCATCCGTGGGTGGAGGAGTTCCGGGCGGGATGGCGGGTGAGCTCGCTGCTGACCCTCGCCGAGATCCAGGAGCGGGCCCGCGCAGCCGGCCTGACACTCGCCTCCTCCCGCGACCTTTCCGGCCTGCAGCGGCTGGGACGTCCCCGCGACCGCGTCGTGCGCGCCGCGCAGCCTGCCCTGCGGGCCCTGCGGCACCGGTCCGCGTGGGCCGGATCGATGGTCGGCGGTGACGCCCTGCAGCGCGCTCACCGGGCCGGCCTGCTCGAGTACCGCCTGCTGCGACTCGTGGTCGGGTAGCACGCCCCTCGACCCGGCGCATTCGGGACAAGACCGTCGATATCTCCGGACCGCGGACAGGACGGTGGGCGCGCCCTACGGTGAGCGCGTGTCCCTGCGCGCCCGGCTGCTCGCCATCCTGGCGTTGCTGGTGCTCGTACTCGCCGCGACCACCGCGGTGACCGCCACGGCCCAGCGCCGCGTCGCCCGGGAGAACTCCCTGGTGGGCGAGGTGCTGCAGCCGGCCGCCGTCGAGGCGCGGGCGCTGCTCTCGGCCATGGTCAACCAGGAGACCGGTCAGCGCGGGTTCCTGATCACCGGCGACACCAGCTACCTGGCGCCGTACCGGCAGGGCCGGGAGGCCGCCATGGCCCGGTTGGCCGAGCTGCGCACGTCGTTCCCCAGCGACCCCGACGTGCAACGCGCCCTGGACGCGGTGGCGCGGGCGCAGCGGGAGTGGCGCACCCGGCACGCCGACCCGGAGATCGAGGCACGCCGCAGCGGCGGGCTGCCGGCCGCGCAGACGCTGGTCGACAGCGGGGGAGGCCGGCGGTCCTTCGACGCGCTCCGCAGGAGGATCGAGGCGCTGCAGCAGCTCATCGACGAGCGCACCGAGGTCGCCCGAGCCGACGCCCTGCGTGACGGCCAGGTGGCACGTAACGCAGTGGTCGTTGGTGCTGCGGTGACCCTGCTGCTGGTGCTGCTCACCGGGCTGCTGGTGCGCCGATGGTTCCTGGTGCCGGTGAACCGGCTGCGCGGTGACATGCGAGCGGTGGCCGCGGGGGCCCTGGAGCGGGAGATCCGGGCGAGCGGGCCCTCCGACGTGGCCGCCATCGGGCACGACGCGGAGGGTATGCGCCGGCGCATCGTCAGCGAGCTGGACACGGCGCGCGCTGCGTCGGAGGCGCTCGCCCAGCACAGCCCGGTGGTGCTGGGCCTGCGTGACGAGCTGGCCGTGCCACCGGACCAGCGCACGCCCGGCCTGGTCGTGCACGGCGCGCTGAGCCCGGCCGAGGGAGTGCTCGCCGGCGACTGGTGGGAGGTGGTGACCAGGCCCGACGGCGTCAGCGTGCTGGTGGTGGCCGACGTCTCCGGGCACGGCGCTGGTGCCGGCCTGGTCGCGTTGCGGTTCAAGCACCGGCTCACCACCGCGCTGCAGACTCCGCTTGCCCTAGGCGACGCGTTCGCGGTGGCCGCCCAGAACCTTGATCCGGACCCGGAGCGGTTCATCTCCTGCGTGCTCGTCGCGCTCGACCCGGGGTCGGGTCGGCTGGAGTGGCTCAACGCCGGGCACCCGTCGGTCCTGGTGATGTCCCGCCAGCGCGGCCAGGTCAGCTCACGCCAGCTGCCACCGACCGGTCCGCTGGTCAGCGCCGTGACGAGCCGTTGGACCGTGGAGTCGACCGCGATCGACCGGCGGCACGTCGTCGTGGCACTCACCGACGGCGTCCTCGACGCACGCGACGTCCGGGGAGAGGAGTTCGGCGTCAGCGGCGTGCTGACCGCCGCGGCGGGTGCCCGGCGGTGGGTGCCCCGCGACGTGGTGGACAGCTGCCTGGACTCGGTACGCCGCTTCGCCGCCGACTGGTGGCGCGACGACATCACCTGCGTGGCCCTGGCCCTGGCCGCGCCGACCGGTGCGGGAACCGGCGAGGCAAGTGCCGAGGGGAGTGTCGAGCAGAGAAGTCGCGGTCAATCCGGCGTTTCTCCCGCGCCGGAGCCGGTTGATTGGTGCAATGGAGACAAGCACAACCACTCGGTGACGGAGCATGATCGTGATCACGGGCCAGCAGGCACAAGCAGAAGCGTCCGCGCGGGGGACGACGGTTCGAGCAGCCCGGTGTGGGACGACGCACCGCTGCCGTTGCGGTCAGGAGCTGGACGGGTCGCGGCGCGGCCACTGTCCCCGCTGCGGGACCACGCTGCGCGACTCCTGAACCGCGCCGCGGATCCCTCCCTCGGATAGGCTTCCTCCAGCGACCGCCGGCAGCAACGCCGGACAGCGACGGGGCGAAGCGAGGGGCACTGGGTGAACGCTCGGGACGACGGGTTGGCCGAGACCAACCGGGTCCTCACCATCCCCAACGTCATCAGTATCGTCCGGCTCGCCGGCGTACCCCTCTTCTTGTGGCTGGTGCTCGGACCGCAGGCCGACGGCTGGGCGTTGGCCGTCCTGGCCCTGTCCGGGGTCAGCGACTACCTCGACGGCTACCTGGCCCGGCGGCTGCACCAGACCTCCCCGCTGGGGCAGATCCTCGACCCGGTCGCGGACCGGCTCTACATCCTGGCCACCGTGCTCGGGCTGGCCTGGCGCGACATCATCCCCTGGTGGCTGGCGCTGCTGCTGCCCGCCCGGGACCTGTTCCTGTGGGGCCTGGTGCCGTTCCTGCGCACCCGCGGCTACAGCGCCCTGCCCGTCCACTTCCTGGGCAAGGCGGCCACGGCCAACCTGCTCTACGCGTTCCCGTTGCTGCTGCTCGGCGACGGTGACGGCGTGGTGGCGACGCTGGCGCAGGTGTTCGGCTGGGCGTTCGCGATCTGGGGGACGGCGCTGTACTGGTGGGCCGGCCTGCTCTACGCCTGGCAGGTCCGCACGCTGCTCGCCGACCACGCACGAAGGGCACCCAGCCTCCATGGCAGTTGAGCCGTCCTCGCGCCCCACGCTCCCGGACGTCCCCCAGGTCACCATGGGCCTGCTGGAGTACCTCACCGCCACGTCGATGGACGGCGACTACGCCCACGTCGCCGAGCGTCGCGAGCGCGCGTCCAGGCGCGAGAGCCCCGACGGCGAGCCGTCCGGGGCGAAGCCGGGCAGCGGGCTCGCCGCGCTGGTCGTGCTCGGACTCTTCGGCCTGCTCGTGGCCACCGCGGCGCTGCAGACCTCGCGCAACGCCGCCGAGGAGGCCGACGGCCGTGACCAGCTGATCACCCAGATCGAGGCGCGCAGCGCTCAGGTCGATGCGCTCCGCGGCCGGGCCGAGAGTCTGCGCGAGGAGGTCGACCAGGTGCAGACCGACTACCTGGAGGCCACCACCCGGGGCCGGCAGCTGTCGACGCGGCTGAGCCGGCTCAGCGTCACGACCGGGGCGGCCGCGGTGACGGGTCCCGGCGTCAAGGTGGTGGTCGACGACAACCCGAACGCCACCAGTGACAGCGAGACGGTGCTCGACAAGGACCTGCAGAAGCTGGTCAACGCGCTCTGGCTCTCCGGCGCCGAGGCGATCTCGGTGGACGGCCAGCGGCTGAACAGCCTCGGTGCGATCCGCCAGGCCGGGACCGCGATCACCGTCAACGGCCGGTCGATCTCGCCGCCGTACACGATCCTGGCCATCGGGAACCGCAACGCGATGCCTGCGCGGTTCGTCGAGACCCGCGGCGGGGCGACGTGGTTGGATTACCAGTCGACGTACGGACTCGAGTTCACGATGACATCGGAGGAGTCGCTCAGGTTGCCTGCCGCCAACCAGCTGACGCTGCGCCACGCCCACGTGCCGGACAAGCGCCGATGATCGCCGGACTCGGCCTGCTCGTCGGGATCATCCTGGGCCTGATCCTGCAGCCGGACGTGCCGCTGTGGCTCGAGCCGTACCTGCCGATCGCGGTGGTCGCCGCTCTCGACGCCGTCTTCGGAGCGTTGCGCGCCTTCCTGGACGGGATCTTCGACGACAAGGTCTTCGTGATCTCCTTCATCAGCAATGTGCTGATCGCGGCGCTGATCGTCTACCTCGGCGACAAGCTGGGCGTGGGCGGCCAGTTGTCCACCGGTGTCATCGTGGTGCTGGGGATCCGGATCTTCTCCAACGTGGCGGCGATCCGCCGGCACATCTTCCACGCGTGAGGAGGCCAGGGTGAGCGAGGAGGAACCCACCGGGCGCCAGCGCCTGTGGGCCGCGCTGCGCCGCCCCGGCTCACGGGGCCAGATCACCGCCGCGGTGCTGCTTGCGGTGGTCGGCTTCGCCAGCGTGGTCCAGGTGCGCGCGACCGAGGCCGACGACGTGTACGCCGGGATGCGCCAGGAGGACATGCTCCAGCTGCTCAACTCGCTCGCGGCCGCCTCCGAGCGCACCGAGAACCAGATCGCCGAGCTCGAGGACACTCGTAGCTCCCTGCGCAACAACACCGAGGCGCGACAAGCCGCCCTCGAGGAGGCCCGCCGCAAGGCCGACGTGCTCGGCATCCTCGCCGGCACGCTTCCGGCGGTTGGGCCCGGCGTCGTGGTCACCGTGAAGGACCCCCAGGGCGCGGTCGGGGTCGACCAGCTGCTCAACGGCGTGGAGGAGCTGCGAGACGCCGGCGCCGAGGCGATCGAGGTCAACGACACCGTGCGCGTCGTGGCGCAGACCGCGTTCAAGGACGGTGACACCGGGATCGTCGTGGGGGAGCAGCCGCTGGCTCCGCCGTACACCATCGAGGCCATCGGCGACCCGCACACGCTGACCACCGGGCTGAACTTCCACGGTGGTTTCGTCGACCTGATCGAGGGGGAGGCGGTGGGCGGCGACGTCGTGATCAAGCAGGCCAGCACCGTGGAGATCGCCAGCACCCGCGAACCCGAGTCGGCGCGCTACTCCGAGCCGGTCGAGGACGAGTAGCCTGCCGGTCAACCATCCGATCCACCGAAGGAGCGCCGTGTATCCCGACGACCTGAAGTACACCGCCGAGCACGAGTGGGTGCGCGACCCCGGCGAGAGCGACGGCTCGGTGCGGGTGGGGATCACCCATTACGCCCAGGACGCGCTGGGAGACATCGTCTACGTCTCGCTGCCCGAGGTGGGCGAGCAGGTCGAGTCCGGCGGCACCGTCGGCGAGCTCGAGTCCACCAAGTCGGTGAGCGACGTCTACGCGCCGCTGGCGGGCACGGTGGTCGCGCGCAACGACGCGCTGGACGGCACCCCCGAGCTGGTCAACTCCGACCCCTACGGCGAGGGCTGGCTCTTCGAGGTGGTCCCCACCGACAGCGGTGTGCTGGCCCAGCTGATGGACGCCGACGCCTACCGCAGCAGCGTCGAGTCCTGACCTCCGCGAAGCATCCGGTGCCCGCCGAGCGCGCGGATCCACCGCCCCAGTCCGCTGCGGGGCCGGTTCCGGCTTGATCGGTGAGCCCCGGCTGATAAGTTCGACACAACCATCAACCTCGACTGTTCCTTGAGGGTTCGGAGGCCGACATGCCGTACTGCACGCAATGCGGAAAGCAGAATCCCGACGACGCCCGGTTCTGCTCGCAGTGCGGACACCGGATGGTCACCGACGCCGGCACTCCGGAGGCGGCCGCCTCGGACGCCACGTCGGCCCCCGCTGCCGAGCAGCGACAGGCCGGCGGTGCGGAGTCCCCCTCGGAGAGCACCGCGACGATCACCTTCGGCGGCCCCTCGGGCGCCGGCGAGCACGGTGACGAGCGCTCCTTGAGCGAGGCGGACGCCGCGGCCGTGGACGCGCTCCCGTCCGGGAGCGCACTGCTGGTGGTGCAGCGCGGGCCGAGCGCGGGCAGCCGGTTCCTGCTCGACACCGAAGTGGTCTCGGCGGGGCGGCATCCCGAGAGCGAGATCTTCCTCGACGACGTCACCGTCTCGCGGCGTCACGCGGAGTTCCGCCGGGGTTCGTCCGGCTACACCGTTGCCGACGTGGGCAGCCTGAACGGCACCTACGTCAACCGCGACCGGATCGACGAGGTGGTCCTCCAGGGCGGCGACGAGGTCCAGATCGGCAAGTACCGCCTGGTCTACTTCGC
Source organism: Nocardioidaceae bacterium (assembly GCA_035706365.1). Classification (GTDB taxonomy): domain Bacteria; phylum Actinomycetota; class Actinomycetes; order Propionibacteriales; family Nocardioidaceae; genus Nocardioides_C. The sequence continues at coordinate 13,696 of DASSVD010000093.1, forward strand.
CAGCCACTCAGGAGCGGGTAGTCCACAGTGAGGGCCGCGGCCTCGGCGCAGGCCCGGATGAGCATTGGTGAGGTGCTCTCCCTGCTGCGCTCGGACTTCCCCGAGGTCAGCATCTCCAAGATCCGCTTCCTGGAGTCCGAGGGGCTCATCGAGCCGGAGCGTACGGCCGCCGGCTATCGCAAGTTCTCGCACCACGACGTGGAGCGGCTGCGCTACGTGCTCACCTGCCAGCGCGAGCACTACCTGCCGCTGAAGGTGATCCGGGAGCACCTCGACGCCATCGACCGGGGGCTGGAACCGCCGGCACTGACCCCCAACGGGCCGGTGGTGCCCCGGGTGGTGCTCGCCGGGGACGGCCTCCCCAACGCCGAGTCGTTCACCTCCGACTCCAGCGAGCTGCGCCTGTCCCGCGAGGAGTTGCTGACTGCGGCCGAGATCGAGGACGACCTCCTCGAGCAGCTGGAGACCTTCGGGCTGGTCCGGCCACGTGCCGGCAGCGGGCACTACGACGGCGACGCCCTGGTGATCGCCAAGACCGCGGGAGAGCTGGCCGCGTTCGGCCTCGAGCCTCGCCACCTGCGGTCCTTCAAGACCGCCGCCGACCGCGAGGTCGGGCTGGTCGAGCAGGTGGTCGCGCCGATGCAGCGCTCCCGGGACGCTGGTGCGCACGGCCGGGCCGAAGACGCGATCCGGCAGATGGCGGCGCTGTCCGTGCGGCTGCACGCCAGCCTGGTCAAGAGCGGACTGCGCACCGGGCGCTGACCCGGCGCTGACCTGGCGCAGACCGGGCGATGACCGGGGCGATGACCGGGGCGATGACCGGGCCGGCCGGTGCTGGCCGCCCCATGCCCGTCGGAGGAGTCCCAGCCGATCGAGGATGGCCGAAGTGCCGTCTGCACAAGGCTTTTCGGCGGGAGTAGGCTGACCGTGTGCGTGAGGTCGATGTGATCGGTGTCCGGGTCGAGATGCCCTCCAACCAGCCGATTGTGCTGCTTCGGGAGGTCTCCGGCGATCGCTACCTGCCGATCTGGATCGGCGCGGTCGAGGCGACCGCCATCGCGTTCGCGCAGCAGGGCGTGGTCCCGCCGCGGCCGTTGACCCACGACCTGATGAAGGACCTGATCACCGCCACCGGCAACGACCTGAGCGAAGTCCGGATCACCGAGATGAAGGACGGCATCTTCTACGCGCTGCTCGTCTTCGAGTCCGGTGTCGAGGTCAGCGCCCGACCCTCGGACTCCATCGCGCTCGCACTGCGCACCGGCTCCCGGATCGTATGTGACGACGAGGTGCTGGAGGAGGCCGGCCTGGAGGTCCCCGACGAGCAGGAGGACGAGGTGGAGAAGTTCCGCGAGTTCCTCGACCAGGTCTCGCCGGAGGACTTCGAGAGCCACTGAGACGGCTCGTGGCCTAGGGGGCACGGCCTCAACCTCAACCTGGGGTCGAGAGTTTCGCGACACGCCGGGGCGCTGGAGCCCCGGTTCGTTGACCGCCCCCGCCGCTCGCTCTACCTTGGGACTGTCTTCGTTGTAACTCCACCGTTGTGCTCTGATCCGAGGGCCGGCGGCTTCCCCCGGAGCTACATGCACAGCGAAGCCGGCAACGGAGGTCCCACGTGACAGGCAACCGCGACACCGCCGGTCGGTCCGCTCAGCGGCCCGACGACCAGGCGGCGCACGAAGCCGCGGCTGCGGCCGACGAGCAGGGTCTGCTCTTCGACGACGACGTCTCGCCACTGCCCAGCGACACCGGCTACCGCGGTCCCACCGCCTGCAACGCCGCCGGCATCACCTACCGCCAGCTCGACTACTGGGCGCGCACCGGCCTGGTCGAGCCGACGGTGCGCGGAGCGACCGGCTCCGGCACCCAGCGCCTCTACTCCTTCCGCGACATCCTGCTGCTCAAGGTGATCAAGCGCCTCCTGGACGCCGGCATCTCCCTGCAGCAGATCCGCACCGCGGTGAACCACCTGCGCGAGCGGGGCACCGACGACCTGACCCGGGTCACCCTGATGAGCGACGGCGCCTCGGTCTACGAGTGCACCAGCAACGACGAGGTGATCGACCTGCTGCAAGGCGGTCAGGGCGTGTTCGGGATCGCCATCGGCGGCGTGTGGCGCGAGATCGAGGGCTCCCTGGCGGAGCTTCCCAGCGAGCGCGCCGCGGGTCGGGCGGACGAGCCCTCCGCCGGTGACGAGCTGGCCGCTCGTCGCAAGGCGCGCCAGGTCGGCTGACGCCATCGCCTGACGCCTTCGACGGCGCAGACAGTGCAGACAGTGCAGACAGTGCACGGCCTACCAGCCGGGCGACTCCCGGTGTGGGGCCGCCCGGCTGGTAGATTGAAGGCCAGCTGACGACCGCGCGCGGGAGAGACTCCGGCGCCCACGGTCCGGGTCCTCACCGCCCCGGACCGCGACGTGGCCGGAGCGCCGAAGGGGCAAATCCTCCCCGGAACCTCTCAGGCGCCAGGACCGTGCGAGCGAGGCGACTCTGAAGGCCGCGCGGCGCGCACCGACAGAGGGGGAGGCGACCTGTTGCCAGCTTCGCCTGCGTCCCCCGGAGAGTCCTCGATGTCCGACCAGCCCACCATGGCCCAGCTCGACTCCGCGCACCTCTTCGCCGAACGCCACCTCGGGCCCGACCCGGGCCAGCAGAAGTCGATGCTGGACGCCCTCGGCTTCGACTCGCTCGACGCACTGATGGACGCCGCCGTGCCGGCGGCCATCCGCAGCGACGAGCCACTCGACCTGCCGCGGCCGGAGACCGAGGAGCAGGCGAGCCGGCACCTGCGTGCGCTGGCCGCGCGCAACCGGCCACTCGAGCCGATGATCGGGCTGGGCTACTCCGGCACGCTGACGCCGGCCGTGGTCCGCCGCAACGTGCTGGAGGACCCGTCCTGGTACACCGCCTACACGCCGTACCAGCCGGAGATCTCCCAGGGGCGGCTCGAGGCGCTGCTGAACTTCCAGACGATGGTCGGCGACCTCACCGGCCTGCCCACCGCCAACGCCTCCCTGCTCGACGAGGCGACCGCCGCCGCCGAGGCGATGACCCTGGTACGCCGTGCCGACAAGCGCGCCAAGGGGCGGTTCCTGGTGGACGCGGACGTGCTCCCGCAGACCGCGTCGGTGGTCCGCACCCGCGCGGCTGCGATGGGCATCGACGTCGAGCTGGTCGACCTGACCCGACCGCTGCCCGAGGGCGACATCTGCGGGGTGTTGGTGCAGTATCCCGGCAGCAGCGGACGCATCGTGGACCCGCGCCCGGTCATCGAGGCCGCGCACGAGCGGTCCGCGATGGTCGTGGTGGCCGCCGACCTGCTCGCGCTCGCCCTGCTCGAGGCGCCCGGAACGATGGGTGCCGACGTCGTGGTCGGGTCCACTCAGCGCTTCGGCGTACCCCTCTTCTACGGTGGGCCGCACGCCGGGTACATGGCGGTGCGCTCCGGGCTCGAGCGGCACCTGCCCGGCCGCCTGGTCGGGGTGTCGGTCGACGCCGAGGGGCGGCCGGCCTACCGGCTGGCTCTGCAGACCCGCGAGCAGCACATCCGCCGGGACAAGGCCACCTCCAACATCTGCACCGCCCAGGTGCTCCTGGCCGTGACCGCGGCGATGTACGCCGTCTACCACGGCCCTCACGGGCTGCGCGCCATCGCCGAGCGGACCCACCGCTACGCCGCCGTGCTCGCCGAGGGCCTGCGGGAGGCGGGCCTGGAGGTGGTGCATCCGGAGTTCTTCGACACGGTGCAGGCGCGGATCCCCGGCCGGGCGGCCGCGCTGGTCGAGGCGGCGCGCGGCAACGGCGTACACCTGCGCCTGGTCGACGACGACACCGTCGGGATCTCCACGTCGGAGACCACCCGCACCGAGCACCTGACCGCGATCCTCGACGCGGTCACCGTGACCGCTGGCACCGGGACCGCGGCGCCGGACCTGGAGACGGCCGCGGCGCGCGTCGGGGAGGCCCTCCCCGCGGCACTCGGGCGGACCACGACCTACCTGACCCATCCGGTCTTCTCCCAGCACCACTCCGAGACCGCGATGCTGCGCTACCTGCGTCGGCTCTCCGCCCGCGACTACGCCCTGGACCGCGGGATGATCCCGCTCGGATCCTGCACGATGAAGCTGAACGCGACCACGGAGATGGAGCCGATCAGCCTGCCCGGCTTCGCCGCGCTGCACCCGTTCGCACCGGCCGAGGACGCCCAGGGCTACACCGAGCTGATCGCCGACCTCGAGCGCTGGCTGGCCGTCGTCACCGGCTACGACGCCGTGTCCGTGCAGCCCAACGCCGGATCCCAGGGCGAGCTGGCCGGGCTGCTGGCGATCCGGGCCTACCATGTCGCCAACGGCGACGCAGACCGCGACGTGTGCCTGATCCCGTCCTCGGCGCACGGCACGAACGCGGCCTCAGCGGTGATGGCGGGCATGCGGGTCGTGGTGGTCAAGGCCGCCGGCGACGGGTCGGTCGACCTCGACGACCTGGCTGCGCAGTGCGAGAAGCATGCCGGGGATCTGGCCGCGATCATGGTCACCTACCCCTCCACGCACGGGGCGTACGAGGACGGCATCGGCCGGCTCTGCGAGATCGTGCACGCCCACGGCGGTCAGGTCTACGTCGACGGGGCGAACCTGAACGCCCTGCTGGGCTACGCCCGCCCCGGCGAGTTCGGCGGCGACGTGTCGCACCTCAACCTGCACAAGACCTTCTGCATCCCGCACGGCGGCGGCGGCCCGGGCGTCGGGCCGGTCGCGGCGCGCGCACACCTGGCGCCGTACCTGCCCAGCCACCCGATGCACCCGGACCCGCAGCGTCGTGACGGGATCGGCCCGGTCAGCGCCGCCCCGCACGGCTCGGCCGGGATCCTGCCGATCTCGTGGGCCTACGTGCGGATGATGGGCGCCCAGGGCCTGCGTCGCGCCACCGCCGTCGCGGTGCTGGCCGCCAACTACGTGGCGCACCGTCTCGAGGAGCACTACCCGGTGCTTTACCGCGGGCACAACGGTCTGGTTGCCCACGAGTGCATCCTCGACCTGCGCGAGCTCACCAAGCGCACCGGCGTGACCGTCGACGACGTGGCCAAGCGGCTGATCGACTACGGCTTCCACGCCCCGACGATGAGCTTCCCGGTGGCCGGCACGCTGATGGTCGAGCCGACCGAGTCCGAGGACCAGGCGGAGCTGGACCGGTTCTGCGAGGCGATGATCGCCATCCGCGGCGAGATCGAGCGGGTCGCGGCGGGGGAGTGGAGCCCCGAGACGTCGCCCCTGCGCGGTGCCCCGCACACCGCGGCCACCCTCGGCGACACCTGGGACCGGGCGTACCCGCGCGAGGTCGGCGCCTTCCCGACCGGCTTCGACCCGGACAAGTACTGGCCGCCGGTGGCCCGGATCGACCAGGCCTACGGGGACCGCAACCTGGTCTGCGCCTGCCCCGACCCGAGCGCTTTCGCCGAGCAGGAGGTTCAGTGAGCCACCACGTCGCGCCCGTCACCGCCCACCAGCTGCACACGCTGGTCGCCCGGGACCAGGTGGCGGGCCGGCTACCGTCCGTGGTCGCCGGCGTGGTCCGCGACGGCCGGCTGGTGTGGACCGGTGAGCACGGGCGCACCGTCGACGGCGTCCACGCCGAGGACGCCGACCGGGGCGCGGGGGACGGCGGGCTGCGTCCTTGCCCGGACACGCAGTACCGGATCGGCTCCATCACCAAGACGATGACCGCGGTGCTCGTCCTCCAGCTGCGCGAGGAGGGACTCCTGGACCTGTCCGATCCTCTCGGCGCGCATCTGCCCGGCGTCGGCTACGCCGACCGCACCCTGCGCAGCCTGCTCGCCCACTCCTCGGGAATGCAGTCCGAGCCGGCGGGCTCCTGGTGGGAGCGCAGCCCCGGCTCCGACTTCGAGGAGCTGGCCGCCGGGGTCGACGACCGCGCGGCGGTGTTCGAGCCCGGCCGGACCTACCACTACTCGAACCTGGCCTTCGGCCTGCTCGGCGAGCTCGTCGCCCGCCTGCGCGGGCAGTCGTGGTGGGACGCGGTGAGCACCCGGATCCTGGAACCGCTGGGGATGCCACGCACCAGCTACCTGCCTGAAACCCCCGCGGCGGCCGGGTTCAGCGTGCACGCGTTCGCCGGGACGCTGACCGAGGAGCCCGCCCAGGACACCGGCGCGATGGCTCCGGCCGGGCAGGTGTGGAGCACGGTCGAGGACCTCGCCACCTACGCGAGGTTCCTGATCGAGGGCCACGACCAGGTGCTCTCCCGGGCCGTCCTGGACGAGATGAGCACACCGCAGTCGGGTTCGCTGTCCGGCGGTGCGGCCGGTGGCTACGGGCTGGGGCTGCGGCTGCTGTCGGGTGGGTCCGGCATGCTGGTCGGCCACACCGGCTCGATGCCGGGCTTCCTGGCCGGGCTGTTCGTGGACCGGGTACGCCGTACCGCTGCGGTGGCACTCGCCAACGGCACCCAGGGGCTGCGCTGCGAGGGCCTGCCGGCCGACCTGCTGGACACGCTGGAGCGGCTCGAACCGGCGGTTCCCGCGGCCTGGGAGCCGACCCGAGAGCTGCCCGTGGGGATCGCCGAGCTGCTCGGCGTGTGGCACTGGGGGAACACCGCCTACACGTTCTGCTACCGGGACGGCGAGGTGCAGGCAGGGGTGCTGGGCGGCACCGCGGTCAGCCACCGGTTCGCTCCGGTCGGTGACGGCACGCTGGTCGGTCTGGCCGGCTACCACCACGGGGAGCGACTTCGCGTGGTGCGCAACACCGACGGCAGCATCAACCACCTGGTCTGCGCCACTTTCGTCTACACGCGCACGCCCTACGACCCGCAGGCACCGATCCCCGGCGGCGTCCCGGTCGGGCCGGTGAGCGGGCTCAGCTCGCCTGGCTGACGCTGGACATGTTGAAGTCGGGGACGCGCAGGGCGGGTGTCGCCGTGCGAGCGAACATGTCACCCCACTCCCGCGAGAAGCTGGGCACCGTCGCCGAGGCGGTGGTGAACCGGGAGAGCAGGTCGACCGGGCTCTCGTTGAAGCGGAAGTTGTTGACCGCTGCGGTGACCTCGCCGTCCTCGACCAGGTAGACCCCGTCCCGGGTGAGACCGGTGAGCAGCAGCGTCTGCTCGTCGACGGCCCGGATGTACCACAAGCAGGTCAGCAGCAGACCTCGCGAGACGTCACCGACCAGGGCCTGGAGGTCGCCGGTGGCGCCGCCGACCTCCAGCAGCAGGTTGTCGATGGCCGGCGTCACCGGTTGTCCGGTCAGCTGCGCGCTGTGCCGGGTCTGCAGCAGCGCCTCCAGCCTGCCGTCGCGGATCCAGTCGGTGCGGCCCAGCGGCAGGCCGTTGTCGAAGACGCTGCTGGTGTTCGAGCCGGTCGCGGCGGTGACGAAGGGGGCCGCCTGGAGGCCGGGGTGCGCCGGGTCGGAGAACAGCGTGACCGGCTTGGGGGTGATCTGCTCGCCGATGCGTGTGCCGCCGCCCGGCCGGCTGAACACCGACTGGCCGTCGTGCGCCTCTCGCGCACCGGCGCTCCAGTACGCGTAGATGAGCAGGTCGGCCACGGCGGTGGGCGGGAGGATGGTGTCGTAGCGACCGGCCGGCAGCTCGACCCTGCGCTGCCCCCAGGCGAGCCGCTGCGCGAGCTCGGAGTCGAGCGCCAGTGCGTCCACGTCGGTGAAGTCCCGGGTGGCCCCGCCGACCCACGCGCTGTTGTCCAGCGCGGTGGTCTTCCCGGTGCATCCGTAGTGGCCGGTGGGCTGCACGTGACGCAACCGCACACCGGTGGTGGAGCCCAGATAGGTGGTGGTCACGTCGTGGTCCACGAACCCGTAGAGGATCCGTCCGGCGCCGGACGCCCGGCCGAACGCCTCGCCGAGCTGGGGCGCGAAGTCTGCATAGACGTCGATCGAGGTCTCCGCGGCCGCGTCGGCCCAGTCCGGACTGGCGTCCCGCTCGGCCAGGTCGGCGGCGTCCTCGGCGGGCTCGGCCTCCGCGGCCGCCGCGTCGGCTGCCTCCACGAGTGCGCTCACCTGCTCGGTGGTTGCGGCGCTGCCGGTGACCGAGCCGGTTGCCACACCGCCGGAACGGTGGCGGAACGCGATCACCGTGGCGGTGATCGCGTGCATCACGCCGTTGGTGGTCAGCGTGTTGTTGGCCCACCGCAGGTTCGCGGTCGTGGAGTCCTCGATGATCGCGACGCAGGCGTCCGAACGGGCCGTCTTCAGGGCGTGCTCGACGAGTTCCTGGGGCGTCGTAGTCGGCATCGAATGCTCCTCGGTGGTGGGCGCCTGGGTGCCTGTGCTGGTGATGCGGACGATGCGGTGCAGGCGGGTCAGGTTCCGGATCCGTCGGCGGGGCTCGCGGGAGTCGGTCTCACTCGTGTCCCGCCTCGGCAGCGGTGTTGAGCACCCGCACGTCGCGGAACAGCGCCGTGGGACAGCCGTGGGAGACCGAGGCGACCTGCCCCGGCTGCGCCTTGCCGCAGTTGAACGCGCCGCCGAGCTCCCAGGTGTCGCGGCCGCCGACCGCCTCCATCGACCTCCAGAAGTCGGTCGTCGTCGCCTGATAGGCGACGTCGCGCAACTGCCCGGCGAGGCGGCCGTTCTCGATGCGATAGAAGCGCTGGCCGGTGACCTGGAAGTTGTAGCGCTGCATGTCGATGCTCCAGGACCGGTCTCCGACGACGTAGATCCCGCGCTCCACCCCGCCGATC
>DASSVD010000094.1:0-2649 GCA_035706365.1 Nocardioidaceae bacterium
GTCGCCTGGGCCGTGGGGCTCGTCGTGGTGATCGCACCGGGCGGGGTGGGCGTCAGGGAGGTCGTCTACGTGTGGCTGCTCAGCGGCCTCTACCCGACAGGCGAGCTGGAGACCGCGGCGATCGCCTCGCGGCTGGTGACCGTGCTGGCCGAGCTGGTGGTGCTCGCCGTCGTGACCCGACCCGCGGCCGTCGGCCCCGGGAGCGAGGCCGGGGCGCACTAGCCTCGGCACGGTGACCGTCGGACCCGGGCGAACCGCTGACCGCCGTGCCTGGTGGCGTTCACACGCGTTCTTCCTCCTCGCGCTCGGCGTCGGTACGGCGCTCCGCGTCGTCACCATGGTCGCCTACCGCCCGGTGCTGCTGTTGCCGGACAGCTTCGACTAGCTCAACCACGCTGTTCCGTTCCGGTTGCAGTGGGACCGCCCCGGCGGTTACCTGGCCTTCCTGTGGCCGATCCTGCAGGTCACCGACTCCCGCTACCCGGTGCCGGTGCTGCAGCACCTGATGGGCCTGGGACTGGCCGCGGTCTGCTACCTCTTCCTCCTCAGGCGCGGGATCCCGCGATGGGGCGCGACCCTGGCCGTGCTGCCGCTGCTGCTCGACCCGCTCCAGCTGGTGCTCGAGCAGTACCTGCTCTCCGACGTGCTCTTCGAGTTGCTCCTGGTCGCGGCCTGCCTGGTGGTGCTGTGGCGGCCGCGACCGTCCGCAGCGGCCCTGCTCGCCGCCGGACTGCTGGTCGCCGGTGCCAGCCTGACGCGCAGTGCCGGGCTCCTGCTGGTCGCACCGTTCCTGGTGGCCCTGATCTGCCTGCGCGTGGGGTGGCGCAGGTTGGTGGTGTTCCTGCTCGCCGTGCTGGTGCCGCTGGTGGGCTACGCCGCCGCGTTCCAGCGCGAGCACGGCCAGTTCTCCCTGACCGCGGCAGGGCCCCGTTTCCTCTACGCGAGGCTGGCCCCGATCGTGCGCTGCGACGAGGTGCGGCTGCCCCCGCACGAGAGGCCACTCTGTCCCGGCGAGCCGCTCGGGCAGCGCCGGACGATCAACTACTACATCTGGGGCCACCATCAGGCCCCCCAGTGGACGGTCCAGCCTCCTCCCGGGACCTCCCAGCTGGCGATGGTGGCCGACTACGACCGTCGCGTGGTGCGCAGCCAGCCGTGGACCTACGCCCGGTCGGTGGCCGGGCAGTTCGCCCTCGGCTTCGCGCCCACCCGCACCGTCGAGATCCCCGGGAACCCCGCCGCGCACTGGTTGTTCGAGGACCACTACTGGGTGCTCGACCAGATCATCGCCCAGGGGCTCCGCCCGCCGTCGGCCAAGGCGGGCACCAGCTCCGATCCTGCCGCGGCTTCGTTCCTGACCCACTACCGCAGCTGGTGGTGGACGCCCGGTCCGGTGCTGGCCCTGTTGCTCCTCGTCGGACTGGCGGCCTGTTTCGGGGTCGGCCGGGCCCGTCGCTCCGGCGACCGGGTCGCCATCGGCCTGCTCCTCGCGGCGTGCCTGGTCCCGCTCCTCACCGGTGCCGCGGTCGCAGGCTTCAGCTGGCGCTACCAGCTTCCGCAGCTGCCGCTGCTCCCGACGGCCGGCGCCCTCGGTGTGGCGACTCTGGTGCGGGGCAGGGCAGCCGGGCGTGCCGTGGCAGCGCCGGTGCGGGTGCTGGACCGACTGACCGAGCAGGTCGCCACGATGCTGCCCGCTGGCGCCGGGACCCCCACCCGCGCCCACCGTGGCGTGGCCCTGGCGGCGGGCGCCCTGTGCGGCGCCCTCGCCGGAGCGGCCGCCGTCGGCTCCGGCTGGGTCGCCAACGGTCTGGCCGCAGCCTTCGGCGCGGTCGTCGCCCTGGTGGTGTGTGTCCTGCTCGTGGTCTCCCGGGCCCGCGCGGACGACGGCTAGTCTCGAAGGGTGAGCGGCTCCCGCGTGGGCGCCTTCGTGGTGGGACGCCGCGACCTGCCCTTCCTCCTGGCGTTCGCAGCCGGTGTCGCCCTGCGGGTGGTGGTGACGGTCGCCTACCGGCCGGCCCTGCTCTTCCCGGACAGCTTCGGCTACCTGCACCACGCCGCGCCGCTGCACCTCAGCCCGATCCACCCCGAGGGATACGCGATCTGGGTGTGGCCGATGGTGAACCTCCTCCACTCGACCGCCGCGATCGTGGTGGCCCAGCACGTCCTGGGGCTGGCGATCGCCGTGGCGGGGTACGCGTTCCTGGCCCGTCGTGGACTGCCACGCTGGGCGGCCGCGCTGGCCACCCTGCCGGTGCTGCTGGACCCGCTGCAGCTGGTGCTGGAGCAGTACGTGCTCTCCGACGTGCTCTTCGAGGCACTGCTCGTCGGTGCCGCACTGGCGCTGCTGTGGCGACGGCGCCCGGGCATGGTGGCCGCGGCGGTCGCAGGACTGCTGGTGGCGGCGGCGACCGTCACGAGGGGGGTCGGCACCGTGCTGGCGGTCGGCTTCCTCGTGGCGTTGCTGTGGCTGCGGGTCCCGTGGCCGAGGCTGGCGGCGTTCGTCCTCGCCCTGGTCCTCCCGATCGGGGCCTACATGGTGGTCTTCCACCACGAGTACGGCCGGACGGCGCTGGAGACGGCCGGGCCCCGCTACCTCTACGCCCGGTTGGCCCCCATGGTGCGCTGCGGGTCGGTGCAGCTCCCCGGACA
>DASSVD010000095.1:0-3431 GCA_035706365.1 Nocardioidaceae bacterium
GCGCTCACTGGCGGTCGCCGGCTACGCCCCGTCCTTCGAGGTCTGCGCCCGGTGCGGGGAGCCCGGGCCGCATCGCGCGTTCAGCCCGGCCGGGGGCGGGATGCTGTGCTCGGCCTGCCGGGTGCCGGGCGCGGCCAGCCCGGCGCTGGAGACCGTGGCGCTGCTCGGGGCGCTGCTGGCCGGCGACTGGACGGTGGTCGAGGCGGCCGAGCCGCGCCATCGCAAGGAGGCCACCGGGCTGGTCGCGGCGTACCTGGCCTGGCACCTCGAGCGCGGGCTGAAGTCGCTGGCGCACCTGGAGCGCTGACCGAAGCTCAGGAGCGTTCGAACAGCGTGTCCAGCGAGGAGTTGAACTGCTCCAGCAGCCGGCCGAACTCGGTGCGGTCGCTCTCGGGCCACTCCGCGAGCACCGAGTAGAAGCGCTCGCGGCGGGCCGACCGGGTGCGCTCCAGCACGATGCGGCCCTCGTCGGTCAGCTCCAGGATGGAGGCGCGTCGGTCGGTCGGGTCGGTCGAGCGCACCGCCAGCTCGGCCCGCTCCAGGGACTGCACCTGACGGGTGATCGTGGACGGGTCGAGACCGAAGCCGGTGGCCAGTGCGCCGAGGCGCTGGGGACCCTCGTCGGCGAGGCGAGCCATGATGCCGTACGCCGACCGGTCGACCTCGACGTCGCCGGCCGAAGTGGACATGTGGATGCGTTGCACCCGTCGCAGCAGCACGGTGATCTGCTGCTCGATCTTCTGGTTGGCGCTGTCCATCGCTCCACTCCCGAGTCCCTGTGCCGGACCCGGCACGAGAACAGAATAAGTTGGTGCGCGCATCATCGAGACCACCCGTTCGGGTGGCGCGCCCACGAGAGAGGTGAGTGGCGGTGGCTGCCGCACGGACCCCGCGCCGCGAGGTGCGCCCACCCGCACCGCACCCCTCGGGTGCCCGGCCGCCGGAGATCCCCGCCGAGCTCGTGCCGCGGCACGTGGCGATCGTGATGGACGGCAACGGCCGCTGGGCGAAGCAGCGCGGACTGCCCCGGACCGCGGGTCACCAGCAGGGCGAGCACTCGTTGTTCGACGTGGTCGAGGGAGCGATCGAGATCGGCGTCAAGGCGATCTCGGCGTACGCCTTCTCCACCGAGAACTGGCGCCGCTCGCCCGACGAGGTCCGGTTCCTGATGGGGTTCAACCGCGACGTGATCCGACGCCGCCGCGACGAGATGCACGAGCTCGGTGTCCGGGTGCGCTGGGCCGGCCGCGAGCCGCGGCTGTGGCGCTCGGTGGTCAAGGAGCTGCGCGTGGCCGAGGAGCTCACCGCCGACAACGACGTGCTCACCTTGACGATGTGCGTCAACTACGGTGGGCGGGCCGAGCTGGCCGACGCGGCGCGCTCGATCGCTCGTGAGGTTGCGGCCGGCCGGCTGGACCCCGAGCGGGTCGACGAGCGGACGTTCGCCCGGCACCTCTACGTGCCCGAGCTGTCCGAGGCGGACCTGGTGTGGCGGACCTCGGGGGAGCGGCGGCTGTCGAACTACATGCTGTGGCAGGCGGCGTACTCCGAGCTGGTGTTCACCGATGTGCTGTGGCCCGACGTGGACCGGCGCGACCTGTGGCGGGCGGTCGACGAGTACGCGCGCCGTGACCGGCGCTACGGCGGCGCGGCCCCGAGCGCCTGAGGGTGCGTCCCGCGGGTCAGGCGCACGCGGGGCAGGTGCCGAAGATCTCCAGGGTGTGCGCGACGTCGGTGAAGCCGTGCTCGGCGGCGATGCCGTCGGTCCAGCGCTCCACGGTGGGCCCCTCGACCTCGACGGTGCGGCCGCAGACCCGGCAGACCAGGTGGTGGTGGTGCGTGGTGCTGCACCGCCGGTAGATCGCCTCGCCGTCCTCGGTGCGCAGCACGTCCACGTCGCCGCCGTCGGCGAGGGCCTGCAGGGTGCGGTAGACCGTGGACAGCCCGACGTTCTCGCCCTGGCGCTTGAGCAGGTCGTGGATCTCCTGCGCGCTGCGGAAGTCGTCGAAGGACTGCAGCGCGGCGGCGACGGCACGGCGCTGCCGGGTCGGCCTGGTCCCGGTCGGCAGGGCGGGGCCCTCGCCCGACGCCTGCTGGGCCTCAGTGCTCGTCATAGTGGCTCCCGTGCGCGGCGTGCCGGTGTCCGTCGTGGATGTAGTCGACGTGGTCCTCGTGCGGGACCGCCCGGTGCCCGCAGTCCTCGCCGTGCTCGTGGCGATGCTCCTCGGGTACGGCGGTGTGGCCGCCCTCGAGCGCGTACGGGTCCTCGACCGGGGCGGGGAACGGCGCGACCCGTCGTGCGCGCCGGCGCAGCAGCGCGCCGACGGGCCAGGCGAGGATGAAGCAGGCCAGGGCGACCAGGACGATCGCTGCTCCGGGGGCGACGTTGGTGTCGGCCGGGACCTGTGCCGAGGCGCCGAGTCCGCCGACCGCGGCCAGCGCGCCGAGCCCCATCGCCAGGGCCAGCGTGCTGCGGAAGCCGCGGGTGACCTGCTGGGCGGTGGCCACCGGCACGACCATCAGCGCGCTGACCAGCAGCAGCCCGACGGTGCGCATCGCGACGGTGACGGTGACCGCGGCGAGCACCGCGACGAGCACGTTGTAGCCGCGCACCCGCAGCCCGGCGACCTGGGCGAACTCCTGATCCTGGGCGACGGCGAACAGCTGCGGGGCGAGACCGACCGCGACCAGCACCACCACGGCACCGAGCACCAGGGTGACCCACACCTCGGAGGTGGAGATGGTGGTGATCGCGCCGAACAGGAAGCTGTTCAGCGTGGCGGCGCTCTGGCCGGCCAGGCCGGTCAGCAGCACGCCGCCGGCGATGCCGCCGTAGAACAGCAGAGCCAGTGCAACGTCCCCGCTGGTGCGCCCGCGTTCCCGGATCACCTCGATCAGCACCGAGCCGACCACGGCGACCGCGATGGCCGTGACGGTGGGCGAGCTGTGCGTGAGCAGTCCCAGCGCAACGCCGGTGACGGCGACGTGCCCGATTCCGTCGCCCATCAGCGCCAGCCGACGCTGCACCAGGTAGGTGCCGACCGCGGGCGCCGCGAGGCCGGTGAACAGCGCCCCGAGCAGGGCCCGGACCATGAAGTCGTAGGCGAGGATCCCCATCGTCTCGTCTCCTCAGCGCTCGTCGGGCTCGGGCCGGTCGACCGGGGAGGACACCACCGGGGTGTAGTCGGTCGCGCCGACGGTGAGGTCGTGGGCGTGATGGCCGCCATGGGCACCGTGACCGGCGTGGTCGGCCTCACGGGCCGACATCACCGGTGGGCCGTCGTAGGCGACGCGGCCGTCGCGCATCACGACGGTGCGGTCGATCAGCCCGGTCATCGGGCCGAGCTCGTGGGCGACCAGCACGATCGTGGCGCCGCTGCGCACCAGCGCCGCGAGCGCGTCGGCGAGAGCCTGCTGGCTGTCCAGGTCGA
>DASSVD010000096.1:0-3913 GCA_035706365.1 Nocardioidaceae bacterium
CGCCATCTCCACGGCGCCCTCGTGGTGCTCGATCATCATCTGCAGCCACATCCGCTGGAACTCGGCGTCCGAGGCGTTCGCGAGCGCGGTGAAGTCCGAGCCGCTCATCATCCCCGGCATGTCGCCCATGCCGTCGCCCATGCCGTCGTTCTCGCCCTTCTGACTCTCACCGTCCATGCCGTCCATGCCGTCGCCCATGCCGTCGTCGGCGTGCATGTGGTCGCGCACGGTCGGGGGTACCGGCTCGTCCCAGTCACGCAGCCATCCGGCCATCTTCTCGATCTCCGGCGCCTGCGCGGCCCGGATGTCGTCGGTGAGCTGGCGCACCTCGGGGTCGAGGTCGCGACCGGCGGTCATGTCGACCATCGCCAGCGCCTGGGCGTGGTGCGGGATCATCCCGGTCGCGAAGGCGACGTCGGCGTCGTTGTGCCCCGTGCCGCCGGACGTCTGGCCGTCGTCGCCACCACAG
This sequence comes from Nocardioidaceae bacterium, assembly GCA_035706365.1. Lineage (GTDB taxonomy): Bacteria > Actinomycetota > Actinomycetes > Propionibacteriales > Nocardioidaceae > Nocardioides_C. The sequence continues at coordinate 470 of DASSVD010000096.1, forward strand.
GCGGCCAGCGCCAGCAGCAGGGTGCCCAGCAGGGCGAGGGTTCGCAGCATTCTCATCTGATTCTCCTGGTATCGGTTCGTCGGTGGGCCGCGCGTGTGCGTGACAGACCCGCGCGGGCGCGATGGCCCAGCGCGCGCAACCGGCGCGGCGTCCTGCGCGCAAGGGGCGCGCAGGCGGGGGTGGGACGCCTACGCGTCCCGACCCGTCAGCACCGGAGAATGCAGAGCTGGGCGAGACAGGGAGGTGCGTGCTCGCGCGCGCGGAGGGTGAACCGTGCCCGCAGCGCGGGATGCCAGCTGGCGGGGACCCGACGGCCGTGGTGTCGCACCAGCAGCGCGCCGAGCAGGAGCAGGGCGCCGGTCAGCACCGCGAGGCAGAGGCCGATCATGCTCATCGCGCCCGAGCCCTCGGCGGGGGCGGAGGCCTGCTGGGTCTCCGCGACGCCCTGTCCGGCGCCGGGGATGTGGCGGCCGGCGTACGACGCCTCGCCGTGCATCGCCTCGCCGTACGACGCGTCGCCGTGCGGGGCGACCGTGTCGACGGTGCTGCTATGCACCATCGCCGGCGCGTGCATCTCCACGCCGTGCGTGCCGAGGCCGTGCATCGCGAACAGACCCGCCAGGGCGGCGAAGAGCAACCCCGCCGGGACCGACCAGGCCGATCGAGCACGCGCACCGTTCATCGCCGCCAGTGTAGGTCGGGGCACCGCGCGGTAGGTTCCGCAGGTTTCCGCGCCGAAAAACCTGCGGAACCTACCGTTCGCCGGACGACGAGGCCGGGCAATCGCCTGACAGCGTCAGCGCCAGATCAGCGCCACCGATCAGCGCCGGTCAGCAGACAGCGTCAGCGGTGCATCCGCAGCACGCCACAGGCCACTGGGTCGGTGGCCTCGGCGGGCAGGTTCGGGTCGAGCTCGCTCTTGCCGGCGCCCTTGAAGTCGTACTTCCCGTTGTCGTTGTAGTCGATGCCGTGGATGACCACCACCGCCTCGCCGTTGCGGATCGCGCGGGCGACGGCCCGCTTGGTGCGGGTCTGCCGGTCGTAGTGCTCGTGACCGTTCTTGGTGACCGGGTAGCGGTTGACGGCGAGCACGCTGCCGGGGCCGGTGTGGCCGCGGGTGGTCAGCGAGACGGCGACGGGCCCGTAGGAGGGGACCCCCTCCGCGGTGGTGAGCCGGAAGTCGTGGTCTGCGTCCTGCGCGACGCCGGGGCACTCGTGGGCGGCCTGGGCGCCGTAGTGGATGTGCTGTGCGTGCGGCACGCCCTTCGTCAGGCCGCGCGCGTCGATGTCGATGTCGAGGTGCCGGTGTCGGACGTCGACCTCCGCCTTGCCGCGGACGCCGGAGTTGTTCAGCGAGGTGAAGAAGGTGCGCGTCTCGGACTTGCCCGGTGCTGCCGGTGCACTCGCCGAGGCGGTGCCCAGGGTGGTGGAGAGCAGGGTGCCGGCGATGAGCAGCGCGGTTCCTCCGGCGGCGTACAGCTTGGGTCGGTTCGGTGGGGTCATGGTGGCCTCCTGTGCCAGCACGAGCGCGGGCACGGTGCCCACGGTATGGACTGTGTTCGTGGTCACATGCCGGCCGGACGGGTGTTGGGTGGGAATGGCGTGGAAATGCGCGACGGCGTACCCGGAGCGTTGGGCTTAGGGTGGGTCGCGGGGACTTCGTCCGGAGTGGGGCCAGCGATGGATCAGCCAGCTGCGTTCGAGCGTGAGCACGCCTTGCCGGGCGTGCCGGAGAGCGTGGGGCGGGCGCGCCGGCTGGTGCGCGACGCGATCCGGCACCTGGAGCCCGCCATCGACCCGGACGCCGTGGCGCTGGCGGTCAGCGAGGTGGTGACCAACGCGGTGGTGCACGCCGGTACGGCGATCGGGCTGGCGATCCACGTCGGCGGCGGCCGGCTGCGGATCGAGGTCAGCGACGGCAGCCGGCATCTGCCCGCGCGGCGCGACCAGGTCCCGCTGACCGGCTTCGGACGGGGGCTGGTGCTCCTCGAGGAGGCGGTCGACGCGTGGGGGGTGTCCCGAGGTCCCCACGGCAAGACGGTGTGGTTCGAGTTCGGCACCGGCAGCCCGGGGCGGCCGGCGTACTCGGGCGACCCGGGCGCCGTACGGCCGGACTCGCCGGCAGCGACGGGCCCCGCGGCGCGGCTGGTGGTGCTGCGCCGGCTGCCGTTGCTGTTGTACGCCGTGTGGCGGGTCCACGCGGAGACGGTGCTGCGGGAGTACCTCCTGCTCCGCGCCGCGGACGAGCCCGAGCGGGCGGTCGCCGAGCACGCGGGAGCCCACGACGCGATGGCGTTGCTGGAGGCGGCGATGCCGACGGGGACCGGCGGGATCGAGGACCTGCTGCGCGCGCAGAGCCAGGCTCCGGCCGACCGGGCCCCGGGCGCGGCGGCGCCGGCCCGCCACGTCGACGTGGCCCTGCTCGTCCCGGCCGAGTCGGCGGCCAGCTTCGTCGCGCTGGACCGGCTGCTGGGGCACGTGGCGCGTCCGCTGCCGCTGCCCCGCGACCTGCTCACCGCGACGGTTCCCGCGGAGCTGCGCGAGCTGCGCAGCTGGCTGTGCCGGGAGGTGCTGGGACAGCTGGAGGGTGCTGCGCCGATCCCGTGGGCGCTGTCCGAGCCGGCCCAGGTCGCGCTCGGTCCGGCGTCGCCGGAGTCGACGTCGGTGGCCGGGTCGGGCAGCAGCCAGATCCTCGTCGACGACGCGGCGATGATCATCGCGGTCAGCGGTTCGCTGGCGGGTTCCTTGGGCTACCTGCCGGTCGAGCTGACCGGGCGGCCGGTGCGTGCGGTGGTGCCGCGGCGCCTGTGGGAGGTGCAGGCGGCGGGCTTCGCGCTGCACCTGCTGGACGGCCGCGACGTACTCCTGCACGGAGAGGTGAGCCTGCCGGTGCTGCGCGCCGACGGGTCGGAGACGGTGCTGCACGGACGGTTGCGGCGGCGGCTCGCCGCCGACGGACGACCGGTGTTCCTGGGGGAGCTCGGGTAGCGTCGCGCTGTGGCGAACTGCATGGTCGAGAACGACTGGATCTGCGGGGAGTACGTCCGGTCCCGGGCCGAGCAGCTCACCGACGCGCTGGTGCAGCACGTGTGGATCACCGTGGTCTCGGTCGGGATCGGCCTGCTGATCGCGTTCCCGCTGGCCCTGCTGGCCCGCCGGTTCCTGAAGCTGGAGTGGTTCGTGGTCGGTACGACGACCGCGCTCTACACGATCCCGTCGCTGGCGCTGTTCTCGTTGCTGTTGCCGTTCACCGGGCTGCAGCCCTCGACGGTGGTGATCGGGCTGGTGCTCTACTCGCTGACCATCCTGGTGCGCAACACGCTGGAGGGGCTCAAGGCGGTGCCCGACCACGTGCGCGAGTCGGCGCTGGGGATGGGTTATGGCCGCACCCGGTTGCTGTTCGGGGTGGAGCTGCCGCTGGCGCTGCCCTCGATCATGGCCGGG
>DASSVD010000097.1:0-5351 GCA_035706365.1 Nocardioidaceae bacterium
CCACGATCCCCGCCGCCACCAGCGCGACGCCCACCACGGCCCCGACGAGCACGGTGGCACGACCGACACGACGCGGCACCGGCGCGACCTCCCTCTGCTGGCGGGCAGTGGTGTGAGACTAGCCGCCATGACGCAGCCGGAGCCGCCCGACGTGGTCGCCGCCGGCGCCGTGGTGACCCGCAAGCCGCCGGGCGGCCCGCGCGAGGTGCTGCTCGTGCACCGGCCCAGGTACGACGACTGGTCGTTCCCCAAGGGCAAGGTGGACGCAGGCGAGCACCTGCTGGCCACGGCCGTCCGGGAGGTGGCCGAGGAGACCGGGCTGGACGTCCGGCTCGGCCCGTCGCTGGGGGTGCTGCGCTACCTGGTGGGCAACGGGGCGCGGCGCACCAAGCATGTGCACTACTGGGTGGGCCGGCCGACCGGCGGGGACGACCTCGACTGCTTCCGCGCGAACGCCGAGGTGGACGCGCTGGCGTGGGTGAGCCTCGCCGAGGCGGCGGCGCGGCTCACCTACCCGCACGACGCCGAGCTGCTGGACCGGTTCCGGCCGGTGCGCAAGACCAGCTGGCCGCTGGTGGTGCTGCGGCACGGGCGGGCGCTCCCCCGCGACGCGTGGTCCGGGGACGACCGGGACCGTCCGCTGTCGAGCGCCGGGGAGTACCAGGCCGAGCAGCTGGCCCCGCTGCTGGCGGCGTACGGGATCACCCGGGTGCTGTCCTCCAGCAGCCGCCGGTGCTGGGCCACGGTCGCGCCGTACGCCGAGAGCGCCGACGTCGAGATCGAGCTGACCGACGACCTGACCGAGGAGGACGCCGGGGGTACGGCGGTGGCCGCCTGGGTGGGCGACCTGCTGCGGCAGCGGGAGCCGACGGTGCTGTGCACCCACCGGCCGGTCCTGCCGCTGGTGCTGGCCGCCCTCGGCCTGGGCGAGCGCACCCTGGAGCGTGGCGGGATGCTGGTGGCGCACCACCGGCGCGGGCGGGTGGTCGCCGTCGAGGAGCACGTCGCGACGTTCCAGTAGCGACGCACCCGATCGCCGACCAGCGTTCACCGGCCGTTCACCCGGAGCAGGCAGACCGGTCACCTGGGCTGCCTAGCGTCCAGGACGTGAACCCGAGAACTCACCTGCAGCCCGCCCGACGGGCCACCCCCCTGCGCCTCGCCGGCATCGTCACCGCCCTCGCCCTGGGCGGCGCGCTCACCGCCTGCGGCGCCGCGAACGAGACCCAGGCCGGCAGCGACGCCACCAACGCCAGCGGCCCCACGCTGAGCGGCACCCTCAACGGCGCCGGCTCCAGCGCCCAGGAGGCCGCGATGGCCGCCTGGCAGGCCGGCTTCCAGCAGGCCCACCCCGACGTCACCGTGAACTACGACCCCGTCGGCTCCGGCGGCGGCCGCGAGCAGTTCATCGCCGGCGGCATCGCGTTCGCCGGCTCCGACGCCTACCTGTCCGAGGAGGAGCTGGCCGGCGCGACCGAGCGGTGCTCGGGCCAGGCGCCGATCGAGATCCCCGACTACGTCAGCCCGATCGCGGTGGTCTACCACCTCGACGGGGTCGAGGACCTGCAGCTGTCCCCCGCGACCCTGGCCGGGATCTTCGCCGGCGACATCACCAGCTGGGACGACCCGGCCATCGCCGAGGACAACCCGGACGCGCAGCTGCCCGCGCAGCGCATCGTCCCGGTGCACCGCGCCGACGACTCCGGTACCACCGAGAACTTCACCGACTACCTCGCCCAGGCGGCTCCGGACGCGTGGCCGCACGAGGCGAGCGGCCTGTGGCCGGTCAAGTCCGGCGAGGCCGCCCAGGGAACCTCCGGGGTCGTGGCCGCGGTGCAGAACGGCACCGGCACGATCGGCTACGCCGACGAGTCGCAGGCCGGCGACCTGGCCGTGGCCTCGGTCGAGGTCGGCCAGGAGTACGTCGCTCCGTCCGCGGAGGCGGCCGCCACGGTGCTCCAGGTCTCGCCCCGGGTCGAGGGCCGGGCCGACACCGACATGGCGGTCGAGCTCGACCGCGACACCACCGCCTCGGGCGCGTACCCGATCGTGCTGACCTCCTACCTGATCGCCTGCCCGACCTACCCCGACGCGCAGACCGCCGCGCTGGTCAAGGGATTCCTGGCGCACGTGGTCGGTGACGAGGGCCAGCAGGCCGCAGCGCAGTCCGCCGGGTCCGCCCCGCTGCCCGACGACCTCCAGCAGGAGGCGCTCGACCACATCGACGCGATCAGCGCAGGCTGACCGTGACGACCACCGCCATCCCCGCGAAGGCCAGGAAGCGCACCGGCGACCTGGCCTTCGCGGCCGCGACCAGGACGGCCGGGCTGCTCATCGTGGCGGCCCTGGCCGGCGTCGCCGTGTTCCTGACCGTCGAGGGCCTTCCCGCGCTGGACGCCCCCGCAGCGTCGCTGGGCGGGGCCCGCAACTTCGCGGCGTACGTGGGGCCGCTGGTGTTCGGCACCGTGCTCGCCGCGGCCATCGCGCTGGTGGTGGCCACTCCCCTGGCGCTCGGCGTGGCGCTGATGATCTCCCACTACGCGCCGGCGCGGCTGGCCCGGCCGCTGGGCTACGTGGTCGACCTGCTCGCGGCGGTGCCCAGCGTGGTCTACGGCCTGTGGGGCATCGGCTTCCTCGGGCCGCAGCTGGTCCCGGCGTACGACTGGCTTGCCGAGCACGCCTCGTTCCTGCCGTTCTTCGCCGGGCCCGCCTCGACCACCGGGCGCACCATGCTGACCGCCGGGCTGGTCCTGGCGATCATGGTGCTGCCGATCATCACCGCGATCACCCGCGAGATCTTCGCGCAGACCCCGCCGCTGCAGCAGGAGGCCGCGCTGGCGCTCGGCGCGACGCGGTGGGAGATGGTCCGGATGGCGGTGCTTCCCTACGCCCGCTCCGGGATCGTGTCGGCGGTGATGCTCGGCCTCGGCCGGGCGCTCGGCGAGACGATGGCGGTCGCCATGGTGCTCAGCGCCAGCGGCGTGGTCACCTTCCAGCTCATCGGCAGCACCAACCCGTCCACGATCGCGGCGAACATCGCGCTGCAGTTCCCCGAGTCGACCGGTCTCGCGGTCAACGCGCTGGTCGCCAGCGGCCTGGTGCTGTTCGTGATCACGCTCGCGGTCAACGTGCTCGCACGCACCATCGTCGCCCGTGGCGAGAGGAGACAGCGATGACCACCCAGCTCGAGGTACGCCGCTCCCGGCCGCAGCCGCACCCGCCGGGCAGCGCACCGCGCCCGGAGGTCCGCGGTGACCGCTCGTCGACCGGAGAGGCCCGCCCGCGTGACGCCGTCCGGGGATCGGCCCGTCCGCGCGCTCCCCTGACCGCGGCCCGCCTGCCCCGGTGGGCTCCGGCCCTGGTGCTGGTCGTCTCGGGCGCGGCGGCCGCGCTGCTCGCGTTGAGCCTCGGCTGGGGCCCGGTGGCCTGGGCCGCGTCGACCGGAGCGCTCACCGTCGTGGCGCTGCCGGCCTGGTCCCGGCTGGTCGAGAACGCCCGGGCCGCGCGGGACCGGCTGATGACGGCCCTGGTGTGGGCGGCGTTCGGCCTCGCCCTGGTCCCGCTGGTGTCGCTGGTGTGGACCGTCGTGCACAACGGCCTCGCGGTGATCGACGTCGAGTTCCTCACCTACTCGATGCGCAACATCGTCGGCGAGGGCGGGGGGCTCTACCACGCCCTGCTCGGCACGCTGCTGGTCACCGCGGGCGCCACCGCGATCTCGGTGCCGGTCGGCCTGCTGGCCGCGGTGTACCTGACCGAGTACGGCACCGGCACCCGGCTGGCCCGGGCGCTGACCTTCCTGGTCGACGTGATGACCGGCATCCCCTCGATCGTCGCGGGGCTGTTCGCCTACGCGCTGTTCGTGATGATCGCCGGCCCCGGGGTGCGGATGGGCTTCGGCGGCTCGGTCGCGCTGGCGCTGCTGATGATCCCGGTCGTCGTGCGCAGCAGCGAGGAGATGCTCAAGCTGGTCCCCGCCGAGCTGCGCGAGGCGTCGTACGCCCTGGGGGTGCCGCAGTGGCGCACCATCGTCAAGGTCGTGCTGCCCACGGCCGCCGGCGGGATCATCACCGGGGTGACCCTGGCGGTGGCGCGGGTGATCGGCGAGACCGCCCCGCTGCTGGTGATCGCCGGCTCGACCGACTCGGTGAACCTGAACCTGTTCGCCGAGCGGATGATGACGCTGCCGGTCTACATCTACTACTCCTACACCCAGCCGGGCGTGCCGCCGGAGTTCGGCCAGGCCCGCGCCTGGGGCGCCGCGCTGGTGCTGATCGCGATCGTGATGGCGCTGAACCTGCTCGCCCGCGGCCTCGGTCGCCTCCTCACCCGCCGACCCGTCGTGAAGGTCCCGCGCAAACCCGCCCACCCGTCGTGAATGCCCCAGCACGAGCCGCCCACCCGTCGTGAATGCCCCGCGCAAACCCGCCGACCCGTCGTGAATGTCCCAGCACGAGCCGCCCACCCGAGAACCCGAGGACCCGAGGACCCGCTGATGGCAACCAGCATCGACATCTCCGACCTGAGCATCTTCTACGGCGACTTCTGCGCCGTGGAGGGCGTCTCGATGACGATCCCCGCCCGGTCGGTCACCGCGCTGATCGGGCCGTCCGGCTGCGGCAAGTCCACCTTCCTGCGCTCGCTGAACCGGATGCACGAGGTGGTGCCCGGCGCACGGGTGGAGGGCAAGGTGCTGGTCGAGGGGCAGTCCCTCTACGACGCCGACGTCGACCCGGTGGAGGTGCGCCGCCGGATCGGGATGGTCTTCCAGCGACCGAACCCGTTCCCGACGATGTCGATCGCCGACAACGTGCTGGCCGGGTTCCGGCTCAACGCCCGCCGGATGTCCAAGGCGAGCGCCGACGACGTGGTCGAGCGGTCGCTGCGCGGAGCCAACCTGTGGGACGAGGTGAAGGACCGGCTGGACCGGCCCGGCGGCAGCCTGTCCGGCGGCCAGCAGCAGCGACTGTGCATCGCCCGGGCGATCGCGGTCGAGCCGGAGGTGCTGCTGATGGACGAGCCGTGCTCCGCACTGGACCCGATCTCCACCAGCGCGATCGAGGACCTGATCCACCTGCTGCGCGAGGACTACACGATCGTGATCGTCACCCACAACATGCAGCAGGCGGCGCGGGTCTCCCAGGAGACGGCGTTCTTCAACCTGGCCGGGCCGGGGCGTCCCGGGCGACTGGTGGAGATGAACACCACGTCGCAGATCTTCTCCGCCCCTGACGACCCCTCCACCGAGGCGTACATCGCCGGCCGCTTCGGCTAGGCCGCTTCGCCGCTTCGGCCAGGCCGCTTCGCCGTTTCGCCGCTTCGGCTAGGCCGCCGCAGCGTGGAGCCTCAGG
>DASSVD010000098.1:0-4016 GCA_035706365.1 Nocardioidaceae bacterium
GCGCACCCCCGACCGTCCCCGGTTCGTCCTCGGCGCGCTCGGCCCGACCAACCGCACCGCCTCGATCTCGCCGGACGTGAACGACCCCGGCGCCCGCAACGTCACCTTCGACCAGCTGGTCGACGCGTACGGCGAGCAGGCACGCGGACTGGTCGACGGCGGAGCCGACGCGCTGCTGGTGGAGACCATCTTCGACACCCTCAACGCCAAGGCGGCCATCTTCGCCCTCGAGACGCTGTTCGAGGAGCGCGGGCGGCGGTGGCCGGTGATCATCTCCGGGACCATCACCGACGCCTCGGGGCGCACCCTGTCCGGCCAGGTGGTCTCCGCGTTCTGGCACTCGGTACGCCACGTGCGCCCGCTGGCCGTGGGCCTCAACTGCGCGCTCGGTGCCGCCGAGATGCGCCCGTACGTCGCGGAGCTGGCCCGAGTCGCGGACTGCTTCGTGTCCTGCTATCCGAACGCCGGGCTGCCCAACGAGTTCGGCGAGTACGACGAGCAGCCGGCCGAGACCGCTGGTGTGCTGAGCGGTCTGGCCGGCGAGGGCCTGCTCAACCTGGTCGGCGGCTGCTGCGGCACCACTCCCGAGCACGTGCGGGCGATCGGCGAGGCCTGTGCGGGCAGTCCACCCCGGGTGCCGACGGCGCAGACGCCGGCCTGCCGGCTGTCCGGGCTGGAGCCGGTGACGATCACCGAGGAGTCGCTGTTCGTCAACGTCGGCGAGCGCACCAACATCACCGGCTCCGCCCGCTTCCGGAACCTGATCAAGGCCGGCGACTACCCGACCGCACTGTCCGTGGCCCGCCAGCAGGTGGAGAACGGCGCGCAGATCATCGACGTCAACATGGACGAGGGGATGATCGACGGCGTCGAGGCGATGGACCGCTTCTTGAAGCTGGTCGCGGGGGAGCCGGACATCTCCCGGGTCCCGGTGATGATCGACTCCTCGAAGTGGGAGGTGATCGAGGCCGGGCTCAAGTGCGTCCAGGGCAAGCCGGTGGTCAACTCCATCTCCATGAAGGAGGGGGAGGAGCGCTTCGTCGAGCAGGCCCGGCTGTGCCGCAAGTACGGCGCGGCCGTGGTGGTGATGGCCTTCGACGAGGACGGCCAGGCCGACAACCTGGCGCGGCGCACCGCGATCTGCGAGCGGGCCTACAAGATCCTCACCGAACAGGTCGGCTTCCCGGCCGAGGACATCATCTTCGACCCCAACGTCTTCGCGGTCGCCACGGGCATCGAGGAGCACGCGGGCTACGGCGTGGACTTCATCGAGGCCACCCGGTGGATCAAGCAGCACCTGCCCGGGGCCCTGGTCTCCGGCGGCATCTCGAACGTGTCCTTCTCCTTCCGCGGCAACAACGCGGTGCGCGAGGCCATCCACGCGGTGTTCCTCTTCCACGCCATCCGGGCCGGACTGGACATGGGCATCGTCAACGCCGGCGCGCTCGCCGTCTACGACCAGGTCGACGCGGAGCTGCGCGAGCGGATCGAGGACGTGATTCTCAACCGGCGGCCGGACGGGACCGAGCGGCTCCTCGAGATCGCCGGCCGGTACGCCGGGGAGGGCACCCGCGCCGAGGGCAGCGACGACGAGTGGCGCTCGCTGCCGGTGACCGAGCGGATCACCCACGCGCTGGTCAAGGGCATAGACGAGTACGCCGAGTCCGACGCCGAGGAGCTGCGGCGCGAGATCGAGGAGCGCGGCGGCCACCCGATCGAGGTGATCGAGGGCCCGTTGATGGACGGGATGAACGTGGTCGGTGACCTGTTCGGGTCCGGACGGATGTTCCTGCCGCAGGTGGTCAAGTCCGCCCGGGTGATGAAGAAGGCCGTGGCCTACCTGATCCCGTTCATCGAGGCCGAGAAGTCCGAGGACCCCGACGCGCGCGAGCGGCGCAACGGGACCGTGGTGATGGCCACGGTCAAGGGCGACGTGCACGACATCGGCAAGAACATCGTGGGCGTGGTGCTGCAGTGCAACAACTACGAGGTGGTCGATCTGGGCGTGATGGTGCCGGCCCAGCGCATCCTCGAGAAGGTGGCCGAGGTCGACGCCGACGTGATCGGGCTGTCCGGGCTGATCACCCCGTCCCTGGACGAGATGGTCGGCTTCGCCGAGGAGATGGAGCGACGCGGGCTCGACATCCCGCTGCTCATCGGCGGCGCCACCACGTCGCGGGCGCACACCGCGGTCAAGGTCAGCCCGAAGTACCACGGCCCGGTGGTCTGGGTGAAGGACGCCTCGCGGTCGGTCCCGGTGGTCGCCGCGCTGCTGTCCGACGAGCGCCGTCCCCAGCTGCTGGCCGAGGTGAACGCCGACTACGACGCGCTGCGTGCCCGGCACGCCGCGAAGCTCAACGACCGGCCGATGCTCAGCCTCGAGCAGGCCCGGGAGAACCGCACACCGATCGACTGGGCCGGCTACCAGCCGCCGACGCCGAGGACGGGCGCGGAGCCGGTCCGGGTCTTCACCGACTTCCCGCTGACCGAGCTGCGCGACTTCATCGACTGGCAGCCGTTCTTCAACGCCTGGGAGATGAAGGGCAGGTTCCCCGACATCCTGCACAACCCGACCACGGGGGAGGCCGCGCACAAGCTCTGGGACGACGCCCAGGTCATGCTCGACCGGCTCACCGACGAGGGCTGGCTGACCGCGAACGCGGTGGTCGGGCTGTTCCCGGCCAACGCGGTCGGGCACGACGACATCGAGGTCTACACCGACGGCTCGCGCAGCGAGGTGCGCACGGTGCTGCGCGGGCTGCGCCAGCAGGGCGCGCACCGTAGTGGCGTTCCCAACCGGTGCCTGTCGGACTTCGTGGCCCCCCGGGACACCGGCCTGCCCGACCACGTCGGGGCCTTCGCCGTCACCGCCGGGATCGGCAGCCAGGAACGGATCGCGCAGTTCAAGGCCGAGCTCGACGACTACAGCGCCATCCTGCTGGAGTCGCTGGCCGACCGGCTGGCCGAGGCGTTCGCCGAGCGCATGCACCAGCAGGTGCGCACCCAGCTGTGGGGGTACGCCGAGCAGGAGCGGCTGGACAACGAGGACCTGATCGCCGAGCGCTACACCGGCATCCGTCCCGCCCCGGGCTACCCGGCCTGTCCGGACCACTCGGAGAAGGCCACGCTGTGGGAGCTTCTCGACGTGGAGGCGCGCACCGGTATCACGCTGACCGACTCGATGGCGATGTGGCCGGGCGCTTCGGTCTCGGGCTGGTACTTCTCCCACCCCGACTCGCAGTACTTCGTGGTCGGCCGCATCGGTCGCGACCAGGTCCAGGACTACGCCCGGCGCAAGGGCTGGACGTTCCGGGAGGCCGAGCGCTGGCTCTCGCCGAATCTCGGCTACGAGCCGGAGGACTGACCCTGAGCGCCGCGCCGAAGGCCGTGCTGTGGGACATGGACGGCACGCTGGTCGACACCGAGCCGTACTGGATCGCCTCCGAGTTCGAGCTGGTCGAGGAGCACGGCGGCACCTGGAGCCACGAGCACGCGCTGAACCTGGTCGGCAACGACCTGCTGGTCTCCGGCCGCTACATCGCCGAGCACGCCGGCATCGCCCTCGAGCCCGCGGTGATCGTCGAAGAACTCCTGGACCGGGTCGTCGCCCGGGTCGAGGAGCGGGTGCCGTGGCGGCCGGGCGCGGTGGAGCTGCTGGCCGAGCTGCGCCGCCACCGGACGCGCTGCGCGCTGGTCACGATGTCCTACCGTCGCTTCGTGGCCCCGGTGCTCGCCGGGCTGCCGGAGCGCACCTTCGAGGTGGTGGTCACCGGGGACGGCGTCTCGCGCGGCAAGCCGCACCCGGAGCCCTACTCCACCGCCGCGGCCCTGCTCGGTCTGGACCCGTCCGAGACGCTCGCCATCGAGGACTCGAACACCGGCGCGCGCTCCGCGGAGGAGGCCGGCTGCACGGTGCTGGTGGTGCCCAACCACGTGCCGGTGCTGCCCGGCGAGCGGCGGATCTTCGCCGACAGTCTGGACAAACTCACCCGAACCACCCTTCCCCGGCTGCTGCC
>DASSVD010000099.1:0-18064 GCA_035706365.1 Nocardioidaceae bacterium
CACCACAAGGTCAAGCACGCCATGGGCTACAAACTCACCACCAACCCCGACGGCAGCCACACCCTGCACACCCGCCACGGCTCCACCCACCACATCCCCCGCACCGAACAACCCACCACCACCTGGCCCCACGCCGCCTGAACACGACGACGAGTCGCTGGGGGACACGCACCACGATTGGGTGCTGACCGCGTCAGCCGACTGCGCCTGCGCGGCGACCACGAGGGACCAACACCCAGGCCGTCCACGCCACCAGGAGGCCGCCGGCCACACCGAGGCCGAGCTGTGGGATCAGCGGCAGTGTGATGCCCAAGAACCCGCCCAGGACCCAGGACAGCTGCAGCATCGTCTCGGAGCGCGCAAAAGCGCTGGTCCGCGTCCGCTCCCGGACGTCGCGCTGGATGAGCGCGTCGAGGGCGAGCTTGCCCAGCGACTGGGCGAGTCCAGCGGTGAGCCCGAGCAGTACCGCCGTCAGCAGACCGTAGAAGACCGCGACCACCACGGTCATCGCTGCGCCGGCCACGAGCGTCACCGCGACGGTGATCTCCGGAGTGACCACCTTGAGTGTCGAGCCGAGCGCCACCCCGAGGGTGCTGCCCGCCCCCGCAGCGCCGATCACCAGGGCCAGTAGCAGCTCGGGCTTGGCTTCCCAGCCCGGGAAAGGCGCGTCGCGCAGCAGGAACGCCAGGAACATCGTCAGGAAGCCGGAAAGCAGGCGCAACCCCGCGTTGCAGCGCAACGCGTGGCCGACCGACGGCGGGATCCCGCTCACCGCCCTGCTCCATCCCCGCCTCCACCAGCGACCCGGTTGGTCGGCCAGAGCGGACGAGCCGGCGGACAGCGCGAGGGGGTCCTCGCCGGTGGAGGAGTCCACCCGAGCCGGCAGCAGCACGGCCAGGATCGTCCCGCCGACGAAGACCAGGAACGCGTAACGCAGGGACCACTGCGCACCGAACGTCGACGCCAGGACTGCCAGCGGCGCCGATACGGCGCCACCGGCCACGCCGGCCAGGGAGATCCGGGAGTTCGCTCGCACGAGGGTCAGGCCGCGCGGCAGCAGTCGAGGTACGGCGGACGCCCGAGTCACGCCGTATGCCTTGGACGCCACCAGGCAACCCAGCGCCGCGGGGAACAGCGCCACCGACTCGGTCAACACCGCACCCGCCAGCACCCAGCACAAGAACGCGCGCAAGGCCATCGTCGCGCCGATCGCCCATCGTCGGCCGTGCGCGAACCGGTCGAGGAACGGGCCGATCAGCGGCGCCACCACCGCGAACGGCAGCATGGTCAGCCCGAGGAACAACGCCACCTGTCCGCGGGCCTCGCCCGTCGGTGCCTGGAAGAACAGTGTGCCGGCCAACGAGATCGCCACCGCCGCGTCGCCGGCCGCGTTGAAAGCGTGCAGCTCGATCAGCCGGAACAGTCCGCTGTCGCCGGCGCCCTGCGCGTGGCTGGCGCGCCGAGCCTGGTGAAACGTGAAGCCGGCGGCGCCCCGCACCCCTCGGCCGAGGCGCCGACCACCGCGCGCAGCGGCCCCGGCGGCTCGCCCGACGGCGCGTCCCGCACGGGTGCCCACGTCGGTGGCCTCCTCCTGCCGCATGGGCCCATCTTGCCCCCGGGCGGACAGGACACGCGTGGATGGGGAACAATCGGCACCGTGATGACCGCTGCCCGCACCGTGAAGCCCGACGCCGCCTGCGCCGGCGCGGTCGACCTCGCCCGCGCGGCCCTGCTCGAGGGAGTCGATGGCGGCGACGTCGGCGACCACCTCGGCCACCAGGTCGACGGTGAGCGCGTGGTCACTCACTTCTTCTCCTGCACCCGCGCCGGCTACCGCGGCTGGCGCTGGGCGGTCACCGTGGCGCGCGCGTCACGGCAGCGCGCGGTCACCGTCGACGAGATCGTGCTGCTGCCCGGCGACGAGGCGATCACCGCCCCCACCTGGGTGCCCTGGCGCGAGCGCGTCCAGCCCGGCGACCTCGGCCCGGGAGACCTCCTGCTCACCGAGGAGGACGACCCGCGGCTGGTTCCCGGCTACCTTGCCGACGACGAGGTGGTCGACGCCGACTCGGTGCGCGAGGTCAGCGACGAGGTCGGGCTGGGTCGACCGCGTGTGCTGTCCCTCGAGGGGCGTGACCTGGCCGCGCAGCGCTGGTACGACGGCTCCCACGGACCGACCGCCCCCATCGCGGAGGCCGCCCCGGCCGCATGCCGCAGCTGCGGCTTCCTGGTCCGCCTCGCAGGGCCCCTGTCCGGCATGTTCGGCGTCTGCGCCAACGCCCAGGCCAACGACGACGGCCGGGTCGTCTCCTTCGACCACGGCTGTGGCGCGCACTCGGAGGCGCGTGTGCAGAAGAAGCACGAGCCGCAGCCCGTCCCGGAGCCGGTGCTCGACACCACCAGCTGGGACGAGCTGGACACCTTCTGAGCTGCCGCGTACGCCGCGGTCAGCCGGGCTCGACGTCCTCCACCGGCGGAGGCGCAGCCTGCCGCTTCTTCCGCCGACGCCGGCAGTAGTCCCAACCCAGCACGCCCAGGCCGAAGCCGGCCAGGCAGGTCCACAGCCACCACACCCGGTTGGTCTGCTCGAGCCGCCCGTAGAACGGCAGCAGCAGCACGAACGCCACCAGCCACAGCACCGATCCGACCGCGACCGTGCGGGTCCCGTCGACGTCGAGCGGCTCCACGTCGGCTATCAAGTAGGTGCGGTTCCCGATCCGCTGTACGTGCGCGTCCGGCTCGGTCGCGGCCCCGGCGTCGCCGGGGCGGGGGACTGGGTCGGGGTCGGGGGCGGGCACGAGACGAATCTAGTCGATCGCTCCCAGGCAGCGCCTTCTCTGGCAGGATGTGCGCGGCTGCTGGGCGACTTCGAAGGGACACGAGCACCGTGAGCACCACGACCTCTGTGAGCACAGTGGACAGCTTCTTCAAGATCTCCGCGCGAGGTTCCAGCCTCGGGCGGGAGATCCGGGGCGGCGTCGTCACCTTCTTCACCATGGCCTACATCATCGTCTTGAACCCGCTGATCATCGGGTTCGCGCAGGACGCCGACGGCGCGTTCCTCGGCGGCGGCTCCGAGCCCGACCTTGCCAAGATCGCCGCCGCCACGGCGCTGGTCGCGGGCGTGATGACGATC
Source organism: Nocardioidaceae bacterium (assembly GCA_035706365.1). Classification (GTDB taxonomy): domain Bacteria; phylum Actinomycetota; class Actinomycetes; order Propionibacteriales; family Nocardioidaceae; genus Nocardioides_C. The sequence continues at coordinate 3,137 of DASSVD010000099.1, forward strand.
CTGATGGGCGTGGTGGCCAACTACCCGCTCGCCCTCGCGACCGGCCTCGGCCTGAACGCGTTCGTCGCGTTCTCCATCGCTTCGGGCATGTCGTGGGCCGACGCGATGGGCCTGGTCGTGCTCGAGGGGCTGATCATCCTGGTGCTCGTGCTGACGGGCTTCCGGGCCGCCGTGTTCACCGCGGTCCCCGCCCAGCTCAAGGTCGCGATCAGCGTCGGCATCGGGCTGTTCATCGCGCTGATCGGTCTGGTCGACGCCGGCTTCGTGCGCCGCAACCCGGACTCCGCGGGCACCACCGTGCCCGTCGGGTTCGGCATCAACGGCTCCCTGCAGGGCTGGCCGGTGCTGGTGTTCGCCGTGGGTCTGCTGCTGGTGATCACGCTGTACGTACGCCGGGTCAAGGGCGCGATCCTGATCTCCATCGTGCTCACCACGATCCTGGCCATCATCGTCGAGGCCATCGCCCACGTCGGTCCCTCCGTCAGCGGGGACCAGGTCAACCCCAAGGGCTGGAACCTGAACGTGCCTGCGCTGCCCGACCGCATCGTCGACCTGCCCGACTTCGGGCTGCTCGGCCAGTTCTCGCTTCTGGGCTCCTTCGAGCGCGTCGGTGTGGTCACTGCAGTGTTGTTCATCTTCACCCTGATGCTTGCCGACTTCTTCGACACGATGGGCACGATGACCGCGATCGGCGCCGAGGCCGGGCTGCTCGACAGCGAGGGGAACCCGCCGAACCCGCAGCGGATCCTGGTGATCGACTCGATCGCCGCCGCCGCCGGCGGCGCCGCAGCGGTCTCGAGCAACACCTCCTACATCGAGTCCGCGTCCGGTGTCGGCGAGGGGGCGCGGACCGGCCTGGCCAGCGTGGTCACCGGGTGCCTGTTCCTGCTCGCCACCGTCTTCGCGCCGCTGGTCGAGATCATCCCGAACGAGGCCGCCGTGCCCGCGCTGGTGCTGGTCGGCTTCTTGATGATGCAGCAGGTCAAGCACATCGACTGGGACGACATGGAGATCGCGATCCCGGCGTTCCTGACCATCGCACTGATGCCGTTCACCTACTCCATCTCGGTCGGGATCGGTGCCGGCTTCGTCGCCTACGTGCTGATCAAGCTGGTCCGCGGCAAGAGCGGCACGGTGCACCCGCTGATGTGGCTGGTTGCGGCGTTGTTCGTGGTGTACTTCGCGATCGACCCGATTCGGCAGTTCCTCGGCGCCTGACTGTCGCGGAGTCCCCTCCAGCCGGCCCGCTCCGGCAGTAGCGTTGATGCATGACCGCACGTCCTGCGGTGCCCACGGAGCCGATCGTGGTGACCTCGCTGGTCAAGCGCTTCGGCTCGACCACCGCCCTCGACGGTCTGGACCTCACCGTCCGGGCCGGTGAGGTGCACGGGTTCGTCGGCCCGAACGGGTCCGGCAAGTCCACCACCATCCGGGTGCTGCTGGGCCTGCTCCGCCCCGACGCGGGCGAGGCCCGGCTGCTGGGCGGCGACCCCTGGCGCGACGCCGCGCGGCTGCACCGCCGGCTCGCCTACGTCCCCGGCGACGTGACGCTGTGGCCCAACCTCACCGGTGGCGAGGTGATCGACCTGCTGGCCCGGCTGCGCGGCGGGCTGGACACCCGGCGTCGCGACGAGCTGCTGGACCGCTTCGACCTCGACCCCCGGAAGAGGACGCGCAGCTACAGCAAGGGCAACCGGCAGAAGGTCGGCCTGGTCGCCGCGCTCGCCGCCGACGTCGAGCTGCTCCTCCTCGACGAGCCCACCTCGGGGCTCGACCCGCTGATGGAGGCCGCCTTCCAGGAGTGCATCCGGGAGGTCGCCGCCGAGGGACGCACCGTCCTGCTGTCCAGCCACATCCTCGCCGAGGTGGAGGCGCTGTGTGACCGCGTGAGCATCATCCGCGCCGGCCGGGTGGTGCAGAGCGGGACCCTGTCGGAGCTGCGCCACCTCACCCGAACCACCGTGGTCTTCGAGGCGGAGAAGCCCGCCGACCGGCTCGACGCCGTCCCCGGGGTCGCGCACATCTCGCGCGTGGACGGACGGGTCACCTTCGACGTGGACACCGACCACCTCGACGAGGCCGTCGACTACCTTGCGGAGCTGCGGGTCCGGTCCCTGGTCAGCCACCCGCCGACGCTGGAGGAGCTGTTCCTGCGCCAGTACGGCGAGGACATCTCCGGCGGCCCCCGATGACCGCGGCCACGCTCGCCCGCCCCGTGCGCCCTGCGGGGACGGAGGTGGCCGGCCTGGAGGGGACCGGGCAGCTGATCCGGCTCGTGCTCCGCCGCGACCGGGTTCGGCTGCCGGTCTGGGTCCTCGCCCTGGTGGGGGTCACCCTGCTGTCGGCGAACGCGGTGCACACCGCGTACCCGAACCAGCGCGCCATCGACGCGTACGCCGACGCGCTGGGTGGCTCCCCGGCCGCGGTGGCGATGGCCGGACCGCCGGTCGCGCTTCACACGCTGCCCGGCGTGATCCTCTACGAGACGATGTTCACCGCCCTGGTCGGCGTGGCCCTGATGAGCGCCTTCCTGGTCGCCCGGCACACCCGCGCCGAGGAGGAGGCGGGACGCACCGAGCTGCTGCGCTCCACGGTCGCCGGACACAACGCCTTCGGCGCGGCCGCCTTCGCCGTCGCCACCGTCGCCTCGCTCGCGGTCGGCCTGGGCGTCGCGCTCGCGGTGATCAGCGCCTCGGTCCCGGTCGGCCCCGGCCTGCTCTTCGGCGCCGAGGTCGCCGCGCTGGGCACGGTGTTCGCCGCGATCACTCTCGCGGTGGCGCAGGTGTTCAGCCACACGCGCACCGTGCTCGGTGCGACCCTGGGCATCCTCGGCATCGCGTTCCTGGTGCGAGCAGCCGGCGACGTCCGCGGCGACTGGCTGGTCTGGCTCTCTCCGATCGGCTGGTCGCAGGCCACCCACCCGCTCGGCGAGAACCGGTGGTGGCCGCTGCTCGTGTCGCTCGCCGCGTCCTCCGCCCTGGTCGGCGTCGGCGTACTCCTCACCGACCGGCGCGACCTCGGCGCCGGACTGGTCGAGTCGCGACCCGGTCCCGCCCGCGCCGGCGCGCTGCTCAACGGGCCGGTGGGGCTGATGCTGCGCCTGCAGCGGGGCAGCCTGATCGGCTGGACGGTCGGCGTCCTCCTGCTCGCGGCAGGCTCCGGCTCGCTCACCCAGGAGATGCAGGACCTGGTCCGCAACAACGACCAGCTGGCGGCGTACTTCGAGGCGACCGGGTCCTCGCTGGTCGACTCCTTCCTCGCCAGCATGCTGCTGATCCTGTCCCTGGGCGCCGGGGGCTTCGCGGTCTCCGCGGCGCTGAGCCTGCACACCGAGGAGAGCAGCGGCCGGCTCGAGCCGGTGCTGGCCACCGGGGTGAGCCGCACCCGCTGGATGCTCGGCTCGCTTGTGCCGGTCGCGCTGGGCAGCGCGGTCGTGCTCGCGGCAGGTGGGCTCGGGCTGGGCATCGCGTACGGAGCCGTCGCCGGCGACCCCGGGCAGGCGGCCCGGCTGACCGGCCTGTCGCTGGGGTTCGTCCCCGCGGTCTGGCTCACCGGCTCCGTCGCGGTGCTGCTGACCGGTTGGCTGCCCCGTCTCGCCCGGCTCTCCTGGGCGTTCCTCGCGCTGTGCTTCGTCGTGGGCTGGCTCGGCCCGCTGCTGCGCACGCCGGACTGGCTCAACGCGCTGTCGCCGTTCCAGCACACGCCGCAGGTCCCGACGGAACCGCTCGCGGCCACACCGCTGCTGGTGATGACGGCGGCGGCACTGCTGGCGGTCGGGCTGGGCGTGACCGGCTTCCGTCACCGCGACGTCGCCTGAACCGCGACCCGCCGGGCCGGGACGAAACGTGTGCGGGGGATCACGCCGGACAGTCCACCCAATCCGGAATGCTTAGCAAGGGTAATGACTTATGCTAAGCATCATGCCCCGGACCGTCGAGAAGATCGCTCGCACCGACGCCGGACTCGCAGCGGCACTACGCGTGTCGGTGGCCCGGCTCAACCGTCGCTTACGCAGCGAACGGGACCCGCACAACGAGCTGAGCGTCGGGCAGCTGTCCGTGCTGGGAGCGCTCTACCGCAACGGAGAGTGCTCGATCGGTGAGCTGGCCGCACACGAGCGCGTGCAGCCGCCGTCGATGACCCGCACGGTCACCTGCCTGGCCGAGGAGGGGTACGTCGTACGCCGTGCGCACGACACCGACCGGCGGCAGGTGCTGGTCGCCCTCGCCGACAAGGGGCTGGAGACCCTCAACGCCGACCGTCGCCGCCGCGACGCCTGGCTCGCGCAACGGCTGCGCGAGCTCACCCCCGAAGAACGCACCGTGCTGCGCCAGGCAGCACCCCTCATCGAAAGGCTGGCCCACGCTTGAGCCCAACGTTCCGCGCGCTGTCGAACCGTAACTACCGGCTGTACGCAGCCGGTGGTCTCGTGTCGAACGTCGGTACGTGGATGCAGCGGATCGCCCAGGACTGGCTGGTCCTGCTGCTGACCGGCACGAGCGGCACGGCGGTGGGCATCACCACCGGCCTGCAGTTCCTGCCGATCCTGCTGCTCTCGCCGTACGCCGGGCTGGTCGCCGACCGGATGCCCAAGCAGCGGCTGCTCCAGGTCACCCAGGCGATGATGGCGGTGCCGTCCCTGGTGCTCGGCGCGCTGGCGGTCACCGGCGTCCTGGAAGTGTGGCACGTCTACGCGCTGGTACTGCTCTTCGGCGTCGGCAGCGCCTTCGACGCCCCGGCCCGGCAGTCGTTCGTCAACGAGATCGTCGGCCCGGACAACCTCACCAACGCGATCGGTCTGAACTCCGCATCCTTCAACCTGGCCCGCTTCATCGGACCGGCGCTGGCCGGCGGCCTGATCGCCTTGCTCGGCGGCGGCGTGGGCCCCACCGGCACGGTGATCCTGCTCAACGCGCTGAGCTACGGCGCGGTGATCTTCGCGCTCGGCCGGATGCGGGCCAGCGAGCTGTCCAGCCCGGAGGCGGCGCCGCGGGAGAAGGGGATGGTGCGTGACGGGCTGCGCTACGTGCGGCACCGCCCGGACCTGATCCTGATCATGACCATCGTGTTCTTCGCCGGCACGTTCGGCTTCAACTTCCAGATGACCTCGGCGCTGATGTCCACCGAGATCTTCCACCGCGGTGCGGGGGAGTACGGCATCCTCGGCACGACGATGGCGATCGGCTCGTTCACCGGCGCCCTGCTCGCGGCCCGGCGGGGCCGCCCGCGGCACCGGCTGGTCGCCGGCGCCGCGCTGGCGTTCGGCGTGGCCGAGATCGTGGCCGGTCTGATGCCCGGCTACCTCACCTTCGCCATCTGGACCCCGGTGATCGGGATCTTCTCCATCACCATGGCCAACGCGGCCAACGCCACCGTGCAGCTCAGCGTCTCGCCGAGCATGCGCGGCCGGGTGATGGCGCTGTACCTGATGATCTTCATGGGCGGCACACCGCTGGGCGCACCGATCGTGGGCTGGGTCGGCGAGACGTTCGGGGCCCGCTGGACGCTGATCGGTGGCGGCGCGATCACGATGCTCGGCGTGCTGGTCGCGGTCGCGGTGTTCGCCCGCTCCAAGGGCCTGGTCACCGCACAGAGTCGCGCCGAGGTGCGTGAGCGCGTGATGGCGGGCAGCCGCAGCCTGCTGCACCGCAGCCCCGCCTGACGGCGCCGGGGTCGCCCGGCCTTCCGGTCAGGCGCTGGTCTCCCGGCTGGCGAACCACGGGTGGTGCAGGTCGAGGTAGGTGACGTCGCGCATCGCCTCCTCGAACCCCTCCCGCATCTCCTCGGGCATCTCCTGCTGCTCGCCGCGGCGGGCGGACTCCTCGTCGGTGAACGCCACCGTCTCGGTGAAGGTGCCGTCCTCCTCGATGGCCAGCGTGCCGCCGAGGATCTCCGGGCGCATCCGGTGCAGCGTGTCGGTGTCCTGCTCGAGGATCGCCTTGAGCCGGCTCGGGTCGGCGACCTTGCCGCGGATCACCTGCACGAAGCCGGCGTCGTCGGAGCCCCCGCCGAGCATCATCGAGACGTCCTCGGCGTTGTGGAACTCCACCGGGCCGTCGAACAACCGCGACGCCTCCTCCCACCAGGCGGTCTGGGCCGGGCTCTCGGAGTGGGCCATCGCCGCTTCCTTGCTCTCGAAGCGAATCACTCCGACGAACGTGCCGTCGTCGGTGAAGCCGTAGGTGCCGCCGAGCCAGCCGGTCGCGGTGGGCGCGATCTCGGCGCGCCAGCGGTCGGCCATCGCGCGCAGCTCGTCGGGCTTGGTGCAGGTCCCCTGGATGATCTGGATGAACACAGCTGAGCCTCCTGCGGTGAGTTTCGCTCTCCCCCGCGGAGCCGGTGGTCGGGAACAACCTCCGACGCTAGGGCGACGGCTGCGGCGGGTCCATAGCGCGAACGGGCGGTCCCGCGCCGATGCGTAGACTCGAAGGCATGCATCCCCGCTACCGCCGCCTGGTGATCCCCGTGGCGCTGGTGGCGTTGATCCTGATCGTGGCCGTCTCGGCCCTGCTGGGGTAGCCGTGCCCGAGCCGCTGCCCCGCGCCCTCACCCGGCTGCGCGGCGAGATCCTCGACGACGGCCGCCTGGTCCGCGCGGTCGCCTCCGGTCGGCGCAAGGGCGCCCGGCCGCGCTGGCGACGCGTGGAGCTGCGGTACGTCGACCTGCGCGCCGGCCGCCACCTGCAGGTGACCGCCTACGACGAGACCCAGGCGCACACCAGCAACCACGCGCTGGGGGAGGCCGCCCGGACGGCGGTGGACGACCTGCTCGACGAGCCGTTCGGGAACTGGCACGTGGACACCGTGCAGCACACCCACCAGCTGCGCGTCACCAAGAAGCTCGAGGCGATGCTGCACACCGCCGAGCGCGCGCCCGCCGGTGAGGATCCCGCCGAGCCGCAGCGCCGGCACGACCGCAGCAAGCCCCGCCTCCTGCCCGAGGACGACCCGGTCCTGCGGGCCCTCGGCATCGCCGACGAACGCGGCCGGGTCAAGCCCACCCGGCGCGCGAAGTACCACCAGGTCGAGGAGTTCCTGCGCGTGCTCGGGCCCGCCGTGACCGGCGCGATCTCGTCCGGCCAGCTGCGCACGCCGACCCCCGAGGATCCGTTGCGCGTGGTCGACCTCGGCTGCGGGAACGCCTACCTGACCTTCGCCGGGCACCGGTACCTGACCGCGGTGCTGGGGTTGCCGGTCGCCGTGACCGGCGTCGACGTCAAGGAGCAGTCCCACCGGCACAACACGCAGACCGCGCAGACGCTCGGGCTCGCCGACCAGGCGACGTTCCTGGTCGGCGGGATCGGCGGCGTACATCTCGACGACCGTCCCGACGTGGTGCTTGCCCTGCACGCCTGCGACACCGCCACCGACGACGCTCTGGCCCGCGCCGTGGAGTGGGAGGCGTCGCTGGTGCTGGCCGCCCCCTGCTGCCACCACGACGTGGCCGCCCAGCTGCGCAAGGCGCCGACCCCGGCGCCGTACTCCCTGCTGACCCGGCACGGCATCCTCCGGGAGCGCTTCGCCGACACGCTCACCGACGCCTTGCGCGCCGCGGTGCTGCGCCGCACCGGCTACCGGGTGGACGTGATCGAGTTCGTCGAGAGCCAGCACACGCCTCGCAACACCCTGCTGCGCGCAGTCCGCACCGGGGGAGTGCGCGGCCACGCGACGACCAATGCGGCCCGCGCCGCCGCACAGGAGCTGGCCGAGCTCACCGCGCTGTGGCAAGTGCGCCCCGCCCTGCTGGACCGGTTGGACGGGCTGGATGCGCCCGATGGCGCGTAGCCACCACGCGGTGGCGGCGGTCGCCGCCCTGGGTACCGCTCTCGGCGCCTGGGGTGCGCTGCCCGCCCGCGACGACCCGGTCCCGGCGCAGGTGGTGCTGACCTACACCGACCGCGACATCACCGAGTCCAGCGGTCTGGTGGCGCGCCGCGACCTCGTGGCCACGGCGAACGACTCCGGCTCGGAGCCGATCGTCTACACGGTGGAGCGGCGTACCGGTGACACGGTCGGGACCGTCCGCTACGCCGACGCGGTCACCGACGTCGAGGCGCTCGCGTCCGGACGGCACACGACGGTGTGGGTCGGCGACCTCGGCGACAACCGGCACGCCCGCGGGTCGGTGCAGGTCTACCGGGTCCCCCTGGGCGACGCCCGCGGCGAGCGCGCGGTGGACGCGGCGTCGTTCGAGCTCGCCTACCCCGACGGTGCCCGCGACGCCGAGGCGCTGCTGGTCCACCCGCGCACCGGGCAGGTGCTCGTGGTGAGCAAGGAGCTGACCGGCGGCACCGTGTACGCCGCACCGCGGCCCCTCGACCCGCACGCGGTGAACCGGCTGCGTGCGGTGGGCCGGGTGCCCGGGCTGGTCACCGACGGCGCCTTCTTCCCCGACGGGAAGCACCTCGTGCTGCGCACCTACGGGACGGCGGCGGTCTACACGTGGCCCGGCCTGGACCGGGTGGGCACGTTCGGCCTCCCGGCCCAGGAGCAGGGCGAGGCGGTCGCGGTCTCGCCCGCAGGCGAGGTGCTGATCGGCACCGAGGGCGCCTACACCCAGGTCCTGCGGATCGCCCTGCCACCCGCGGTGGCCCGTGCCGTCGGTGTGGCCGCGCCGGACAGGCCGGTCGCCTCGCCGGCCCCGTCACCGACGAGCCCGGCACCGGCTGCCCGGTCGACAGCCGACCAGGCGCAGGACGACCGGTTGTCGCTGGAGGAGGACGGCTCGGTCTGGCTGGCCGGCGGAGTGCTGGCGGCGGTGCTGGTCGGCTGGTTCTACCTCACAGTCGTGCGACGACGTGGTCGACGCAGGCCGTGAGCGCCTCGACATCGTCGGGGTCGACCGCGGGATACATCGCGATCCGCAGCTGGTTGCGCCCCAGCTTCCGGTAGGGCTCGACGTCGACGATCCCGTTGGCACGCAGCACTCCGGCCAGCCGGGCGGCGTCGACGGCCGGGTCGAAGTCGATCGTGGCCACCACCGGGGAGCGGTGTTGCGGGTCGGCGACGAACGGGCGGGTGACCGGGCCGGCCTCGGCCCAGCGGTAGAGCCGCCCGGAGCTGTCGCCGCAGCGGCGCACGGCGAAGTCGAGGCCGCCGTGGGCGTGCAGCCAGTCCAGCTGCTCGGCCATCAAGAACAGCGACGCGATCGAGGGCGTGTTGTAGGTCTGGTCCTTGGCCGAATTGGCGATCGCGGTGCCCAGATCCAGGGACGGCGGCACCCAGCGCTGCGTGGCGGCCAGCTGTCCAGCGCGCTCCACCGCCGCCGGGGACAGCAGCGCCAGCCACAGCCCGCCGTCGGAGGCCAGTCCCTTCTGCGGCGCGAAGTAGTAGGCGTCCACCTCGCTCACCTCGAGCGGCAGGCCGGCCGCGGCCGAGGTCCCGTCGACCAGCATCAGCGCATCCGGGTCCGCGCCGGCGACGCGGCGTACCGGTGCCATCACTCCGGTGGAGGTCTCGTTGTGCGTCCACGCGTAGGCGTCCACCCCGGGCTCGGCGTACCCCTCCGAGCGGCTGCCGGCCGGCGCCTCGACCACCGTCGGCGCATCCAGGAACGGCGCGGCCGCGACCGCCTGGGCGAACTTGGCGCCGAACTCGCCGAAGGACAGGTGCTGGCTGCGCTGCCGCACCAGGCAGCAGGTCGCCACGTCCCAGAACGCGGTCGACCCGCCGTTGCCCAGCACCACCTGGTAGCCGTCGGGCAGGTGGTAGAGCGCGGCGATCCCCTCCCGGACGCGCCCCACCAGCGACCGCACCGGAGCCTGGCGGTGCGAGGTGCCGACCAGCGTGGTGCCGGTGTCGGCCAGCGCCTGCAGCGCCTCGGCGCGCACCTTCGAAGGGCCGGAGCCGAAGCGGCCGTCACGCGGCTTCAGCGCGTCGGGGATGGTGATCGCGTCAGTCACGGTGGCGTGGACCTCCCGGGGTCACTCGGCAGCGCCCGGGGGACGCACGGACCCGACTATTCTGGCACCCGGGACGGGGTCTGGCGGGGGAGGGACGCACGATGGGACAGTCGACGAGCAGCGGGACGGCCGCGCGCTTCGAGGTGCGTGCCGTGCCGTTCCTCGCCTCCGACGCGCAGCTGCTGGTCGCCGAGGTGCAACAGGAGTACGTCGTCCGCTACGGCGGGCCCGACGACACCCCGATGGACCCCACCGTCTTCGACCCGCCGAGCGGCGCGTTCTTCGTCGGCTACCTGGACGGCGATCCCGTGGCCACCGGCGGCTGGCGGCTTCGCCCCGACGTGCGCGCGCTCGGCCGGGTGCGCGCGGCCGAGGTGAAGCGGATGTACGTCGCTCCGGCCGGGCGACGTCGCGGCCTCGCCCGGCGGCTGCTCACCGGCCTGGAGGACGACGCGCGCGCCGCAGGAGCGGACCTGATGGTGCTCGAGACCGGGCTGCGCCAACCCGAGGCGATCGCGCTCTACACCTCCGCGGGCTACACCCCGGTCGAGCCGTTCGGGCACTACGCCTGGTCGCCGACCGCCCGCTACTTCGGCAAGCCGCTCTAGCCCGCCGGCTCACGTCGACTGTGACTCAGCTCAACCGCGGCAGCGCCTGGGCGGACTCGAGCACCGGCGCGAACAGGTCGCCGTGCTCCTCGATCCGCTGCAGCACGGACCGCACGGTGAACCCGTCCGGCCGCAGCGCCGGGTCGTCCAGCTCCTCCCAGGTGATCGGTGCCGAGACCGGCGCCCCGGGCGCGGCCCGAGGACTGTACGGCGCCACCAGGGTCTTGTTCACCGCGTTCTGGGTGAAGTCCAGTCGGGCTCGCCCGCCGCGCGCCTTGACCTCCCACGCCCAGCTGACCAGGTCCGGCTGGACGGCGCCGACGGTGCGCGAGAGCTTCTCCACCCAAGCGCGCGTCTCGTCGAAGGACGGGCCACGGCGGATCGGCACCCAGATCTGGATGCCGCGGCGCCCGGTCACCTTGGGCCGGGCCTCGATCCCGAGGTGCTCGAACGCGGTCCGGTGCAGCCGGGCCAGCGTCAGCACCTCCTCCCACGACGTCTTGGACCCCGGGTCGATGTCGATCAGGGCGTACGTCGGCTGCTGCGGCCGGTCCGTGCGCGAGGTCCACGCGTGCCACTCCAGCGCGCCGAAGTTGGCCGCCCACACCACTGCCGCGGGCTCGTCGACGACCACGTAGGTGTGGGTCTCGCCCTCGTCGGCGTCCGGGTTGTCCCAGGTGCCCAGCCAGGCCGGCGCGTGCGCGGGCCGCTCCTTGTGCCAGAAGCCGCGACTGTCGGCGCCGGACGGGTAGCGGTGCATGTTCAGCGCCCGCCCGGTCAGGTAGGGCAGCACCACCGGAGCCACCCGTGCGGCGTATGCGAGCAGCTCCCGCTTGGTCACCGGCGGCTCGTCGGTGCGCCCGGGGAAGAGCACCTTGTCCAGGTTGGTCACCTTCAGGTCGCGGCCGAACACCGACCACGTGCCCTGCTGGCTGAGCCCGGCCAGAGCGTCGAGCTCGTCGTCGGTGACACCGCCAGGGCGCAGCTCCACCGAGGCCTGGGCGGCCGGGAGGTCCGAGCGCCACATCCGCTCCGGGCTCGCGGCCACCTCCTCGTTGGTGCGCCCCGACAGCACCGAGCGGGGATGCTCGTCGGGCTCCCAGCCCTCGACCGCGGCCGCGTCACGCTTGTGCACCAGCAGCCACTGGTTGTCCTGGTCGTCCTCGTCCCGGTCGCCGTGACCGCGGCGGACCAGCGCGAAGCGGCCCTGGAGCTTGTGCCCGTCGAGGTCGACGTGCAGCTCTCCAGCGCGCAGCGCGGCGGCGGGGTCGTCGGTGCCGTGCGGGGTCCAGGTGCCGCGGTCCCACACGATCACGTCTCCGGAGCCGTAGCCGCCCGGGATCACGCCCTCGAAGTCGAGGTACTCCATCGGGTGGTCGTCGACGCGGAACGCGCTGCGCCGGCGGTGCGGATCGAGCGTGGGGCCCTTCGGCACCGCCCAGCTGACCAGGACGCCGTCCACCTCCAGGCGGAGGTCGTAGTGGTCACGGCTGGCCCGATGCCGCTGGACCACGAACCGGCGGGCGCCCATGGCCGCGACGTACCCGCGCGTCCGGGCTCGAAACCGGAGCCTGGTTGCCGGTAGACTGCTGCGCGAGGGGAGTACTTCCCAACGCACCACCGGTCAGTACGGCGTCCCATGGCGCCCCGGTCGTGCACCCGCTGTCGGGTGAAGGAGACCTCGAGTCACTGCTCGAGGAGTCCCATGCTCTCAACCCTGTCCGCGGCCCCGGCTGCGCAAGCGGCCCCCGCTGCACTGGACACCGTGGCCACCCCGACCCTGTGGACGCTCACCATCGGCGCCGTCGTGGTGCTGCTGGCCGTCGACTTCGTGCTCACCCGGCGACCGCACGAGGTGAGCATGCGCGAGGCGGTCGCCTGGTCGGCTTTCTACATCGCCCTGCCACTGGCCTTCGGCGGCTACGTGTGGGCGCAGTTCGGCGCCGATCGCGGCGTGGAGTACCTCACCGGCTACCTGGTCGAGAAGTCGCTGAGCGTGGACAACCTGTTCGTGTTCATGCTGCTGCTCGGCGCGTTCGCGGTGCCGCGAGCGCTGCAGCAGCGGGTGCTGCTCTACGGGATCATCGGCGCCCTGGTGCTGCGTGGCGTCTTCATCGCGCTCGGCGCCGCGGCGCTGTCCCGGTTCGACGCGATGTTCCTGGTCTTCGGGCTGGTACTGGTGGTCACCGCGGTGAAGATCCTGCGCGACGAGCTCACCGGAGCGGGGCATCAGGTCGACGTGACCCAGCTGCGCAGCGTCCGGCTGCTGCAGCGGATGCTGCCGGTGACCCGCGACTACGAGGGGACTCGGCTGACGGTGCGCCAGCGGCGCACCGGTCGGCGGGCGCTCACCCCGCTCGCGCTGGTCGTGGCCGCGGTGCTGGTCACCGACGTGGTCTTCGCCGTCGATTCGGTCCCGGCGGTCTACGGCATCACCGGCGACCCGTACCTGGTCTTCGCCACGAACGCGTTCGCGCTGCTGGGCCTGCGGGCGCTCTACTTCGTCCTCGAGGGTGCGCTGTCCTCGCTGGTGCACCTCAGCTACGGGCTGGCCGCGATCCTGGCCTTCATCGGCGCGAAGCTCGGCCTGCACTGGGCGCACGTGCAGTGGCCGTCGGTCCCGGAGATCCCCACTCTGGTCTCGCTGGTGGTCATCGTGGGCATCCTCGCCGTCACCGTGCTGACCAGCCTCCTGGCCGGCCGGCGTGCGCAGGAGGATCAGCCGGTGGAGACCAGCAGGTAGCGCTCGTCGGCGACCTGCTTGCCCCACAGTCGCGGGTCGTCGAGCGGGTGCACGGTGGCCTGGCGGTCGAGCGCACGCACCAGCGCCTCGGCGTCCCGGGCGCGCAGCCCCGCCTCGGTGAACCAGAAGCCCTCCACCAGCACCAGCCGACCACCCGGCGCGAGCAGGTCCACCCACCGCTCGAGTGCGGCGGCGGGGTCGGGCACGGCCCACAGCACGTGCCGGCTCAGCACCACGTCGAAGGTGGCCGCGGGCAGTCCGGGATCCGCCACATCCCCCACCGTCACCTCGACGTCGAGGCCGCGCGACTCCGCCTTGGCCCGGGCCCGTTGGACCATCTGCGGCGACAGGTCGATGCCGGAGACCCGGTGGCCCTGCTCGGCGAGCAGCACCGATAGCGACCCGGTGCCGCAGCCCAGGTCCGCCACGCGCGCCGGCGGCGCGGGAAGGTGCTCGGCGAGCAGGGTGCGCCACGCCTCCCGGACCGCGGGGTCACCCAACCCGTGGTCCGGCTCGTCGTCGAAGGTCGCGGCCTCGCCGTCCCAGAGCGCGGCGACGTCCCGCGCGGTCATCGGTCGGCCCAGGACGGCTCCCAGCCGGAGACCTCCTCGGCCGGCCGGGGCCCGGGGCCGGCGTACTTCGCAGAGGGCCGGATCAGCCGGCCGGTGCGCTTCTGCTCGAGGACGTGCGCCGACCATCCGCCGGTGCGGGCGCAGGTGAACATCGAGGTGAACATGTGCGGCGGGACCTCCGCGAAGTCGAGCACGATCGCTGCCCAGAACTCGACGTTGGTCTCCAGCACCCGGTCCGGGCGGCGCTCGCGCAGCTCGGCGAGCGCGGCCTGCTCCAGCGCCTCGGCCACCTCGTAACGCGGGGCGCCGAGCTCCCGGGCCGTGCGGCGCAGCACCCGGGCGCGCGGGTCCTCGGCGCGGTAGACCCGGTGGCCGAAGCCCATCAGCCTCTCCCCGCCGTCCAGCACGCGCTTGACGTACGCCGCGGCGTCGCCGGTGCGCTCGACCTCCTCGAGCATCCCGAGCACCCGCGACGGAGCGCCGCCGTGCAGCGGGCCGCTCATCGCGCCGATCGCTCCGGACAGCGCAGCGGCCACGTCGGCCCCGGTGGAGGCGATGACCCGGCTGGTGAAGGTCGAGGCGTTCATGCCGTGCTCGGCCGCCGACGCCCAGTAGGCGTCGACCGCCTTGACGTGCTTGGGGTCCGGGTCGCCCTTCCACCGGATCATGAAGCGCTCGGTGATGGAGCCGGCCTTGTCCACCTCCGACTGGGGGACCATCGGCTGGCCGATCCCGCGCGCGGCCTGGGCGACGTAGGACAGCACCATCACCGCGGCCCGGGCGAGGTCGTCGCGCGCCTGATCCGCGTCGATGTCGTAGAGCGGCCGCAGTCCCCAGGTGGGCGCGAGCATGGCCACCGCGCTCTGCACGTCGACCCGGATGTCGCCGGAGTGCACCGGCAGCGGGAACGGCTCGGCCGGCGGCAACCCGGGACGGTAGCTGCCGTCCACCAGCAGCCCCCACACGTTCTCGAACGGCACCCGCCCGACGAGGTCCTCGATGTCCACGCCGCGGTAGCGCAGCGCGGATCCCTCCTTGTCGGGCTCGGCGATCTCGGTCTCGAACGCGACGACGCCCTCCAGCCCGTGCTGGACCTCGCTCATC